>CAZSET010000058.1:6633-17846 GCA_964605915.1 uncultured candidatus Brocadiaceae bacterium | reverse complement strand
GGTCCGTCACGGCCATGTAGGAGTAGCCCATATCCCGCGCGGCCCGGGCCATCTCGAGCACGGACTGCTTGCCGTCCGAGTACTCGCTGTGCACGTGCGTGTCGCCGCGGATGTCCTCCAAGGAGACGAGGTCGGGCAGCTTGCCCTCGGCCGCCGCCTCGATCTCGCCCCGGTCCTCGCGCAGTTCGGGCGGAATCCAGGGCAGCCCCACGCTCTTGTAGACCTCCTCCTCGGTCTTACCCGCGACGCGCTTCTCGCCCTTGAAGACGCCGTACTCGTTGACCTTCAGCCCCCTGTCCAGGGCGATGCCGCGGATCTTGATGTTGTGTTCTTTCGATCCGGTGAAGTAGGTGAGCGCCGCGCCGAAGCTCTGCGGGGCCACCACGCGCAGGTCGACCTGGAGCCCTTCCTCGGTGCGCACGGACCCCTTGGTGCCCCCGGCCGCCAGCACCTCCGCTACGCCCGGCAGGGAAGTGAACGCCTCGACGATCTCCCTGCCGCCCGGCACCTCGTCATCGCCGCGCTTCCGCTTCTTCCGGCCCGTCGTGGTGACCAGGATGTCGATGTCGCCGATGGTCTCCTTCATCCGGCGCAGGGAACCAGCCGCCTCGGCGCCCCCGAGCTTGCACCGTTCCCTAAGCTGCTCGATGATGCGCTGCGCCACGGGCAGCGCCTTGCCCAGCAGCGTGCGGCCGGCGCTGCGGCGCAGGAACTCGATGCCGGTGCGGATCTTCCGGACGGTCTTGTCGCCCATGCCCGACATGCCGGCCAGCGCCCCTTTCTCGATGGCCGCCTCCAGGTCCTCGATGCTCTCGATGCCCTTATCCACCATCAGGCGGCCGACCGTCTTGGGCCCCATGCCGGGGATGCGCAGCATGTCGAGCGCGCCCGTCGGAAAGCGCTCCATCAGCTTCTCGTATGCCTGCATCTTCCCCGTGTCGAGGAACTGGGCGATCTTCTCGGCGGTGCTCTTGCCGACCCCGGGCAGGTCGGTCAGGCGCCCGTCGGCGTGCACCTGCTCGATGTCCTCGGTCAGGTCGCGCAGCGCGCGGGCGACCTTGCGGTAGGAGTTCACGCGGAAGACCTCCTCCCCCCGGATCGCCATGACGTCCGCCATGGTGTCGAACATCTGCGCGACGGCGGCGTTCTTCACGGGCTGTCCCCCCTTGGCACGTGGACTCCTCACCCGATTCTATGCACGGCCCGGCGGGCTGTCAATCCTGTCCTTTGACAACGGCGGCCGCGCGGCTACACTGGTTTCTCATGATGCCCAAGATCACGTCAGTCACGATGGCCCTGACCGCACTGATTTGGGGCGCGCTCTGTGCCCTGGCCGCCCCTCCCGCGCCCGCAAATGCACAAGGAGAAAGCCCGATGCCCGCGTCGTCCCCCTACGGCGAGCCCCAGGTCATGGAATTCAAGGACGGCAAGCTGGGCGCCTTCAGCATGCAGTTCGACGACAGCATGGAGACCCAGGCCGAGTTCGCCATACCCGAGATGAACCGCCGGGGCCTGGTCGGCACCTTCTTTGTCAATCCCGGCACGGGACGCTACCAGCGGACGCGGGAGACGTGGGAGGTCGTGTGCCCCAAATTCGGCCACGAGCTCGCCAACCACACCATGCGCCATGAGGGCGCGGAGGACTACGCGGAGGCCGACCACGAGATCGGCGAATGCGCGCGCCTGATCTGGAAGCTCTACCCGAACGAGAGCAAGCTCCGGCCCTTCCTGCGCGGCGGCGGCACCACGTGGGGCACCAGCCGGGAAGAGATGCGGGAGCTGATGGACAAGTACTACCTGTTCCGCGCCCCGCGCCGGACCGGGCTCTCCGACGAGCGCGGGACAGGCCAGGACCCCTCCGTGTTCGCAAGGCAGGCCGTCGAGGAGCGCGAGTGGGTGCTGGTCGGGTTCCACGGCGTCGGCGGGCAGTGGATCAGCGTGTGCGAGGAGGGGTTCATTAAGCTGCTCGACTACCTGGTGGCGAACCGGGACAGGCTCTGGACCGCGACGACCGGCGACATCTACAGGTATCGGGAGGAATACGGGGCCCTGAGCGGCGTCCCGCTCACCGATGCCACGGAGACGGGATTCAAGGTGGCCCTCGAGTGCGACGAGTCGAAGGTGAAGACCTACGGCCGACCTCTGACGGAGCTCTACGACGAGCCGCTTACGGTGCGGGTGCGCGTGCCGAAGTCGTGGACGCGCTTCCGCCTGACGCAGGGGGATAGGACCGAGGAGCGCGAGGTCATCGAGGTCGAAGGCGAGCCATGCGCGCAATTCGACGCGCGCCCGAACGTCGGCCCGGCGTCGGTGGCGATCCTGGAATAATGGGCAGGGCTCCGAGCCCCCGGGCTCACGCCCGGGGCTAATCCTATGCCGCCCCTGACGGGGCTTTACGGCAGGCCATCCGACGGATGCAAAGCCTCTGCCGAGCAGAACGCCAGTCCCGTAGCTTGGGCGCCTCCGGCGTGCCGCCGCACTCCAAAGGCGCACGGCGTCCGGTCACTGGAAGGTCACCATCGTCTTGAGCGCCACCTCGCGGCTGTGCGCGGCGAACTCGATCGCCTCCGCCACGTCGGGAAATGGAAAGCGGTGAGTGACCAGCGGTCCGGTGTCGACCTTCCCTGACGCCAGCAGGCCGATGGCCGCCTTGAACCGGTTGGCGTAGCGGAACACGCCCGTCACGAGCGCCTCCTTGGCCTGGAACATCTGGAAGGGCACACTCGCCACCTCAGCGGCCATTCCCACCCACGCCACGCGGCCGCCCGGCCGGATGATGTGGAAGGCCTGCACCAGGGTCTCGTCGACCGCGACGCAGTCGAGCACGACGTCGGCCGAGTCTGCGAGCGCCTCGGCGACATCCGTCTCGGCGGCGTTGCAGACCTGCGAGGCGCCCATCCGGCGGGCGAAGTCGAGCCGGGCGGGCACAAGGTCCACGGCCGTGATCTTTCCGGCGCCCAGCGCACGCGCCGCGGCGATCGCCAGCAGGCCGATCGGCCCCGCCCCCAGCACCGCGACGCTCTGCCCCGGCTCCAACCCGACCAGCGCGATGGCCTGCAGACCCACCGCCAGGGGCTCGACCGTGGCCCCCGCCTCGTCGCTCACGTGGTCGGGGAGCTTGTGCGCGAAGTCCTCCGGCAGGGCCGCATACTCCCGGAAGAACCCGTCGTGCGGGGGAGCAGACATGAAGACGACGCCCTGGCACAGGTTGTAGCGCCCACCGAGGCAGTGCCGGCAATGCCCGCACGGTATGCCGGGCTCGGGCGCCACCCGGTCGCCCACCTTCAGGTCCCTGACCTCGCGTCCCGCCGCCACCACCTCGCCGGCGGCCTCGTCTCCCAGCACGAGCGGCTCGCGCACGATGAAGTCGCCGATGCGCCCGTGCTCGTAGAAATGGATGTCCGACCCGCAGATGCCGCACGCCTTGACGGCCACCAGCACCTCGCGCGGCCCCGGTTCGGGGACGGGCACTTCCTTCAGCGCGAATCTGCCGGCCTCCTCCAGGTAGACGGCCCTCATCGTCTCTGGCGCGGCCATGGGCCCTCCTTCTGCCGATGTTGCTTGCGTGATTGGACAGGCCGAGCGTTCGCCCTGACCGCTCACCCCGATCTCAACTGCCCTATCGCCTCGAAATCCCCGGGCTCCAGGGACGAGTAGCTGAATATCATCACGCCCTGGGCGCCTTTCTCCAGCACCGCCCCGATCTGCTCGACCAGCTCCTCGGGCGAGCAGCGGGCGAAGCGGCTGGCGCGTTTGCAGAGCCCCTCCCAGACGGGTACCTTGCCGGCCACCTGGGCCAGATGGGCCACCGTCCGCATTGTGGCCACGCGCAGCGACTGCGTGTACGTCATGGGGAACAGGAAGTCGACGACTCCCTCCTCGGCCCACTGGACCCAATCCTGCCCCTGAGACTCGATGCAATCGGGGTAGCCCGAGAACGCGGCGGCCGAGAGCTCGATCCCCTCGGCCTGCGTCAACTCGTGGACACGGCGCACGCAGTCCGTGATGCGCCCCGCGCGCCACCGGGTCCACTGCTCGAACTCGGGCGTGCCCTGGTCGACGGCCTCGATGTCGATACCGCGCTCGCGCATCTGGGCCTTGCAGAAATCGCACACGCACCGTCCGCCGGTGCGGATGTAGTCCAGGTGCAGCCCGGCCGGACGGTAGTTGTGCGCCAGGCTCTTGTAAAGCTCGAAGACGTAGTCCTGCACTTCCGGCCGGCAAGCACACGCCCACCGCATGCGTCCCTCGATCTTCGCTCGGCACTCCGGATGCTCGTGCAGGAGCTTCGAGCCGTCCCCCTCCGGGAAGACGCAGAACCAGGGGTGCACCTTCATGCCCCGTTCCGAGGCCGTCTCGATCAGGACCCTCAGGGGATCCCAGTTGGGGTAGTCCGGGTTGACGTTTGCCACGTCCGTGAAGAAGTCCACGGCTCCCGGCGGGTTCTTCACGCAGGGGACGACGAGGTCGAAGCCTGTGTCGGCAAGCTGCTTGACCCGCTCCTTCAGCTCCGCCTTGCTGCCGAAGTCCTTGATGTTGTGCGACCAGACGCCCAGCCCAAACCTGTCCATTTCGATATCCCCTCCGTGAGAGAGCGTCATCACTTGTAGGTGACGTGTTGCAGACGCGTGCGGAACAGGATGTCGTGCAGAAACCGGCGGCGGTCGATGCAGGAGTTCCGAACGGCCGCAAAGACGTAGGTGCGCAGCGAGCTGCGCCCCTCGAACTGGTCCCGCGCGCGGAGCAGCCGCAAGAAGGCGTCCTGAACCGCTTCCTCGGCATCGTGCACGTGCCTGAGCAGGCGCCGGGCGAACCGCTCCGCCGCCGGCCTCAGCTCCTCCAACTGGAGGGCGAACGCCGTCAGGTCCGACCCGCTGACCTTCGGCTGAGCGCCTGCCATGTCCTGATCCGCCAAACGCGTCCCCCGTCGGGCTGAGGATTCTCCGATCCAGACTGCAGTTGAGGGCAAGGCGATTATAACGTCGGAGGGGGCGCCCTGCCAACGCGGTGTTGGCCCCCGTGCGCAAGCCGCGCCATCTGCCCAAGGATGTCATTCCGAGTTCGCCGGCTGGCGAACGAGCAATCTCGCCTGTGGAACGGCCTGCGTCGGAAGATGGAGATCCCTCGTCGTCCGCCAGGCTGCGGCCTCCTCGGGATGACAGCCGGCGGTCCGGCAGTCTCTGGCCTCCTCGGGATGACAGCCGGCGGTTCGGCAGTCTCTGGCCTCCTCGGGATGACAGCCGGGGGCCCCCGTGCGCCGGCCCCGCCGGACGACCGAAAAGAGCTTGACGCGGCTCCGGCGGGACTGTAATATTCCGGTGAGTTCGCGTGCAAACTGTCAGGCTCTGACAAGATTCTGGTAGCGGGTCAGGGGGGACGAACATGGCAAGGCGCATTGGATCCGTGCGGGCAGTGTTGATCGTGGCGGCGTTGGCCGGCGTTACGCTTCTCTCCACCGGATGCGGGTATCTGAAGAACGTGCGGGACGACTTGATGGACGTCGGCACGCTGGCCGTCGGCGTGGTCCCGCCGGTGGCGCCGCTGGAGGAGGGGCCGGAAGCGGTCGGGTTCCTGCCGCCCAGCTTCGGCGCCTACGTGGAGGTGACCGAGTTCATGCACCTCGGCGGGCTCTATAAGTGCACAGGGGACCTGGAATGGGATCGGCGCGGCGTCGGCGCGACGATCGACCGGCGTGCCAAGATCGGCTTCGGCCCGCTGCATTACGTCTCGATCCGGCAGTCGCCCGCGGTGGCCAATGCCTACAAGGTGGCGGACAACGAGATGGAGGGCTGGCGGGATCACATGGAAGATCTGGCCGATCCCATCTTCGGCACCCCGGCCAAGATCCTGGTCTTCGAGTCCGTGGACAGGGACTCCGAGCCGCCCTACGGGCCGGGCGAGCCCCGGGGCAGGCTGCCCTACCTGTCACGCGGCTGGCAGGATTGGGAATTCGTCCAGGCCGAACTCGCCATCCCGGAGCCCTTCATCCTGCACTCGGGGTTCTACATGCGCGCCGGGTTCGACCCCTCCCAGATCGTGGACCTGGCGCTGTCCATTCTCTGCATCGACTTGTATGACGACGCGGCGTACACCCTCGGGGGCGACCTGAAGTACGGGGTCGAGTAGGCGCGCTCTCGAACCTGGGCAAGTCGCGCCGTCTGACCACGAATGTCATTCCGAGTCCCGTCTTTGCGGGGCGAGGTTTACCCGCCTTTCGGCGGGAATCTCGCCGTTGCGACGGCTCCACGCGAACATGGAGATCCCTCGTCGGCCGCTCCCGCAGATGCGGGACGGCCTCCTCGGGATGACAGCCGCCGGCCGCGGTGCGCAAGCCGCGGCCCCTGAAGGCTACTGTCATTCCGAGTCCCCGCTTTGCGGGGCGAGGAATCTCGCCGGTGGGGCGGCTCCGCCCGAACATGGAGATCCCTCGTCGTCCGCTTGGCTGCGGCCTCCTCGGGATGACAGCCGCCGGCCGCGGTGGGTAAGCCGCGGCCCTTTTTCTTGAGCGGTCTGGTCGGCTCTTCGGCGAATATGGGGGCCGTCGGCGCCGTATAGTAGGCAGGATGACCAGGCGCGCGAAGGGATCCAGAGATGTACCATAGCGCACTACGGCGGGGCCGCGTGGGGCGCTGTGCTGCCTGCCGTACGGCGGCCTGTACTGGCCCGGGCGATTCTGGTTCCAGGGGCTTGCGCCCCTGGCTATGGATATGCCGTCCCTACGGGACTGACCTTCTATTCCGCAGAGCCTTTGGATCGGTCGGATGGGCTGCCGTGGAGCCCTGCCAAGGGCGGCATAGGATTGGCCCCGGGCGTGAGCCCGGGGTATCGGGCGACCGATTTACAGCTCCAGCCCGCCCCGTGCCTGCGGGGCGGGCGACATAACGTGGCGAGAGGGCGAGCACGCAAATGGCTGCCACGACACCATCTGACGGCACCAGGCGGGGCCGCGTGGGGCGGGGCTGCGCGCTGGCGGCGGCGATCGGCCTGGCGCTGATCGGCGGCTGCGGGCTCGCCGCGCACCTGTACGACCGCCACTGGGAGAAGAAGGTCGAGGCCAAGCTGGCCGAGTACCGTGCCGCCGGCCAGCCGGTGACCTGGGAGGAGGTCGTAGCCGCCCGCCAGTCCATCCCCGCCAAGGAGAACTCCGCGCTGATCCTCCTCGAAGCCTTCAAGCAGATGGCGCCGGCCGAAAGCGACACCAAGGGGGAGCTGTTTGATGCCTACGCGGGGACATGGACGGGCGGCGCTACACACTCCGAGCAGTTGCGCAGCCTGGTCAAGGCGTACCTCGACGCCAACCAGGCTGCACTGGGCAAGATCGGTGAGGCGGCCGTGTTCCCTCGAGGGGCTTACCCCCTGGATCCAGCCGAGGATCCTGTGTGCGCTGATATGGACTACCTGCGGGCGCTAAGGGATGCAGTCAAGCTGTGCAGGACCGAAGCCGTATATCACGCGGAAATGGGCGACGATGCGCAGGGAGTAGCCAGTTTGGTTCAGGGCAGGCGCGCCGTTGCATCCATAGGTGATGCCCATAAGGTCATCGAAGGACTCGTGAGATGTGGAGCAGGGGCGTTGTGGCTTGAAGGCGTGCAACGCACGTTGGAGCTGTGCGAGATTTCGGCCGACGGACTGCATGCGGTACGCTCCGAGATGTCCCAAGAAGATGCAGGACTCTCTCTGGAACCTGCATTCCATGGGGAGAGGTCTATGGGCCATTACTACCTCAGCGGCGCGGGCGGCACGGATGCCGATTGGCTTAGTCACGAGAACTTCGGCTGGCGTCTGTCTGCCCTCATTCCCGGGTGCCGGCAGAAAGATGCCCTATTCTACTACCGAGTACTGGACCGGGCGGCCGAGATCAGCCGGCTTCCTCTGCGGCAAAGGTGCGCGGCCGCTGCGCGGCTGGAAGCAGAGGTTCAGCGGCAGACCGAAGAGCATGGGGCCATGTACGCCTTCTCAGCGATGTTCCTGCCCACCATTGCCGGCTCTGTGAAGGAGGAGGTGAAGGCACATGCCGCGCTGCGGGTCAGCCGGGCCGCGCTGGCTGTAGAGCAGTGGCGGCTGGCGCATGGCCGCTGGCCGGATTCGCTGGACGAACTGGTGCCGGAGCTTCTCGACGAGGTGCCGGATGATCCCTTCTGCGAGGAGAAAATCCGATACCGCCGGACGGAGGACGGCGTCGTCATCTACAGCGTCGGCCCGGACGGGCAGGACGACGAGGCCACTACCCACGCAGAGGCGAACGACCCCCTCGACTATGCCGGCTCAACCGAGAGTGGCTGGGACATTCCATTCGGCTTACTCGATCCGGAGTTGCGCGGCGCGCGGACGCTCACCTTCCGCGACGAAGTGATGGATTCCGAGCTGCCGCTGGAGGCCCTCGAAGAGGCCGGCTATACGAAGGAGAAACTCCGGGCCCTCGGCTTCAGCGAGGCCGACATCCGCGAACTGGGCTGGCGGTAGGCACAGGCGAGGCAAAGGCGTCGACCGCTGAGCGCGCGAAGAACGCAGAGGCAGACGAGGGGGCAAAGCGCTTATGAAGTGCGGCGGCTTCCGGCCGCTGTGCCGTTCCGATAGCCATGATGCGCCGCACCCGGGCGGTTCGCAGGGCCGCCGTTCGCCAAGGGGGCAGGGGCATCCGCCGTACGGCGGACCGCGCCCCTCACCCTCTTCCGGCGGGCGAGGGAATCCCCCTCCCTGTGGGAGGGGTGCGAAGACCTGCGGAGGTGCGAGCCACTTCCCTAGTCGGCCTCGGCGGCGAAGCGGGCGCCGGTCGGCTCCTCGAGCTTCTCGTAGTCCGCGTAGCTCATCTTGATGGTCTGGTCGTGCGAGCCCGCGCGGAACACGATGTCGTCGGCGTCCCGGAGAGACTCGTCCACGAAGGTCTTGACGCCGTACTGGGAGCCGAAGGGGGATTCGGCCCCGATCTCGCAATCGGGGAAGATCTTCTTCATCTCCTCTTCGCCCAGCATCTCCGCCTTCGCCCCAAGGAGCGCGGCCACCATCTTGAAGTCGACGTGGCGGCTGGCCGGAAGAACCAGCATCACGACTTCGTCTCCGCCCTTGACGATGACGGTCTTGGCGAAATTGTGGCCCGAGACGTGCTCCGCCGCCGCCACTTCCTGGGCGGTGTAGGCCTGCTCGTGGGGAATGACCTCGCACTTCACCCCGTTTTCCTTCAGGAACTCCTGCACGTTCATACCTCTGCCCTCCTTCCCCCGCTGATGGCTGGCGCGTCTGCGTCCTGGCCTCGACGCAACGCCCTGGTGCGTACCATACCCGACGGCGGCACGGGCGTCAATACTCACAATGGCCGCATGCCCCCTACAGCAGGTTCAGTCCCAGCGAGCGCGCGTACAGATGCGCCTCGCCGTACTCCTCCGCCGTGATGGAGCGCCCGATCTCCGGATGCCGGTGCGCCTGGTGCATGGGGCGGTACTGGTCCATCACGTTCACGAACGTGTCCGGCGATACCTCCTCGGCGATGAAGCGGAGGACCTCCTTGCTGTTCGCCACGCCGTTCGGCATGACCAGGTGCCGCACCAGCAGGCCCCGCGTCGCGATGCCGCCGTCGACTTGAAGGACGCCGACCTGCCGGTGCATCTCCCGCAGCGCTGCCATCATCCTGTCCGGGTAGTCGCGCGCCTTCGTGTAGCGGAAGGCCATCTCGGGGTCCCAGAACTTCGCGTCCGGCATGTAGATGTCCACGGTGCCCTCGAGCAGGCGGAGCGTCTCCACCAGTTCGTAGCCGCCGCAGTTGTAAACGATGGGCACGGACAGGCCCGCCAGCCGCGCCCGTCGCACGGCGTCCATGAGCCACGGCGTGACGTGTGTGGGCGTGACGAAGTTGATGTTCTCGCACCCCCGCCGCTCCAGGGCCAGCATGATTCGGGCGATCTGCTCGGGCTCCGTGGGCCGGCCGGCCAGGCCGTGGCTGATGTCGTAATTCTGGCAGAAGACGCACAGCAGGCTGCAGCCGGCCAGGAATATGGTGCCCGAGCCCCCGCGCCCGACCAGGGGCGACTCTTCGCCGAAGTGCGGGCCTGCGCTCGAGACCAGCGGGAGCGCGCCGACGCCGCAGTAGCCCACCTCGCCCGCCCGACGGTCGATCCGGCAGAAGCGCGGACAGACGCGACACGGATTGGCCAGCTCGTAGGCGGCCCGGATGGCATCTTCGGAAGGCTGGACGTCCATTGCCGTCCCCTCCGGCGGTTTCCATTCGCCCATTCCGTCCACTATAATAGGGGAACCCAAGCGCGGATGGCACGTCAAGCATGCGTGCGCCCCGTGCGGTGTGAAGGGCCACAATCCTGTGCGGTCGCCGGGGGCCATGGCTGACGAGAAGCAGGCAAAGCCGGAAGACGGTGCTCAGGTGCCGAGCTTCGAGCAGAACCTCGACCGGCTGGAGGAGATCGTCCGCCGGCTCGAGGAAGGCAACCTGGCCCTGGACGATTCGCTGCGGCTCTACGAGGAAGGGGTCGAGGCCTTCCGCGCCTGCCAGAAGATGCTGCAGGCGGCCACGCTGAAGGTGCGCAAGCTGGTCCAGACGGCCGAGGGCGAGCTGAAGGAGGAAGCTTTCGAGCCGCCGGGACAGTGAGCCGGCCCGGGACGCAATCCAATGAAGCAGATACTGATCGTCGGGAACAAGGCGAAAGAGGGCGTGCACCGCGCCCTCGAGCAGATCGAGCCGTGGCTGGCCGAGCGGGCGCAGGTGAAGGTCGACCTCGAGCTGGAATCGGAGGTCCGGTCGGACGAGGTGGACCTGGCCGTCGTCCTCGGCGGCGACGGCTCCGTCCTGCGAGCGGCGCGCGGCCTGGCGAAGCACGGCGTGCCCCTGCTGGGGCTGAACGTCAGCAAGTTCGGCTTTCTGACCGAGGCGACGGCTGACGACTACCGGGCCGTCCTGAGCGACGTGTTGGAGGGCCGCTACCGGCTGGCCGAACGCATGATGCTGGGCTGCCGTCTGGAGCGCGTCGGCGAGACGATGCTGGACACCGTCGGCCTGAACGACGCCGTCGTGGCGCGCACCTCACTGTCCCGCATCATGACGATAGACCTCCACGTGGACGGGGGACTGGTGACGACGTACCGGGCGGACGGGCTCATCGTGGCCACGCCCGTCGGTTCGACGGCCCACAGCCTCGCGGCCGGAGGGCCGATTGTCTACCCCGAGATGGACGAGATAAACTACTTGATCGAAGGCGAAGCAACTA
>CAZSET010000058.1:0-6623 GCA_964605915.1 uncultured candidatus Brocadiaceae bacterium | reverse complement strand
CACGCTGAGCAACCGCCCTCTGGTCCTGCCCGGCCACGTGACGGTCAGCCTGGAGGCTCGCGACTGGGCAGAGCCGCCCGCCCTGACCGTGGACGGCCAGGTGATGCAGGAGATGCAAGACGGCGACGTCGTGCAGGTGCAAAAGGCCGACGAACCCCTGAGACTGATCCAGACGGGGCGGAACGCCTTCTTCGCGACGCTGCGCAATAAGCTGGATTGGAGGGGTCAGCCGAGATATGCCAAGTAAGAGATTCGAAGTCACGATACTGACCCAGTTCTGCAAGGGATGCGGCCTCTGCGTGGAGTTCTGCGAGCAAGGCAAGCTCTACATTGAGAAGAAGCCAAACCGGCGAGGCGTGCAGACGGCGGCCGTACGGCCGGACGTGGATTGCACGGGCTGCTTGCAGTGTGCTACGATGTGCCCGGACGCTGCGGTAGAGATCTGGCGCGTTGAGGCTGCGGCGTCGGCCGCCGGCGCACAACAGGACTAGAGAAGACGTCAACCTGAACAATTAGACCATAGATTCGGATGGGTGCCGAACAAGCCGAGGGCGAGACGCTTCTGGTTTCGGGCAACGTAGCGGCCGGAGAGGCCGCCATCAGGGCGGGCTGCAAGTTCTACGCCGGATACCCCATCACGCCGCAGAACGAACTGACGGCCTTCATGGCGGATCAACTGCCCCTGCGGGGGGGCATCTTCATCCAGGCCGAGAGCGAGCTCGCAGCCATCAATATGGTCTACGGAGCCAGCGCCGGCGGCGCACGGGCCCTGACGTCCTCCAGCAGCCCCGGCGTAAGCCTCAAGCAGGAGGGCATCTCCTACATCGCGGGCAGCGAGATCCCCGCCGTGATCATCAACGTGCAGCGGGGCGGGCCGGGCCTGGGCAACATCTCGCCCGCCCAGGCCGATTACTACCAGACCACCCGCGGCGGCGGCCACGGCGATTACCGCTGCATATCCCTCGCCCCGGCCACCGTTCAGGAGGTCTGCGACCTGACCTACCTGGCGTTCGACCTGGCGGACGCCTACCGCGTGCCCGTGATCATCCTGAGCGACGGCCTGCTCGGGCAGATGATGGAGCAGGCCCGGTTCGACCACCTGCCGCCCCCCAGCCCCCCGCCCAAGCCGTGGGCGCTGACCGGGGAACCGGGCAGGAAGCGGAACCTCGTCCACTCCTTTCGACTCAGCCCGGACGAATTGGAAGAGCTGAACCTGAAGCTGCAGGCCAACTACGCGAAGATCGAAGAGAACGAGGTCCGCTGCGAGCTGACCGGCCCCGACGACGCGGACGTTCTGCTGGTGGCCTACGGCACGAGCGGGCGCATCTGCCGGCAGGTGGTGGAGAGGCCGCTCCAAAAGCTGCCGTTCAAGGTGGCCCTGTTCAGGCCCATCACGCTGTGGCCGTTCCCCAGCAGGGAGCTGGCCGAACTGGCGGAAAAGGCGAGCGGCATTCTGGTCGTCGAGATGAGCGCGGGCCAGATGGTGGACGACGTTCGGCTGGCCGTCGAGGGTCGCTGTCCCGTGGAGCTTCTGGGCCGCGTCGGCGGCCAGGTGCCCACCGCGCTGGAAATAACCGAGAGACTCGAGGCCCTGTTCGCCTGACCCCCGCCAGCGGAGGGGCGCCACGGCGGAGGGCAAAGGTGTAAGGAAATGCCGGTCAAGCAGACGCAGTCAGAGCTCAAGAAGTCCGTTTACAGCCGCCCGCAGGAGCTGCTGGACGCGCAGACCCACTACTGCCCGGGCTGCGGCCATGGCATCATGCACCGGCTTCTGGCCGAGGTGATCGGGGAGCTGGGCATCCGGGAGCGGGCCATCGGCATCGCGCCGGTCGGCTGCGCCGTGCTGGCCTACGACTACATCGACCTCGACTGGAGCGAGGCGGCGCACGGCCGGTGCCCGGCCGTGGCGACTGGGCTGAAACGCGTCCATCCGGACAAGGTGGTCTTCACCTACCAGGGCGACGGCGACCTGGCCTCCATCGGCATGGCGGAGACTATCCACACCGCCAACCGCGGCGAGCTCATCACCATCGTGTTCATCAACAACACGGTCTACGGCATGACGCAGGGGCAGATGGCCCCGACGACGCTGCTGAACCAGAAGACGACGACCACCCCCCGCGGCCGAGACGCGGAGACGACCGGTCACCCCATAAAGGTCTGCGAGCTGCTCAACCAGCTCGTGGCCCCTGCTCTGCTGGCCAGAACGACAGTCGCGACGCCCAGGCACGTGCGCCGCACGAAGGCGCTCTTGAGGAAGGCATTCCGCTACCAGATCGACGGCGTCGGTTTCTCCCTGATCGAGGTCCTCTCGCCCTGTCCGACCTACTGGCGGATGACGCCCGCCGACAGTTACCGCTACGCCGAGGAGGAGGTGGCCAAGACGTTCCCGCTCGGCGTGATCAGGGACGTTCGGGAAAACGAGTGAAGCAGCGGAAGGAAAGAACCATGGAGAGCGAGCGAGGGAGCGCGACGCTGCCGACGAACGGCCAGGAGCACCGGATTATCGTAGCGGGCTTCGGCGGCCAGGGCGTGCTGACGCTGGGCAAGGTGCTCTGCACCGCGGCAATGAGCGAGGGGAAGACCGTGACCTACCTCCCTTCCTACGGCGCCGAGGTGCGGGGCGGCACGGCCAACTGCCAGGTCGTGATCAGCAACGATACGGTCTACAGCCCGCTGGTCGAACGGGCCGACTCGCTCATCATCATGAACCAGCTCTCCTACGACAGGTTCGCCGGCCGCGTCAAGCCGCAAGGGCTGCTGCTCGTGAACAGCTCCGTCATCGAGCTGGACGAGGTCCCCGCCGAGGGCCCCGCGACGGTCCTTGCGCTGCCCGCAACCGAGATGGCCGCCGAGATGGGCAACGTCAGGATCGCCAACGTCATCCTGCTGAGCGCCTTCGTCACGATGACGCACCTGGTCGGGCAGGAAAGCTGCACGGCGGCGCTCGAAGGCCTGCTCGGGGAGCGTAAGGCCAGCCTGATGGACCTGAACATGCAGGCCATGCGCAGGGGCGTCGAGCTGGCCGGCAGCACGCAGACTCAGCCGCTGCCCGTAAGCGGCGCCCCCGCCGGAAAGACCACCTGAAAGCGCGCCCCCGTCGCGCCGGACGTTCCCGCCTGCCCCTCAGCCGGCGTCCTGGCCCCCGGCAGCGGCCGCCGGCACCTTCACCTCCAGCGTCCGGAATTCGTGCATGAGCACGCCGAGCAGTTCGACCCTCCCCGATGCGTGCCGACACGGCAGCCGCACCTCGTAGTACCCATCCTCCCAGAAGACGATCGGCGCTTGCCCGGGCCATCCCACGCTCAGCGACCAGGTGACGCCGTCTCCGGCCGCTTCCTCCTGGTCAGGGAAGCCGACGTAATCCACGAGGACGCAGTTCCGAGCCCCCTGCACTCCGGTGATCGTGCCCAGCACGTGTATCCTCTCGCCGGGCAGGATCCCTGCGGCCCGTCCCATCAGGCTCACCATGTCCTGAGGCACCAGGCACGTGAGGCGGCTGCGTGTCTCGAACGCGAAGCCGGTCGGCATCCGCGTCGCCGCGCCGCCACGGAATGCGGGTGCTGCGGCCACTTCGGCGGGCAGGGGCAAGGCCAGGCGGCCGGCCACCACGTCATCGAACTCGACGTTCAGCCGGTTGTTCGAGCCGGCGTGGCGGTAGACGATGCCCGCGTCGTACTGACCGTAGACCTTCGTCTCCTGGGGCAGTCCTTCGAGCCCGGCAACCAGCCCGGCCACCTCCGCCTGTAGCCTCTCAGGCCGCAGAGACTTCACCGTAAGCTCCAGCGTGGCCGTCTCGCCGTCCACGTGCGAGCAGGGAAGGTCGATGGAATGCTCCCCGGGCGTCGATATGACGCGGGGCTCGCCCTGGCCGCCCCAGTAGAGCAGCACCTCCCGCTCCGTCGGCGCACGTGCGGCATGGCCCAACAGCACCGAGTCCACCAGGACGCAGCTCTGCCCCACGATTGTCCCCACGGTCGTGCCCTCTATCGTGATGCGCTGCCCGGCGTTCAGGACCACCTCGCGGCTCAGCACCGCGTCAGTCAGCGGCCAGTCGGCGGGCAGTCCGAACAGCGTCCTGAGCACATCGGGACTGGACCGGGGCACCAGGCACACCAGCTCTCCCTCGGTGCGGAACGCGACGGCCACCACGTAAGCCATGTCGCCCAGGACGATCCGCCGCGCGGCCTCCGGCATCCTCGTGCTGCTCGCGAACGCATCCCGGAACCGCACGTCGACCTGGAAACCGGCCGTAACGGCGCGATACACGTCGGGCGGCGCGAGGGTCTTGTAGCCCTTGACGGGGACCTTGATGGTCGTGGTTGCCTCTTCGGCCGCCCCCTCCTGGCCCAGCAAAGCCGGCCCTGCCGCACAGGCAAGGAGAACCGCCATGACCGTCGCAAGCGTGGCTGTCTTCATGAAACCCCTCCGAACGCCGTGCGTAAGCACACCCAATCGCCAGAAGATGATACCTGCTGGAGCGCCGCTGTCAAATGCTCCGCCGGTGCGCCCGGGCCCCCCTCGGGGTCCGTGGGGCCCGAGGCATAGCCTGCCGCCCTATACGGCCAGCATGGCGTTTACGGCAGCGGCCGCCCGTTCCCGTATCTCCGCCGGCACGCGGACGACGTTGGCCATCCTGTCGAGCACGCGCCGGATCGAGCTGAGCGTCGTCAAACGCATGGATGAGCAAACGCTGCCGGTCGCAAAGAACTGCTTGTGCGGATTCTGCTCCTGAAGGGGATGCAGCAGGGCCTCCTCCGTGCCGACGATGAAGGCGCGTTTGCCGGGCCGCGCCGCGTAATCGAGCATCTGGGACGTGCTGCCCACGAAATCGGCCATCCGCCTGACGGCCACGTCGCACTCCGGGTGCACCATTACGGCGGCGTGCGGATGTAGCCGCCTGAGCTCGCGGACGGCCTCCGGGCTGATGTTCGGATCGTGCACGTAGCAGTGGCCGTCCCAAAGGATAACGTCCTTATCCACCTGCTCCGCCACGTACGAGCCGAGGTTCCGATCCGGCACCAGCAGGACGTGCTGTTGCGGCAGGGAGCGGACGACCTGCACTGCGTTGGCCGAGGTGCAGCAGATATCGGACTCGGCCTTCACCTCTGCGGTGCTGTTGACGTAACTGACGACGGCCGTCTCTTCGGGCAACTCTCTGCGCCGCGCCCGGACCTGCTCGGCCGTGGCCATTTCCGCCATGGCGCAGCCGGCGGACGGCTCGGGCAGCAGAACCATCTTCTGCGGGTTCAGGACGCTGGCCGTCTCGGCCATGAAACGCACGCCGCAGAAAACGATCACCTCCGCGTGCGTCTCGGCCGCCTTGCGGCTCAGCTCCAGGGAGTCGCCCACGATGTCGGCCACGCGCTGCACGGAGGGGCGCTGGTAGAGATGGGCGAGGATCACGGCGTGGCGGGTCTTGCGGAGGTCATCGATCTCCTGCCCCAGCACCTGCTCGTCACGTTCGCCGAAGGACATCTGCCCAACTCCCTGCGGCCACGGGCCGCCCAGGTACGGCCTCAGTCCGAATCGGACTCGACGCGGGTCACGGATTCCCTGAACAGCTTGATCGCGCAGAACTCCCCGCACATGGAACAGCGGTCGCCCTTCTGCTCTGCCGCCAGCAGGGCGAGGAAGCGCGTCGGGTCCAGCGCGTGCGGTACCATTCCGTCCCAGTCCCGCGCGGCGCGCGCCCGACTCATGCGCGCGTCCAGATCCCGGGCCCCCCGGACGCCTTTCGCCACGTCCGCGATATGGGCGGCGATGCGGGTGGCGACCACGCCCTCCCGCACGTCCTCGGGGGCGGGCAGGCCCACGTGCTCCTTCGGCGTGACGTAGCAGAGGAAGTCGGCCCCGCAGGCGCCGGCCAGTGCGCCGCCGACGGCGCCGACCACGTGGTCGTAGCCCGGCGCCGCGTCCGTCGGCAGGGGACCCAGCACGTAGAAGGGCGCGCCGTCGCAGCACTCCTTGGCCAGCCGCACGTTCCGCTCGATCTCGTTCAGCGGGATGTGGCCCGGGCCTTCAATCATCACCTGCACGCCGCTCTCGCGGCAGCGAGCGGCCAGTTCTCCGAGGATCTTCAGCTCGTAGAGCTGCGCCTCGTCGGTGGCGTCCTCGATACACCCCGGACGCAGCCCGTCGCCCAGGCTGATGGTCACGTCGAACTCCCGCGCCACGGCCAGGACTTCGTCGAAATGCTCATACAGGAAGCTCTGACGTCCGGTATCCGACATCCACTTCAGCAGGAAGACGCCGCCCCGGCTCACGGCGCCCATCAGGCGGTTCGCCAGCAGTGGGATCGCCTCGCGAGTGACCCCCGCGTGCACCGTAGCGAAGTCCACGCCGTCCCGCGCGTGCCTCTCGAAGACGTCCATGTACGATTTCATGGACATGCTGGCCGGTCCGCCGGCCTCGATCGCCGCCTGGTAGATCGGCACCGTTCCCACGGGCGCGGACGCATTCTCCAGCACGGTGCGGCGCACCAGATCGATGTCGCCTCCGGTGCTCAGGTCCATCACGGTGTCGGCGCCGGCGTCCAGCGCGATGCGCAGCTTCTCCAGCTCGCCCTCGGGGTCGCCGCGCTCGGGGGAGGTGCCGATGTTGGCGTTCACCTTCGTGCGCAG
>CAZSET010000057.1:0-17868 GCA_964605915.1 uncultured candidatus Brocadiaceae bacterium | reverse complement strand
GGCTGTGGGTGGCGTAGGCGCCGTCTGCGGCCACAGTAAAGCGCCGGCCGGGCGCCCTGCAGCGTCTGCGTCAGTTCTTTCCGGGCGTGGGCTAGCGCAATCTCGGCCGAGTAGTGCTCGAACTCGGCCTGGTGCACGTCCTCGCGGCTCGTCACGCCCTCTGTGGAAAGCTGCCGAGTCATCTGGAGCCAGTATGCGGCGTACTCCAATCGGGCCTCGGACGCCCGGACCTTCGCTTCGGCCGCGCGCCTGCGCTCGGGCAGGGGCTTGCCTTTCTCGGACTCCATTCGCGCGTCGGCGAGCGTCAGCGAATGTTGACAGGTGTCAAGGCGGCAATTACAGTGGGCCGCGACGGGAAGTAGCAGGATCCCCGAGCCTCATCCCTGAAGGGGCCGGGCGGCCCGAGTTGACTCGGGGCGCGCGGGAAAGGGCGCCCGCCCGCAACGGAGGCATGGCCAATGCGGGATGCTGTCGGCGAACGGGGCGAGGAGCGCGTCATCCGCGTGTTCGTCTCTTCCACGTTCCGCGACATGCGGGAGGACCGGGACGAGCTGGTCAAGCGCGTCTTCCCCCCGCTGCGGAAGGTATGCGAGGACCGGCATGTCACCTGGGGCGAGGTGGACCTGCGCTGGGGCATCACCGACGAGCAGAAGGCCGAAGGCGAGGTGCTGCCGGTCTGCTTGGAAGAGATCCGCCGCTGCCGCCCCTACTTCATTGGCCTGCTGGGTGAGCGCTACGGGTGGATCTCCCCGGACGATGATATACCCGAAGACCTGATCCAGCAGCAGCCCTGGCTGGCCGAGCACCGGGAGCGCTCGGTCACGGAGCTTGAGATCCTGCACGGCGTCCTGCGGGACCCCGAGATGGCCCGGCACGCCTTCTTCTACTTCCGCGATCCGGCCTGCGCGCGGTCCTGGCCCGACGAGGAACGCGACCAGTTCCTCGAGGTGCCCACCGAGGAGGAGATCGAACGATTCGGGCGGGAGGGGGCCGGGCGGCGAGTGGGGGAGCGTCGGAACAAGCTCGCCGCGCTGAAGCAGCGGATACGCGACGCCGGTTTTCCCGTCCGGGAGGACTACGCCGACCCCGAGGAACTCGGCCGTCTGGTGCTGGAGGACTTCCGCCGGCTCATCGACGAGCTGTATCCCGAGGAAGGGGTGCCCGACCCGCTGGAGCGGGAGGCGCGGGAGCACGAGGAGTTTGCCCGCAGCCGGGCGGGGGTCTATATCGGGCGGCAGGAGTATTTCCAGCGGCTCGACGCGCACGCGGCCGGCGACGGGCCGCCCCTGGCAGTGCTGGGGGAGTCCGGCTCGGGCAAGAGCGCCCTGCTCTCGAACTGGGCCCTGCGCCGCCGGCAGGAACGCCCCGACGAGCACCTGATACTGCACTTCATCGGGGCCAGCCCGTACAGTGGGGACTGGCGGCGCATGCTGAGGCGGCTGATGGGGGAGCTGAAGGCGAGGTTCGACATCGAGCAGGAGATCCCCACCGACCCGGGGGAACTGCGCACGGCATTCGCCGAATTCCTCTACATGGCCGACGCCCGCGGGCGGGTCGTCATCGTGCTGGACGCCCTGAACCGGCTGGAGGAGCGGGAAGGGGCGCGGGAGCTCACGTGGCTGCCGCCAGCCGTGCCGCCGAACGTGCGGCTGGTCGTCTCGACGCTGCCGGGGCCGGCCCTTGAGGCGATCTGCGAGCGCGAGTGGCCGACGCTCCGGGTAGAGCCGCTCACCGAGTCGGAACGGCGCGTCCTGATTGCGGAGTTCCTGGGGCAGTACACCAAGAGGCTCAGCCCCGAGCGCGTGGCGAGGATCGCCGCGGCGCCGCAGAGCGAGAACCCGCTCTACCTGCGCGTGCTGCTCGACGAGCTGCGGCAGTTCGGGGTGCACGAGGAGCTGGACGAGCGGATCGACCACTACCTGGGTGCCGAGGCCCCGGACGACCTCTACCGGCTGGTGCTGGAGAGGTGGGAGGCGGACTACGAGCGCGATCGGTCGGGCCTGGTGCGGGACGCGATGCGGGCGCTCTGGGCGGCGCGCCGGGGCCTGAGCGAGGCGGAACTGCTGGACTACCTGGGATCGGGAGGCGAGCCCCTGCCGGCGGCCCACTGGGCGCCGCTTCCGCTGGCGGCGGGGGACGGCAGCCGATGGCCACTCCGGACATGCCGCCACATCTGGACCCAGACCCCGTCCCGGACGCCCCGATTCGTCCGGGGGCACATCCCAGTGGAGAATAATGGCTATCAGGAACTTCGACCGGCGCGGCGTGTCAACGTCGCAATGGCCGCTCCGGAACGCGGCCCTCCGGAATCCTCACCCGATCCATCGCGTGACTCGCTGCCAAGTGGCGCAGAGGATATCGCAACGCCCCGGACGTGTCAACCCTTGGGGGCCGAGCCGGGCATTGCGTCGACGAGGCCGGGGGTGCGATGGGCGCGACGAATCGGCCTGAGTTCATGCAGGCAGCGCCTGGTGCCGCCCTGCGCAACTATTCCTCGACACGGTTCAGGGCCGTTTGCACTTCCTGCTTAGCGCGGTGGATAGCTGCCATGGGGGCCTGTCCGATCTCTGAACGTGCCTTTGCGGTCGCTTGCTCGTCCAACCTCTCCTTCGCCAGCACCTCAACGCTCGAGAGTGTAGCGAACGTCCGTCGCCGCAGCAACCCACCGCGACGGGCACCATCCGAACCCAGAACAGCGTGAGCTCACCAGAACCATGGTACTGGCGACGCAGAGCAAGCTTGGGTCGGTCTGGACCTCCTCGCCAGGGCGAGCAATCCCGCCATAAGGCCGGCGGACAAGCATGGTAAAGGCGAGGGACTTGTCCCGAGCGAAGTCGAGGGGCTTGCCCTGAGCTTGTCGAAGGAGGAGTGGCGCAGCCTACTCCGCCGAAGCAGCCCTTGGCTACGAGGGCTGGATGGCTGCCTGGGCTGTCGGGGAGGCAAGGCCGTTCTTGCTAAGGTGCGTACCGCAGGTATCAAGCCGCCATGCACATCCAGGTCCGCCATTGTCAGCGACCCGAGTTCCTTCGGGCAGAGGCCCGGGCAAGATCGTAGCGGAAAGAGCCGGACTTGGTGCACCCATCGTGATGAGTGCGGGATCCCTCAAGCGACCGAGGCGATCAGGCCGCCGAAGGTGTCGCTGACGGCCGACGTTATCTGCGCGAACTTCGTGGAGTCGATCACGTAGTAGCTGCCCGTGTCGGCGTGGATCGCGTCAGTGTCGCCGTCCGTTAAATCCTCGCTGATGGCGCCGCCCACGTAGACCACCGAAAGGCTCCCCGCCTGCACGCTGCTGTTCGTGAAGCTGCCCAGGGAGAACAGGCTCGACAGGAGCCCGTCCGCCTCCAGCAAGGAGTTGCTGACGCTGCCGCCCACGTAGACGCTCGACAGCCGGCCCGAAGACGCGCCCGCGCCGTTCACGTCCCCCCAGACGCTCTGCATGCCGCCGCCGACGGCCATGAGGCTCGACAGGTTGCCGTTGCCGACGTAGATGTCCGGACTGCTCACCCCGTCGCCCAGGATGCTGCCGTTGATGGCCATCAGGGCGTTGATGGTCCCGCCGGCCGAGATCGCGCGACCACCGCTCAGGTCGAGATCCCCGTTGATCGCCATGACCGTGCCGAGGCTCGCGCCCGAGGTGATCGAGGAGGCGACGCCGCCGTTTATGGCCTGGACCAAGTTGACGCCGGTCTGGCCATAGATCGTCGGGCTCGCGATCGCGCCGTTGATGGCCATTACGGTGCCGACATAGCCGTCGCTCGCCAGGAACGCGAGCGGTTGGGGATTCGTGCGCGCGTCGATCAGGCCGCCGAGGCCCACGTTGTTCTCAAGGACGACGCCCACGTCGGCGGCGTCGGTGCAGGGGCTAGGGGCTAAGGGCTAAGGACTAAGGACTACCAGCGGTAGAACCGGTAGGGATCATCTTCCGCAACCGGGTCGTCCAGATAGAGCCCCGTCAGCCACCGCATGCTATCGGGACCGGCCTGCACCGGCGGAACATCCTCTATGCTGGCGAAGCCCATGATTCCGCCTGCCTGGCGCACGTCCGCCACCTCGACTGCGATGACGTTCTCTCCCGCCTTGAGAGTGCCGGCTGGCAAACCGTAACGGCGGGGCGCCTCCCAGTAGTCTGCGGGATTCGTCTGGCGCGTGATTGAACCAACCATGCTCCCGTTCACGTAGGTGCGGTCCTCGTCGTCCACAGCACCCAGAACAAGCGTCGCTTCGCCGTCGGCCAACTCCGGCGGGACGCTGACCTTGACGCGGTAGAGGAACACGCCGTCGAAGCCGCGCAGATCCTCGAACTGGTTCTCCCAGCTGGCCCCCACCCGCACCTCGCGCCATTGCGAATCCTCGAATCCAGGGGCAGTCCAGCCCTCCGGGGCCTCGCCCGAGAGCAAGGGCATCCCCTTCCACTGCGTCGGGAGCAAGAGGGCCTCTTCCCCGCACGTTATCCGCACGTGCCCCAGCACTGCTTTAGGCGGCTGGGGCAGCAACACCAAGGGCCTGCCGAATCGCGCCAGCAGCGGCGTGCGCAGCGGCACCCCCATGTTGCCCAGCAGCCGGCTCACGACGAAGCTCGTGTGCCGGAACGCGAGCTTCGTGTTGTAGAACTCCTCGTAGTTGAACTGCCACGGCACGATCTGAAGGAAGACGGCGTTCTCCTTTTCCGACCGGGCGAGCACACCGTTGCCGAGCGCCAGCGCCCCCTCGGTCACGAGGGGCACCGTGCGCGGGTCACGGGTCATCAAGTCGCTGCATCCCACGCCCGCCAGGAGCGTGTCCGACGCCGGCGGCGGGAAGAAACAAGAAATGTACTCCGCCTCCTCCAGACGCGCCGGCAGGTCCAGGGCGTTGCGAACGTCGTCCTGCGACAGGCCCAGTGCTAGTACGTGACCGCCCCCTTTCACCCAGGCCGCCACCGGGCCTGCGTGGTCCTCGAGCTCGGCCGCCGCGCCGGGACCCAATACCAGCACCTCGTCCTGAGTCAGAGGCTGATTGCCATAAGGCGCGATCTCCGCGCCCGCCTCTCTCAGGTGCGCCATGCCCGCCGGCCCGCCGGCGTAGAACGCACCGCGTTGGCGGGGCGGCGAATACGCACCGGCGTATTCGAGAATGTTGGCGGCCAACCGCGCTGCGGCCGGCTCGTCCGCGCTGCGGCCGGTGACGTCCATCTGGCAGAACACCACGGCGCCCTTGCCCTCGCGGTAGAGCATGAGGGGACTGTATTGGAGGGCGAAGCCGCCTTCTACCAGCGGGAGGAAATCCCCCGCCGCCGGCCGCTCGATCATGACCGACGAGATGTTTCCCCAGCAGCCCGCCCGGCCGGGACGTGGCACCGTGAACCCGCACCATTGGACCATGGGGTAGGAATTGGGGTTGCCCAACGGTATGCCGGGCGGCAGGAGGGTCGCCTCCCCGTGCCAGTCATGGAGGTTTGCGTTTGAGAGACCCTCCAGGATCGGGTGCCCTGGCGTCCGTACGAAGACACGACGCAGGCCATTCTCCTGGACCCGGAACCCCAGCCGTCTTTCCAACGGCAGCGCCTCTTGCTCGAATACGACGGCGCGCAGCCCGTCCCGCACCCGCAGCAGGTCCGGGGCCGGGCCGTCAACCGTGAGCGCCCCCTTGCCAATCACCAGCACGTCGATCGTGAACGCGTCTTCCTGCACTTCGCCCGTGCTGAAGGTCGCCTTCAGCGTGAGCTCGAACGCCCCGGCGCGCGCCGCCGCCGGCACGCGGAAGTGAACGAGCGCACGCTCGTTTTCACCCGGCTTCACGCGCAACGTGCTCGTGCCGCCCTGCTGCTCGGGCAGGTTCACGGACCATTCGCAGGCGCACTCGACCGTCTCGCGGGAATCGTTGACGACGATGATCTGCTTCTCGACGACCTGACCGGGCAGGTAGTTGTGGGCCTGTCCCGTGAAACGCTCCGGCCCGCCGGCGATGTAGACCAGCAGGGGCTGACTGTAGCGACGGAAGGCGGCGCCGCGCACATTCGGCACCCAGTCCTCCATCTTCGTGCCGAGCGAGTAAGGCCACGAGTCCGAGGAGCGGGGGGAGTAGAAATCAGGGCTGTAGCCGGGGCGCTGGAGGTCGCTCCAGTCGATCGGGAGCTCGCGCCGGCCGGCCTGGGCGCCCTCACGGAAGCGGCACAGGTTGCCCTCGTGCCAGATGTTGAACCCGCTCAGGCCGAGCGTGCGGAAGTAGGGCCAGGTGCCTTTGATGAACTCCGCCTGCACGCCGCGCAGGTTCGGGATGTCGTTCCGCCTGTCGCCCGCGGCGGCGTACAGCGGTCCGCCGGGCGACCGCTGGTTGCGGAACCGCAGCGCCTCCAAACGCACGTTCGCCTTCTCGAATTCGCTCAAATCAAAGGCCGCAGGCCCCCTGAGCTGGGCACCCCACTCGGTGTATTGGTACTGCTGCGGCCTGCCTGCCTCACCGCGCTCCCGACGGCCACGGTTCGTGGAATACGAGAAGATAAGCGGCTCCCCGTATTCGACCAGGTAGAGCGGCCGGGCGCCGTACTCGCTCCACGGCTGGAACCATTCCGACCGCTCCTGCATCGGCGCCCAGTTCAGGTAGCAGTTCACCGTGTACATCTCGCGGCTCGGCCCGGCGTGGTTGTACTGGGGGCGCGACCTGTCGAACTGCCTGAGTATGGCCTCGCGCGCGTAGACCTGACCGATCTGCTCGGTTTGGGCATCGCCCAGAAGGCAATCCATGACGAGAGGCATGCGTTCGGGATTCTCGTCGTCCTGGTAGCTCAGCCAGTTGTGGTTCTGGCTGTACATGACCACGCTGGGGTGGTTCTGCGCGCAGCGGACGTACCATTCCAGGTGCCGCTCGTATCCGTTATGCTTCTCGGGTTCCTCGCCCTCCCACCCGTAATCCCTCATGTGCGGCAGGGAGAAGCTCAGCAGCACCCCCTCGTCGTCCGCCGCCCGCAGTATTCCATCGAACGCGATGTGTGAGCCCGGCGAGCAGCCGTAGTTGTGCGTGTAGGCCGCGTTGTAACCCATCCACTTCAGGCGCCTGAAGGTTTCGCACGCTCCCTCGTAGCTGGCCGTGGCTGTGTCGTTCTGCGCGGAGTTCAGCGGCGTGGCTATCAGGTGCACGGGGCTGCCGTTCAGGTAGAAGTCATGCCCCTCGATCCAGAACTCCCGGAACCCGAACCGCACGGGGTAATACGCGTCCATCAGCTCATCGCCTTCCACCAGCTCCACCGCCACGTCATACTGATTCTGTGGCTTGTCGAAGTGCCAGAGCCTGGGCGTCCTCCACTCCTTTGAGAAGGCATAGCGGCCGTTGCGCAGGTTGTCGGACGTGAAGGGATCGCTCTCGGCGCTGAGCACTTGCTCGCCGCTGTCCGTTACCCGCGCCCGAAGCAGGTAGGACTTCCCCTCTTCCAGGCCCCTTGGGGTGACGGTGATGGTCAGCCTCCAGCGGCGCACCGACGTCTCGACGCTCACGCCTGCGATGCAGGCCCTCTGGGGGGTACTGCGGAGGAACACGTCGCCGCACAGGCCGCGCCGGCCGATCCCTCGGCGCCTTCGCCCTGGCTCCTCCGGCGTCACGAAGTAGCTCTTGTCCGCAGTCAGGGGGCGGCCGAAGAGATGGATGGCCAACTGCTGCCTCTGCCCCGGCTTGCAGAGGGCGGTGACGTCCGCCTCGCCCCCCGGGAACACGATGTCCCCCGCCTTGACGCCATCTACAAACACCTGCGCATAGGAGTTTACCCAGGCCGCCTGCACCGCGATGCGCCGCCCATGCCACTCTTGCGGCACCGCGATCTCCCGCTCATACCACGCCGCGTCAACGTCGGCCAGGGTCTCGGACCATCCCTCAGGTGCAAAGATGCGCTGGCTGGGGCCCGTCTCCCTCCGTCCGGCCCCCAGAGGCCAGGTGCCCGGCACCTTGAAGTAGCCCCAGCCAGTGCCGGGCGGCGGAACTGGCTCCTCGTCGCCAGCGGACGGCTTGAACCGCCACAGTCCGTTGATGCAGATGCGTTCGCGCGTCGGCGTCGTCTCGCGATACGCCTTGGCGACGTCCCAGACGGCCACCACGCCTTCCGGCAGCACTGTGTCTTCAGCCTGCTGCCCCGAGGCCTGTCCGGCCAGACACAGGGCAAGCGCCGCCACCAGGCATACAGTAACTCCCCACGTGCGTGACCGTCGACACATCGGA
Organism: uncultured candidatus Brocadiaceae bacterium; assembly: GCA_964605915.1. GTDB lineage: Bacteria > Planctomycetota > Brocadiia > SM23-32 > SM23-32 > DAOVRD01. Next base: position 9,681 of record CAZSET010000057.1, on the reverse strand, counting down.
CTACCTCCTGGTCGGTTCTCGCCGGCACCACGCACTCGAGGCGTTGCCGGGCGAAGCCGAACCTGGCAAAGAGCGACTGACCGCTTTCGCGCACACTCAACGCAGCGATAGGAGTGTAAGACGATCTGCGCCCTTCGTCAACGCTCCCGGGCTTCTCCAGCCCGGTGACAGCCAGGCCGTCCACCTTAGGCGAACGTGGCCCAGTCCTCTGGCCGCTCGCCTTCTCGACCGAACTGGCGGGCGAGACCGACCGTGAGCGGTTCGGCGCGCCCCGCCGGAAGCTCCGGTACTTCCCCTGGCCCGAACAGGAGAGAAAAGAGGGTCGGCACACAGTCAGAGCCGCACTGCGGCTCGACTGCCCTGCGCCCTCAGAATCTTGGAAGTCCGATATCAGAATACTGCCTATTGCTCAACGCACCTCCATCCGCTACGATAGCGCCGTAAACGTTAGGACTCCATACAGGGCGCGGTATGGGCCGGGGGATATGCGGAGTTTGTGGGCTGGGCGATGCCCGAGTTCGCGTCGAAGGCGGCGAGTGGGCTGGGGGGTAGGTGATAGCATGACCGGGACGAAACTCATTTGCAGTGTCTGCGGCAGAGGATTCTGCGCGCCCGAGCCCGATCCAAGCGGCCTTGCACGCTGTCCCTATTGCCGTGCCTTGTTTCGCGTCTCTTCTTCCCCGTCGCCTGGCTCGTCACAAGCGAGACCTGTGATCCGCCCGGCTGAGACTGTCTTGGGACCCCAGAGCAGGTCAGGGCGCAAGGGGCCACAAGTGAGGGTTCTAACGGCCGTGGTGGTTCTGCTAGCCGTTGCGGCGGTGGCACTGGGCGTACTGATGGCCTGGCCCGACAAATCGGCGCAGGACAATCGTGCCGAGCCCCCGGCGCCGGTCCTTCCCGGTGCCGGCGTCGTGTCAGACGACGAGCCTGGCGCGCCGGTTCCGGCAGCCCGTTAAGCAGGTCCGGTAGCGGAAGGAAGGGGTCCCATTGGCCGACCCGAGGACGCAGCGGTTCAAATGGAACAGCTCGAATCGGCGCCCGCTGAGGGTTCTGGAAGCGCTGGCGGTTCTGCTGCTCGCCGGGGAAACACATTGCTGCCTGGTATGGGCGCGCCGAGGGGGTTCTCAGGGCAGTTCAGCCACGGCGCACGATCCCTTCCCAACAGCCCTCGGCAGAGGGCCCATGCGCGAGTTGAGGCGCCTGATGGCGGAGGTCCTCCCCCACGGGCGCATCCGCCACATCTGCTGCGAAATGATGCGCGTGAACCGACGGGAGAAGGATGTCCCCACCACCGCCATGCTCACGAAATCCTGATCCGCCCCGGGCCGCCGGGGGGGCATCTCTCGCGGCACTGGCGGCGGCGGTCGAGAGTCGGGGGTGTCTGATGGTGCCGTTGATACTGTTCTCAGGCGCTCACGCAATAGCCTTCGGATCCGATGGCTGGGGGTCCGAATCCTCCCGGGCGTGCCACGCTCCGTAAGCGCCACCTTCCCTTGCGCCCTCCGGCAGGGGCCGGTCGCAACGGCCTATTCCGAAATAAGGGTGCGCATGTAGGCGACGCTGGCGCGCGCCCACTCCGCTTCTTTCGCGATGGTGTCCGCGAGGCGCTCTTCCGGCGCGGTCCAGAGCTCCAGGATCGCGTTCGGGTCGCGTCCCATCTCACGCAGACGCCCCAGCAGCCATCGGATGTCGAGCAACCCCTGCCCCGCCGGGCATCCCTCCACCACCAGGCCGAGGCGATGCTCGAACCGCCGGGTGACGAAGTCCTTCACGTGCAGGTTGACCGCCAGCGGGCCGAGCGCCTCGACGACCTGCACGATCCCCTCCCCTGCCCCGAGCGAGTTCGTGGTGTCCAGGCAGACGCCGAGCGCCGCGCCGCCGACGCCGCGCACGATGCGCGCCCACACCTCCGCCGTGAAGTGCTCGTAGTTCTCCACGGCCAGGCATACGCCCGCGCGTTCGCACTCGGGCCGAACCGATCGCAAAGCCGAGACGATCTCGTCCTCCTCGGGCTCGCCCTCCGGGTGCGCGGGCACGACGCGCAGAATGGGTGAGTCGAAGCGCTTCGCGATGTCCAGGTAGGCGCAGAGGCGCTCGACCTCCACCCCCCGCATGCCCACTTCGACCGTGATCCCCATCTCGCCCGCGCGGTCCGCCAGGGAGTTCAGGTCGTCGGGTGACAGTGCGTCCAGCGGCATGTTGTCGGCGATCTGCACGACGCTCACGCCCAGCTCGCGGGCGCGCTCCAGCAGGTCGAAGGGCCCCATCGGGTGCTCCGGCGGATGGTCCGGAATGCCGACGGCCCAGCCGTAGGTATACGAGCTAATGCCGAGTCGCATGGTGTCCTCTACAAGGAAGTGAATCGCTCCAGGTGAAGCGCCGCAAGTGCTCTGCATTCAGCGCCTGCGGCCTTACCATTCCCAATTCGCCGGTCGCGATGAGGCGCACGGCAAATGAGGAATCCCAAGTTAAGACCAGGTCGGCGGACTGTCAAGGGGCTTCGCGTTACCTTCTCATCAGCCTCAGACGGCCGAAGACTCAGCTTGACGAATGCTCAAGCGCGTTTGACAGGCGGGCGGGCCCAAGGGTAAGTACGGGCGCAACAATGGACTGGGCAAGGCGGGAATGAGCACGCAGAACGCTTCCGGAGAGGCTGAAGATCGGGCCCGCCCGACGGGGCGCGGCTGGTGGTGGCGGCCGGTCCTCTTGATCGCGGCCATCGCGCTGCTCTGGTACATCGCGTGGCGCTACGACCTCGGCGACAGGCTCACGAACATACGGGGCTGGATCGAGAGGCTCGGCCTCCTGGGGCCGCTCGTTTTCATCATGCTCCGGGCAGGCGCGGGCGTGGCGATGATCCCGGGCTCTGCGATATCGATGACGGCGGGCCTCCTCTTCGGCACCGTGACGGGGATCGTCTGCGTGAGCATAGGCAAGACGCTGGGCGCAGCCGCTGCGTTCCTCATCAGCCGGTACTTCGCGCGAGACGCCGTGGCCCGATGGATCGCCCGCAAACCCAGGTTCAGCTCCCTTGATCGTATCGTGAGGGAGCAAGGGGCCGTGGTCGTCGCCCTGATGCGGCTGTTCCCCGCCGTGCCCTTCACAGTCCAGAATTACGCCTTCGGCCTGACCGGCATCTCATTCAGGACCTACGTGTTCTGGTCGTGGCTGGGCATGCTACCGTGGGCGATCTTCGTCGTTGTTGGGATGAACATCATAACTGAGACGCTTACCACGGGTCGGGTGCCGTGGGCGCTCTTGGTCGTGTTCGGCGCTACGCTTCTGGCGATCGCCGCGCTTATCGTCTACTCGCTCCTTCGGCTCCGCGCGGCAACGCGCGTCTCGCGGGATTCAGTGGCCGACGATGGGCACCAGGGGAGGCCACTCCACTGAGTGCGGCCAAACTAATGGTGTCATTCTAAGTTCGCCGTACGGCGAATGAAGTTTACCCGCCTATCGGCGGGAATCTCGCTCGCACCGGCGCCACCGCCGCTACCGGCGAGATTCCTCGTCGCGGCTTCGTTGCTCCTCGGAATGACAACATTTGCCTGTGCGCAGCATTACTTTCGCCGCCCTCAATAGCCTTCCGGCGCCCGTTCGGGCTAGGGCGGCGACAGCTTGGTCCGAAGTTGCTCGAGCTTCGCTCTCATCTGCCGCATCTGCTCGCCGTACTCCGGCCAGTCGGGCTTGCGCAGCGCTTCCTGCGCGTTCTCATAGTGTCCCAGCGCCTCTTGCAGCAGAAGCTCTATGTCTCGGTCCAGGGGCGCGGGCACAGGAATGATCTCTGCGGCGGCGGGCTCGGCGGCCACCGGCGCGCGCCCGACCAGTAGCTTCTCCAGGGACGCGGCGAGGGTCGGCGCCATCGCGACACGCTCCCCGAAGGCCGTGATAACGCGCTTGAGTTGGGGCACCGCCTCCGTCTCGGCCTGGATGTAGAGTGGCTCCACGTAGAGAATGCCGCCTGCTATGGGGATGACCAGCAGGTTGCCGCGGATCACGTTGCTGCCTCGCTGGCCCCAGAGCGTGAGCTGCTGCGAGATCTCGGAGTCCTGGTCGATGTAACCCTCCACCTGGCTGGGGCCGTAGATGACCTTGCCCTTCGGGAACCTGTATGCCAGCAGTTGGCCGTAATGCTGGCCGTCGCACCGGCCCGCCAGCCAGGCGATCATGTTGGGCTTGCGCCTGGGCGTGAAGGGCAGCATGACGATGAACTCCGCCCGCTCGCTCTCCGGCAGGCGCATGATGATGTAGTAACTCTCCATCCGGACCGGCTGGTCGCCGTAACTCTCGGAAGGGACGTCCCACACGTCTTCCTTGTTGTAGAACACCTGCGGATCGCGCATGTGAAAGGTGGCGAACTTGTCGGTCTGGATGTTGAACAGGCCCTCCGGGTACCGGATGTGGGCGCGGAGCCCCTCCGGCATCTCGGACATGGGCACATATACCCCGGGGAACGCGCTCTGATTCGCCCGGATGAGGGGATCGTCCTCGTCGGCCACGTAGAACGTCATGCTGCCATCGTAGGCGTCCACCACGGCCTTGACCGAGTTGCGGATGTAGTTGAGCCCGCCCAGGCGGCTCGGTTCGCTGTACGGATAGAACCTGCTGGTCGTGTAGGCGTCCTGAATCCAGTAGATGCGGCCTCCGTAAATGACCGGGTAGGCATCGCCGTCCAGCAGCAGGTACGGCGCGACGCGGCGCACGCGTTCGGGGATGAGCCGATGGTACATCACGCGGCTGCCCGGCACGAGGTCCTCGTTGAGCAGTATCATCATGTCCTGGAAGTAGTAGGCGAAGACCAGCTTCCGCCACGCGCTGGCGACTTCCACCCCGCCCTTGCCTCCATAGCGCACGAAGCGGTTCTTGTCTCCCATGGGGTAGTCGAATTCTTCCTCGCCCGTGCTGACGAACACGTAGTCCTCGGTCTTCTCGCCGTAGTAGATCTCGGGGCGGTCGAGATCGAGGCCGGGGGGAGTCTTGGGCGGGATGTCCTTGACCAGCAGCACGGGCAGGCCGTTCTCCGTGCATTCGTTGGTCGGGCTCAGGCAGAGCCCGTAGCCGTGGGTGTACTGGAGCCGCAGGTTCACCCAGCCCCGTCCCTCCAACTTGGCGTGGTCCAACTCGCGCAGCGAGATCAGCGTCTGCGTGTAGCCCCGTTCAAGATCGTAGCGATCCACGTCCACGTCGCTGAAATCGTAGTACTGGCGTATCTCCTGGATCTGTTTGTAGGTTTGGCGCAGCGGACGCCAGTCCCAGAGGCGGACGTTGTCCACGGTCGCCGGGTGGGCCAGCACGGCCTCGTGGGTCAGGTTCTCCACCACGGGGTACTGCACCTCCTTGACGCCGTCCAGTTTGTAGGCTTTCCGCGTCTGCTCGATCGTGTTCGTGATGTACGGCTCCTCGAGCTGGAGCTCGTTGGGCCTGGCCCTCGACCACTGGAGGAAAGGCGGCACCAGGCCCTGGAAGACGACCAGACAGCCGAACCACACCGCCAGCGCCCCCCCGATCAGCTTAAGCCTGGCGACCGAGCGCACCAGGAAGAAGGTGACCGCCACTGCCAGACTCACCGCCGCCATGATCCAGCAGGCGGGCAGGCGTGCGTGGATGTCCGTGTAACCCGCACCGAAGGCGAACCCTCGCGTGCTGTAGAGAAGCCCGTACCGATCCAGAAAGTACCCGCCTGCCAGGAGCAGGAAGGCGACCCCTGCCATCTTGCTCAGGTGCGAGAAGACGCGCCGCGGCAGGAGGGCGGGCATGCTCACGGTCAGCATGCCGGTTGCGAGGTAGTAAAGGGCCGCAGCCGCCAGCGAAACCCAGACCAGCACCTGCAGCAGGTTGCGCGCATAAATCGCCAGCGGATAGACGAAGACGTAGAATCCTACGTCGTTATGGAAGATCGGATCGACGGCTCCGAAGGGGACGCGATTCAGGAAGAGGAGCGCCCGGTACCAGATCGCGGCAGTCGCGCCACCCGTGACCAGACCGACCAGCACGGCCACCGTCCAGCACACCAGAAGGAGGATCTTCCGCATTCCGAGCAGCGGCAGTATCCACGGCCCGCGCGCGTAGGCGATCACCGGCGTCGGGCCGGCGATGCGACGCGCGACCACGAAGCCCACGGCCGTCACCCCGAATCCGAGGCAGAACCCCAGCCCCCAGAGCAAGACCTTGGTAAGCAGGATGCGCGTGTACACGGACGGAAAGCCGACCGAGCGGAACCACCAGTAGTCGGCAAGGATGCCGCACAAGAGCCGGAACAACCCAAACAGAACGAGGACGGCGCAGACAACGATGACTGCGGCCACGAGCCTTCTGTTCTTCACATCATCCCTCCCGGTGCCCGGCCGCCTTCTCTACTCGCCCACTGCCTCATTGCCGGGCCCCGAGGCCTCGACAATCTGTGCCCGGACCTTGCCGACGAACCGCACGACGGCGGAGGCAATCTCGAGGGGCTCGCCCGGACCGTTCAGCGAACTGCGCGCCAGCACGATGTGCGTCGCGTCGTGCCCTCCCAGGGCGGCATCGATGGGCAGCCACTCCCCCGCGTAGAGCTCCGTCCACATGTGGTAGGCGAACGCGCCGCCCGGGACGCCGTCCGTGTACGTAATACCCGCCACCACACGGCTCGGCATGCCGGCCGCCCGGGCCAGGGCGGCCGCAAGAACCGCATGCTCGGTGCAGTCTCCTGCCTTCTGTTTGGCCGTCTCGGCGGCCGTCGCCATTCCGAAGCCCAGGTTCTTCTCCGTGATGGCCCCGTGCACGTATCGCTCGATGAGGCGCGCGGCGGACAGGGCATCCGTCTCCTCGCCCAGTGCCTCCCGGGTCATCTGTGTGATCAGGGGGTCTTCCGTCTCGAGCCACCGGTTTGGTCCGAGCAAGTCGGCGTACTCCCCGCCTGCGTACGGCAATCGGTAGCTTTCTCCAGGGTCCCCATGAGCTCTGGTCACCGTGACCATCAGGCCCTCGGCGACCTTCTGTGCCTCCTGATACGGACCTGACGCAACCTGCAGCTCCGTGGTAACGCCCTCGACGGGCAGCAGCAGGATCTTGAGTCGCTCGAGCTCACGCGGTCGGGCGATCGGCACGTCCGTGTGCACCAGCGTGGTGAGCAGCAGTTCGGCGGGCTCGCCCGGAGCCATCGCGATCTCCTTGGTGGCCTTGCGCATCTCGATACTCAGGCCCGGCCCGGCAGCAGCCCTGGTCAGCCACACGGTGCCGCCGTCGTCCACCCACTGACTGGCGGGGAAGGCCGGCAGAATGCTGAGCCTCGTGTCCACGCGGTGCAGCCACTTCGTGACCTCAAACACCTGCACCGCTTCCTCGCCGACGACGGTCATGGTCGCCTCGACCTTCTGGCCCGGGAAGTCGGGCACAAACGCCTCGACCGTGTAGGTCACGCCCGGCTCATAGCCCTTCTCCTTCGTCAGCCGATGCAGCGCCCACGGGCAGAGGCCGTGCGGGGCCGGGATTCGCTCCGTCGAGGCGTTCCCGCCCTGGCCGCTCAGCAGAACGAGCTCGTCGCCTTCCACGATCCCTTCAGAAACCTGCGCCAACGCGCCCTGCCGCATGATGCGCTCGAAAGCAATCAACCGGCCCTCGGGGTCCTCGTCAACCGTCAGTTCAACGCCGAACTCGAGCCCCATGCCGGCGCGGGCAATGCTAACGTGGGTCTCCGACCGGGTCTGGATCGTGGTCTGACCGCCTTCCGTCCGCCGGGCAATGCGCTGATGCTCGTAGCCCACCTTCTTGTCCATGATGTAAACGCAATGCCAGTCGTCCAGCAGCGTCTCTTCCTCTGCCGCCCGGCAGGGGGCGATTGGACACGCCAGACACGCCCAGAGCACGGTGCTCCAGAGCACGGTGCTCCAGAGCAGCGCCGCACGCCTGGATTCGATCACACGCCATGTCATCAGCCAGTCTCCAAGTGGTGGGGGCCCCCGGCCTCGAGGGGCAGCGCATTCTCATGGCAATGATAACCGCAGCCCCTCGCGGCGACAACTGCGGTTACCGGGGCGCAGGCCGGCGCTGCGGACCACCGAAGCCAACAGGGGGTCTTATCAAGGGCTCCACGGTGCCCGTGCTGCGGTCGCTCGCTCACCAGCCCAGCGCGTAGCCCGTCTCCAGCCGCGGCGAAGCGGCGGCTTTGAGGACCCCGCGGTCGGACATCGCCGCCAGCACGTTCTGACTCGACCAGTCGCCCGACACCTTGACGATGTGCCCGCGGTTCCCCAACTCCTTGCGCACGTCCTCCGGAATCCTGCCCTCGACGTAAACGACGCCCGGCTCCGCCCTTCGAGGGTAGAAGGATGATGGGAAATGCGCCGTGTGGAAGGTCGGCGCTTCGACCGCTTCCTGGAGCGACATGCCGAACTCGACCACGTTGAGGAAGAACTGCAGGCCCCACTGGTCCTGGCAGTCGCCGCCGGGACTGCCGAACGCCAGATGCGCCTTGCCCTCCCGCGTGACGAGCGACGGCGTGAGCGTCATGCGGGGCCGCTTGCCCGGCTGAAGGCTGTTGGGGTGCCCCTCGACCAGCGAGAACATCTGCCCGCGCGTGCCCAACGGCAGCCCGACGCCGGGAACGACAGGCGAGGACATGAGCCAGCCTCCGCTGGGAGTCGCGGAGACCATGTTGCCGTCGGAGTCCGCCGCCTCCAGCTTCGTGGTATCGCCGTCATCCTTGCTCCAGCCGCCGTCGCCGCGGAACGCGTCCAGAACGTCCGCCAGCTTCTCTGCGCGGACGGGCTCGTAGCCGCTCGGTCTCAGGAGCATCGAAGCCTCGTTCACGTCCACGAGCTGGCGCCGCTCTGCGGCGTAATCCTCACTTAGCAGCCGGTCGAACGGAACGTCGGCGAACTCGGGGTCGCCGTAGTAGAACTCCCGGTCCGCGTAGGCGAGCTTCATGCATTCGACGACGGTATGGATGTAGTCGGCGGAGTTATGGCCCATCTCCTGCAGGGGGAAGCCCTCGAGCAGCCGAAGCGTCTGAAGCAGGACGGGCCCCTGCGTCCAACTGCTGCACTTGTGCACGTCCAGGCCCTTGTAGGTGACGGCGAGCGGCGGCTCGACCCGGGTGGAGAAGGCCGCCATGTCTTCCATCGTCAGCAGCGCCACGTGCTCTTGCCCCGAGGCATCCCTGACCGGCGTGCTCGACGCGAACTCGATGATCGCCTCCGCGATGTCGCCCCGGTAGAAGCGCTCGCGCGCCGCGGCGAGTCCCCCTGCCCTGTCGGCGCCCGTAGCCTCCGCTTCGATCAGCTTCCTGAACGTGCCGGCCAGTTCCGGCTGCCGCCAGATGCTGCCGACCGGCGGCGGCTCTCCGCCCGGCAGGAACTTGGCGGCTGAAGACGGCCACTCGGACCGGAACCGCTCTGCGTGGCTGCCGATCGTGCCATGCAGCGCCATGCCCATCGGAAAGCCGTTCTCGGCCAGCTCCATCGCCGGCGTCAAGACATCCTTCAGCCTCATCGTCCCGAAACGTTCCAGAACGGCGATCCAGGTCGCGACCACCGGGGGAACCAGCGCGCCGAGAAAACCGTCCCCGGGGACGATGTCAGTCACTCCCAGCTCGCGGTAACGGTCGATCGTGGCAGCGGCCGGGGCCACCCCGTGCCCGCTGACGGCGTAGACCGTGCCCTCCGCCGCGCTGGAGAGCAACTTCCGCGTCCTCGTGCGCTACGA
>CAZSET010000056.1:0-17938 GCA_964605915.1 uncultured candidatus Brocadiaceae bacterium | reverse complement strand
GCTTCGGACAAGGGCTGGACCGCTGCCCTGCGTTCGAACTGCGGCCTCTGCCGGCTCACGTGTTCCCGGAGAAACTGCCGGAGCCGGGGCAGGACCTGCCCTCCGTCGCTGACGGGTCTGGTCTCCCCGGGGTCGGATGCAACGTGGTAGAGCTCCTCCGCATCCCGCTCGGCGTCGCGGATCAGTTTCCACTCCGCAGTTCGCACGGCCACGCGCTTTGGCGTCTCGGAGACCAACATCCGGTACGCCGTCTCGGCGAACACGGCCTCGCGAGGCCAGTCGGCGAACATCGAGCGCCCCTCGAACGTCCGGCTCGGGGCAACGCCCGCCAGCTCGCAGAGCGTCGGCCCCAGGTCTATCAGCGAGGCCACGTCGCGCCTTATGGCGTGCTCGTACCCCGGCGCCCTCACGATGAGGGGCACGCGGATCAGCTCATCGTATAGCAGGTCGCCATGCAGGCACAGCCCGTGCTCCATGAACGCCTCGCCGTGGTCGCCGGTCAGCGCGATGACCGTCTCGTCCCAGAGCCCGTTGCGCCTCAGAAAGTCGAACAGGCGTCCCAGGCAGTCGTCCACATACTGAATTTCACGCAGGTAGAGTTCCCGGAGCCGGGCCAGGTCATCCGCAGTCAGGCGGCCGGGGTGCCGCAGCGCTTTGTCCGAAAGCCGGCGGGCCTCGGCCCTCTCGGCTTCCCCGAGGCCCGCAAGCCGGGTCGCGTACGGCCAGTGGGCGTCCATGTAGTGAAGCCAGAGGAAGAACCTGTCGCCCGCGCCGAGCAGCCACTCGGTGGCCAGCCCATTGATCCGGCCGGCGTCCTCGTGCGGGAGCTCCAGAGTGGTGTGCCGCCGGGCCAGGGCACGGTAGGTGCGCCGAGCCAGCCGGAACACGGACGGGAAACGCCTTGCGACGAGCCCGCCAACCGACTGGAGGAGGCGCCGGCCCCTGCGCTGCGCAGCGCTTCCCTCTTCGCCGGACACCGAATCCCAGAACGTGTCGAACCCCACGCCGTAGCCCCTCGCCCGGCAAAGCAGAGGGTTGGAGTGGAACGCGCCGGTACGGAATCCGGCCGCCCGAAAGCACTCGGCCACGGATACCCGGGCGCCGAAGTCCTGCACGGAGCCGCCCGTCGTCGGGTAGTTGGAGCCGAGGATGCCCGGGAACGACTGAGTGGTATGCGGGCCCGTAGCGAATGCCTGCTCGAACGCCACGCCCTCCCGGCCGAGCCCGTCAATCGTGGGCGTGGGCACGGCTCCGCCGTACAGGCCCACGGCGTCGGCCCGCAGGCTGTCCACGGTGATCAGTATGACCTTGGTCGCACGCTCAGTCATGCCCGGGCCTTCGGTCTGCCAGAAGGGATATTACCGCTTGCAAGAGCCTCTCAAACTGGTACTGCTGGCTGAACTCGGCAGTGTCCAGCCCTGCCTGGAGCTCGGTGATGCGCCGGTCGGTGATCCTCATGAACGCGTCGAGCGCCTGCTCGGCGGTGGCTGCCAGGAAGGCGCCGGAGAATCGCGCCAGAAGCTGGCCCAGCGCCGACTCGGGCGCGGCGAACGCAACGATGGGACGGTTCAGGGCGATGTAGTCGTAGACCTTCGCGGGCAGCGATACGTCGGAGATCGCATTGAGCACCAGGCAGTCCGCCGACGCCAGCTTCCGCATGCCGGCCGCGTAGGGCTGCATACCCGCCGATCGGAAGCAGGCCAGCAGTCCCTCCCGCCGGAGGGCCGCCTCCAGCTCAGGCTCGGGCGCTCCCAGATGCACCACCTGCATCCGCCGCCCCACGTGCAACCTGGCCACGGCGAGCGCAAGCTTCCTCGCGTCCTCCGCGCAGTAGCTGGCAAACTTGCCGAAGATGGCGATGCGAAACACGTCATCCTGCGCCCTGGGCGGCACGTCGAGGCCGGCCAGGGCCTCGGCGTCGTATCCCCATCGGACCGTCACAAAGTCGCGCGCCGGCTTCGTCTCGTAGCGCTCTCGGTACATGCGCGTCTGCAGGTCCGTCGTATGGACAACGAGCGACGCGCCTTGCACCGCCCAGGCCTCAGCCACTCGGTCGAAGGCCTGGCGCAGCCCGGATCGCTGCCCCATCCTGTACCTCGTCCTGCCCATGTAGAACACGTCAGCGAAGTCCAGGACGTACCGCAGGCCGTGCCGCAGGCGGAAGTGCCTGGCCAGGGGGAAGTACCAGAACGGATGCCCGCAGAGGTAAAGCAGGTCGAACGGAGCGGAGGTCCGCACGGCGCGCTCGACGGCCAAGACGTAGCCCCGCATCAGCGCCGCATTCCTCAACGCCGCCGCAGCCGGCCCGTTCGCGGGCGCCCTCCGCAACAGCGCCGCACGTGGGACCTCGAACACGTCCACTTCACGCCGGACTCCGCCGTCCAAACGGACACGCTCTCCGTAGAACTCCGGGCCAGCGGTCACGACCCCCGGGCGAAGGCCTTTGTGCAGCAGGAAACGCGCCAGCCGGGTCGAGCGGATCGCGCCCGTCTCCGAGGAAGGCTCGAAGTAGTGGCAGACGATCAGCAGCCGTGGCCCTTTCACCGACCTCGTTCCTCCGTCGGACAGGCGGGCTCCGCGCTCCGATCCCCGCTGCCGGGCAGGGACCGTCGAAATGCACACCCACTCAAGAGCCCTGCGAGCGCCGCGGCAAGGACTGCTGCCGTCTGGGGGGTGAACGCCAGGGCGGGCACAAGCCGCACGGCGGCCGCCAGGCGCGTCAGGGATGTCCTGAACCGGCCCGCGTGCGCCTCGCGCCAGGCGCGCCACCGTAGCTTCCTTCCGTCTTGCTGCGCCAGGGCCCGCCGGACCTTCTCCCGCTCGCGTTCGGAGAGCGCGCCGAGATGCCTGGCCCGAACTCTGACGGCCTCCGCAAGATACTCGTCTTCGTAGGTCATCGTCTTGCTGGCCGGGTGGAGCCGGTAGAGGGAGAGCACGGAGTCTACCCACTCGAGTCGGTAGCCGGCGGCGACCATCCGAAGCCAGTACTCGTAGTCCATCAGGAGCTGGAACTCCGTGGAGAACGGGCCGACGCGTTCCGCCACCTCTCTGCTCCAGAACGTCGAGGGCTGAAACAGGCAATTCCGCACGAACCAGCGCCACCTGCTCTGCCAGGGCTCCTTGGGCCAGTCACTTCGGCCGCGGGCGCCCGACCCGAAGAACAGGCATCGGCCGGAGACCCAGTGAACGTTGGGCCTCGCGAAGGCGCGCGCCACCTTGCCGAGGGCGCCTGGCGTGTAGAGGTCGTCGCTGTTCAGATAGGCGAGCACGGTGCCCGTGGCTCTGGCCAGCCCCTTGTTGATCGCCTCGGTCTGGCCGCTGTCGGGTTCACTCACCCACCAGGCCAGCCATGGCTCGTACTTGCGGATGATCTCCAGCGTGCCGTCCGTCGAGCCGCCGTCGACGATGATGTACTCGAGGTCCGGATAGCCCTGGAGCAGCACCGAGCGGATCGTCTCCTCGATAAAGCGCCCCTGGTTATAGGAGGGGGTCACGACGCTGATGCGAGGCCAGCGGGAACCGTCCGGCATGCGGTCGGGCAGTCGAGGGCTCTCTTCAGTCCACGGCCAGCCCGTCTTGCCCGCCGGGGGCGGCGGCAGCTCATTCAGGCGTGGACGGCACACCTGGGCTCCTCCTGCGCTCCTCGATCAGTTCTTCGTAGAGCGCGACGTAACGCTCAACCATCAGGCGGACGTCATACTCGTCCTCGGCGATCCGGCGGCAGACGGCGGACATCTCCTTGCGCTTCTCGTTGCTGTTCAGCGCCTCATGCAGGCATCGGGCCAAGTCCCGGGCACTCTCCGGCTCGGCCAGCCAACCCGTCCGGCCGGGGCGAACCACGTCTGGGACGCCTCCCACCCGGAACGACACGCACGGCGTGCCGCACGCAATACTCTCCACCAGGCCGTTGGGCAAGTTGTCCATGCGCGTCGGCAGGACGAAGACGTCGGCGGCCGAGTACGCGGCGGCCAGGAGCAGTTCGCTGTCGACCTGCCCCAGGTCCAGAACTGGATAGGGCGACTGCGAGGCAAGCAGGCTGCCGGCCTGCCCCGCCACCAGCAGGCGGAGTTCCGCCTCGCCGTTCGCGTGGAGGGTACGCAGCGCCTCGATCAGCAGGTCCGGCCCTTTGCGGCGGTCGGCCAGGCTGTGCGCGCAGAACATGACCACCTTCTCCGCAGGGCCAAGCCGCAGCGTTCCCCGGGCGACGCGCCTGTCGACGGGCCGGAACACGTCCAGGTCCAGCCCATTCGGGATGTGCACGGCGCGAAACTCGCGCGTCAGGGGCGATCGCCTGGTCTGCGCCAGAAGCCACCGCGATGGCGCCACGAGCACCGGGCTGATGCGCCGATAGATCCGCGCACGGGCCCTATAGAGCAGGCGCGTCGCGTCCCAGCCTATCCTCGGCGGCCCCGCCAGGTTGGGGCATCTGCCGCAGCCCGCGAGCCAGCGATCGCACTCCATCGGATACGCACAATGGCCGGTCAGCGGCCACATGTCGTGCAGCGTCCAGACAACGGGCGCCCTGCGCTCCAGGCGCGGCAACAGGAGCAGGGACATGGCGCCGCCGTGCACGTTGTGCAGGTTGACCACGTCCGCCCACGCGGCATGGCGCCGGTAGCCGACCCACGAGGCAACGTCGGCGAGGCCATCGAGGCCCGCATGGATCTCCAGCACGCGGTTCAGGCGCCTAACGCGACTCCATAGACGCGTTTCGGGCACCCAGCCCTGCACGTCGGCGCGGCCGGGAACGGTGCGGCGGGCCACTGTGCGCGAGAAGTGACCTGCCTTGCGCAGGCCCTCGTGCAGGCGAAAGGCGGCCCGCCCTGCGCCGCCCCGTGCCGCCCACGTGTTCACGTGCAAGACGTTCATGTTCACGCTTCGCCGGCCTCAGATGCGCGGGCCTGAAGGTGATTCGCCCGGTACCACTCGACGGTCGCCCGCAGCCCGTCCTGCAGGCCCGTCGTCGGCACCCAGTCCAGTGCCTCCTTCATGCGGGACACGTCCAGCACCTTTTTCATTGCGCCGTCCGGTTTGGAGGCGTCCCATTTCACCTCGCCCTCGAAGCCCGTGATGCGGGCGAGCATCTCGGCCAGCTCCTTGATGGACGTGCCGATCCCGGTGCCCACGTTGAGCGGTTCCGGGGCGTCGTAGCGCTCGGCCGCGCGGACCACTGCCTCAGCGCAGTCCGGCGCGTAGAGAAACTCGCGGATGGGGGCGCCCGTGCCCCAGCACTCGACAGCCGGATCGCCCCGGTCTGCGGCTTCGACGAACTTCCTCACCAGAGCCGCTACGACGTGGCTCTCCTCGGGCTCAAACTTGTCGTGCGGGCCGTACAGGTTCGTCAGCACGAGAAAGATCGACTGAAGGCCGTACTGCTCTCCATACGCTCTGGCGCCGAGGTACAGCGCCCGCTTCGAGAAGCCGTAGCACTCGACGCTCGCATGCATGGGACCGGCCAGGAAGTCCGCCTCATTCAGCGTGCCCGTCACGTCGCCCGGATACGCGCAGGCTGAGCCGATGATGACGACCTTCTCCACGCCGTGCCGGCGGCACGCTTCCAGGACGTTGCAGCTCATCAGAAGGTTATTGCGGAAGATGTCCGCCGGATAGAGCCGGTTGTAGCCGATGCCGCCGACGGCGGCGGCCGCGTGCACGACAACCGCGGGGCGGAAGCGCTCGAATGCGCTCCGGGTGTCCTCCGGGCGCGTCAGGTCGTAGTCGGTGCTGCGGGGCGCGCTCACGTCGGCGCCGGCCCGCCTGAAACGCGCGACCAGGTGCGTCCCCAAAAAGCCGCCGCCGCCCGTTACCGTAACTGCTTTGCCTTGCACCTGCACGGATGCCTCCTCACGACTCGATGTTCGAGTAAGGGTTGTGCAGGGCGATCATCGCGCAACCGGCAACCAGTTCGTCGATGCCCCGCTCCAAACTCGTCCGAGGCTCGTAGCCGGCCTCGCGCACCCTGGCGTAAGAGACCGCGTAGTCCCTCTGGTCCGGGTCCGACGTCAGGTCGGCGTAGTAGAGCTGATAGTCCACCTTCTCCCTAATGGCGAGGGCCACTTCTTCCTTGGTGTAGTTCATGCTCTCGCTGCCGACGTTGTAGACCCGGTCCTTCATGGCGTCGAAGTTCTCGACCGCGTGCACGATGGCGCGCGCCATGTCACGCACGTGGATGAAGGTCCGGCGGAAGTCCTTCTCGTACAGGAGCAGGTAGCCGTTCCTGACCGCCTGGAACGCGAAGTCGTTGACCATCAGGTCGAGCCGCAGCCGCGGCGATAAGCCGAAGCCGGTGGCGAACCTGCAGACGACGACGTTTCCGCTGTCGAGCAGGCGGCGTTCGGCGTCCCGCTTCGTCTCACCGTAGACCGAGAGCGGGTTCGGGGGCGTCTCCTCGGTGCAGACGCCGTCCACGGCCCCGTAGACGCTGCCGGTGGAAGCGAACACGACGCCGACGTCCGGGCCACGGGCTTCATCAACGTTGACGGTGCCCTGAAGGTTGACTTCCCGGGCCGCCTGCTCGTGGGCCCGACAGGCCGGCGCGCCGACTATGGCTGCCAGGTGGATGATGAGGTCCACGTCGCCTGCAGCGGCCCGGAGCGCCGCCGTATCGCGTACGTCTGCCTTGACGAACTCGAAGCCGCTGTCGTGGAAGCAACCCAGCAGGCTGTCCTGCCCGTACATCAGATTGTCCAGCGCCCGCACCTGGTAGCCGAGCCGGAGGAGATCGGGAATCAACACTGAGCCGACGTAGCCGGCACCGCCTGTGACGAGAACTTTCATCTTTTCCCTCGCTCTGAAGCAATCCGCCCGCATCCGGGCAATTCGATGCCTGCCCTCAGTCCGAAAGGAACCGGACGATCCTGCGCCGCACCGAGCGGGGCAGGGCCGCGTGCACCAGGTCCCGAAACTTCTCCTTGAGCCAGCCACGGTCCAGCCGTCCGTACTCACGTTCCGACCGGCGCGAAGGATCGAGGCCGCAAGTCGGCAGCGTCTCCAGCGCCCGTTCGCGTTCGCCGAATATCTCCCGTTGGCGGCGCGTCCGTCTCAGGCTCCGGGCGTCCGGGGCGTGGCAGCCCGGATGGTGGCCGTGATAGACGAACTTCGACGGGTGCCACTTGATGCAGAGGCCCAGCGCCTTGAGCCGGCGCGCCGTATCCTGGTCCACGGAGGAGTAGCCGCGCCAGAGCCGATCCTCCTCGTAGCCGTTGATGGCCTCCAGCCATTCCTTCCTCACCGTAAGACATCCGCCGTAGTTCTCCGGATACCTGAGCCGGCCCACTCGCTTCAGCTCATCGATGGTGCGGGGCACGGGCCGGTCCGTCGGCGCTTCGTCCATGCGATAGAAGTAGAGGGCCAGCTCCTCGATGCGCTCATGCTGGCGGATCACTTCCTCCAGGAAATCGTCCTCGAAGATGACGTCGGCATCCGGGATAACGATCAGGTCGCCTCGCGCGCGCCGCAGGCCTTCGTTGACACACGCACCGATGATGTGCTCGTTCTGGCGGCCGGGGTGGGGATTGCCGAGTGCAATGGCACTCACGTTTCCCCAACCTTCGAACAGCGCGAGCACCTGCGGATTCGCCCGCTCGAAGTACTCGACGAAGATGGCCTCGTACCTGTCCTCGGGCAGCGTCTGGTTCAGGGAGCAGCGGACGGCGTCGAAGTTCTCCCTGAACGAGCCGTCCCAGCAGATGACGGAGACGAACCCAACCCTCGCCTTGTTCGGTTGCTCAACCATGTGTCCTTGCCCGATCTCGATCAGTCCACGTAGCCCAGGCCCCTCAGATGCCTCAGGACCTTCTCTTCGTCGTCCGCCGTCAGATCGATGGCCGGACCGCAGCGCCCTTCTTCCCAGTAATGCTTCACGCGGTCCAGCAGCACCTGATACTCCGCCGGAAGTTCGCGAGCGTCGACGCGGCGCGGGCGCTCTTCAAGC
Organism: uncultured candidatus Brocadiaceae bacterium; assembly: GCA_964605915.1. Lineage (GTDB taxonomy): Bacteria > Planctomycetota > Brocadiia > SM23-32 > SM23-32 > DAOVRD01. The sequence goes on along the minus strand of CAZSET010000056.1, from coordinate 10,005 downwards.
GGATCCTCTTCCAGATCCACCATGAAAAGCGGCGCCTCGCGCCACCGGAAGCGGTCCGGAGCCGGCGCATCCGACGACGGCGCGGCAGCGCCGCCCTCCTGCCAAAGGAATCCGGCCGCCTTGCGCCGCAGTCGTTGCAGCACGTCCCAGGCGCCGCCCGGCAGGAGCGAAGCAGCCAGAGGCCGAAACCGCGACAGTGCCTGGCGCAGACATCGGGAAGCCCTCCGCAGGCGGTTCATCAGGCGCCGCGCCGGCCGCATGAATCGCCAGAGACGAGGCGCACCCGGATGCCAGATCAGTTTCCTCCCCGCCGACCGGACGCATACCTGATAGGGCTCGCAGGGGTCGCTCTGCTGCGCGCGCCACATGTCGTCGCCGTGCCGGCGCTTCCTCGGGTAAGTGCGCCAGGCCTCGGCCACGTGCATGGACGGCGTCTCCTCCGGCGAGGCGAGCAGCAAGTGACCGTCCATTCTGCCGCCCAGACCGACCGCCGAGGGCGTCACTTGCAGGTAGTCAAGCACGGTCGGCGCCACGTCCACCAGTGAAACCTGCCGGCCCACTTGAGCGGCCTCCAAGCCGGGCCCGCGCATCGCCAGCGGGACGCGGATCACGTCTTCCAGCAGGCTCGGCGAGTGGCTCATCGGCGGGCCGATGAAGTCGGGAAGCAATGCTTCTCCGTGGTCGGCGAACACGACGACGAGCGCATCGTCGTACAACCCGGCGCCACGCAGGGCCGCGACGATTCTGGGCCAGCGGACGGCGTCGAACCAGTTCACGCCGCGCACGTACCAGTCCAGCAGCAGCGCTGCCGCCCGCCGGTCGCCAAGGCGGGCCCGCCCATTCGCACAAACCCAGAAGTAGAAGTCCATCTTGTCCCGCTCCCGCTCGGGCGGCGCGCCCGGAACACCCAGGCGGCGGAAGATCTGGCGCCGGGCGCCCTCCCAGGCCCACGTGTGGCGGTCCACCTGCGGCACGCCGGACGAGCAGTAAGGTGCGTGCACGTCGAACGTATGAATGAACAAGAGGCACGGCTGGGACTGCGCGGCGCAGTAGGAGCAGGCGTTCTGCTCGTCGGCGAAGAACGCGTCGAAACCACGCAGTATGTCCGAGCCGGTCCTCAGCGCCGTCTGCGTACCGCCCTCCTGCACGGCGGCGGTCGCGTAGCCCTGACCCTTCAGTTCCTGTGCCAGCGTGCCGACGCCGTCTGCCATGGCCCACTTATAGAAGCCCCGAACGCCGTGCTTGTTGGGGTACAGTCCGGTCATGACGGAGGCGTGCGCGCTGGTGGTGTAGGGCGCCGTCGTCAGGGCCTCGGTGAAGTAGAGGCCCTCCGTGAAGAACTCGTCCAGGTTCGGCGTGCGGAGCTTCGAACCCAGGCCCCAGGCATTGAGGTGCGCCTTGTCCGGGCAGGCGCCCACACAGTCATAGCGCAGCGTGTCGAGCGATATGAGGACTACGTGCGGTCTGCCGGTCCTGGTCGGGGCAGCTTGCATTGATCACTCAGTCGATGTAGCCAAGTTGACGCAGGCTCTCGATGACGCGCCCGTCCCGTGAGGCATGCTCGACGGCGGCTTTGGGCTGCGATTTCATCGGAAGAAGGTGGCCTCCGAGCGCCCGTCGCGTGCCGTCTGCCTCCTGGCCCGAGAGCTCGATCTCGTCCGCGCCGTTCTCCATGCGGAGGGCCAGGTCATACCCGCTGCACGTGCGGATCAGGACGTCGTCTCCCAGCCGGACGGCCTGCAGATGAGCGTCAGTTGCCTTAGGTCTGACGTGGGAGGGGGTCCAACCCAGGTCAGCCGCCGCTCGCAGAGCCATCCGGAACCTGTGAAGCTCGCCGTCCGGATCGGAGAAGGAATACATGGGGCGTTCGCCGGCCATGCCGGCCGTCACCTCCAACAGGCTGCCGCTGCCGGCCGGATGATCGGCCCCGTCCTGGACTCCCGCCCAATGCAAGATGAGGGAGCGCATCCAATGCGTCTGCACCGGCGTCCTCACGCGCACGCCTGCTCCCAGCTCTCCGCATCTGACGAGCAATGGCACGTGGACGAGCGGCTCATACAGAAACACCCCGTGCCCGAAGAAACCACGCTCCCCGAGAAGCTCCCCGTGGTCAGAGGTGACAACGACGTTGGTCGTCTCATCGGCCAGTGACCCGTCGATCCCGCTCAGTATCTCACCGGTCATCCGGTCGGCGTAGTGCACCGAGGCGGCGTACGACCACCGAAGTCGTTCCAGCATCTCTTCTGACATTGGTTTGATGCCGAGCACATCGAGCCAGTAGTCGGGCTGGAACCTCCGGGGAACCACGTCAGCGCCGCGTCGGCCGCCAGGGCGCGTGAATCGCGCGTCCTGCGGCTCAAACAGGTAGGGGTCATGGGTGGCCATCAGATTGCAAAACAGGAAGACCGGCCTGTCGGCCCATCTTCCACGGACCGCGCGCAGGACCGTCCTTACCGCCCGCAGCATCTTACGGGCCTGGACAAGCGCCCGGCTGCAGGACGGCTCCATCGTCTCGCGACCTGCTGCACGGACCAGGGGCCTGAGCGCGGCCGCCAGCCTGCGCTTCAGCTTCATGAGTGGCGGTTCGTCATGGGCCAGCGGACCAGCGCGGGTGAGGGACAGGACGTTCACCATTACGTCGAACTCGCTGCCGAGGGCCGTGCCCCTCAAGATAAAGGGATTGGCGGAAAGGGCGACGCACACGTAACCTGCTGACCGGAGCGAAGCTATAAGGTCCCCTTCGGGCGGGCGCGCGCCGACCACCTGCTCGTAGGTGTAGATGCCGTGGTCGCAAGGCAGCAAGCCAGTGAACATGGACGCATGCGAGGGAGCAGTAAAGGCGGCAGGGCTGATCGCGTTCTCGAAAGAAGTCGCACCTGCCGCGAACTCGCTCAGATGCGGGCAAAGAGGCCCCCGCTCAAACGCACGCCACAGGTGGTCGTACCTGAGTGTGTCCAGGACGATGAGCGCCACGTTGGCTCGCCTCATGTCCCTCTCCTCGGATCGTCAGCTAAGGAATACGGACGGTCGCCAGCGGCGGCCTGCGTTGCCAGTTGCGGCTACTGGAGCGCTTCGATGCCATCGTCACCTTCCGGGACGTGCCACACATGGGGCAACGCCAGGACACAGAGGTCGGACGAGACCGGGATGCCCGTCCCGTAGACGTCGCGGGCGGTGACTTCTATCTGCCCTATGCGATCCGCCTTGTGCAGCGGCCGCACACGAGGGATGGTGGTGTGCGCACCTATCGCGTATCTGCCCGCGGCCAGAGGCAACGCCGGGATGATCACGTCGACGTAGTGGTCACCTGGCCTGCACGAAACGTGGAACCCGCCCGTACGTTCCATCGTGTAGGCCACGAGAGACGCCCCGCCCAGAGTATCCAGCGAGAGTCGAATCGAGAACCTGCCGGCAGTGCAGCAATGGAAGTGAATGCGAGCGCGGAAGTAGCCGCCCGTTTCGAGCCGCGTCGCAAGGTCCCCGTCCGCGTCCAGCAGCTCAATGCGCGTTACGTAGGCCTCGGGAGCCGGTTCGGGCCGGCGTAAGTCGAAACTGAACCCCGAAGCGCCCGGCGTCTCCACGCCCTCCTGAACGGCGTCCAGGTAGCGCCTCACCACCTCGTCCGCATCCCCCGCCGCCATGATGCGGCCGCCGTCAAGGGCGATGCACGAGGTACACAGATGCCTGATCGACGCCATGTTGTGACTCACGAACAGGACCGTCCGTCCCGCGCGGCTCAGGTCGCCCATCTTGCCCAGGCTTTTTCTACGGAACGCCGCGTCGCCCACGGCCAGTATCTCGTCCACCAGGAGTATCTCCGGCTCAAGGTGGGCCGAGACCGCAAAGCCCAGCCGCACGCGCATGCCGCTGGAGTAGCGCTTCACCGGCGTGTCGATGAACTCCTCGATCCCGGAGAAGTCCACGATCTCGTCGAACCGCGCGTCTATCTCCGCCTTCCTCATGCCCAGGATGGCGCCGCTGAGGTAGATGTTCTCCCGGCCCGTCAGTTCCGGGTGGAACCCGGTGCCCACTTCCAGCAGACTGGCCACCCGGCCGGCAAGCTCGGCCCGCCCCTCCGTGGGATCGGTGATGCGCGAGAGGATCTTGAGGAGCGTCGTCTTGCCGGCGCCGTTGCGGCCGATGATGCCGAGCACCTCCCCCTCCTGCACCTCGAACGAGACGTCCCGAAGGGCCCAGATGGCGTCCCGCTCGCGATGCGAGGAGCGGCCGAAGCTGCGCAGGCGGCGCAAGGGCGCCAGCGCGGCGTCGGTCAGGGCCTCGCGGAAGTTCCGCGTGCGCACGCGGGCCCCGATGCGGTAGCGCTTCGAAAGGGCATTGACCTGTATTGCCGGAGCCACTCGACCTGATGACCTTTGAATCGTCAATGGTTGATCGTTAATCGTTAATGGTTGATCGTTAATCGTTAATGGTTGATCGTTAATCGTTCATCGTTGATCGTCAGTCCCCGAGCTCTCGTCCCTAACCGCCTATCTGTAGTCGGGAGCCACCCGCGTTCCAGTCCCACGCATTGGTGTTCAGGCGCGAAAGCTGGGAAACTACGTACCGTCGGCGTCATCTGCGACCTCGTCCGGGATCACATAGTCCTCCTGTCCTTCCCGGGCCTTCGGGGAACTTGCCTTCGCAGACCTAAGGTAGTTGATGTAACCGTTCAGGAGGGCTAAGGCCGTATCGATCAACTGCCGGGCCTCCTGAAGCTCTGTCCGAGTGGCGAGGCCCTCATCTGCGGCACAAAGGAAATGGTCAAGCAACTCGTAGAGCGAACCCCGTGCCTGCCGACAGAACTGTATGTTCTCCTGGTAATGGAAGCGTCCATAGCCCTCGGCGATGTTGGCCGTGGCGGAGCGTGCAGCACGTAACATCTGGTCGGCCAGGCGGCGCACTTCGCCTGGAGGCAACCGCTTGACAAAAGACGAAACGAACCGCCTGATGTCTCGGCACGCCTGCCAGACTTTCAGATCTTCGAATGTCCTCAACTGTCTGCGCATTTGCATCTGCCGGTGCAGTTGCCCCAAGCAGGCTGATTGCCGCACCGGTCCTCGCCGGGCCGAAAAGCTGCCTTCATCTGTTCACCATTAACCGTTGGCGATTAACAATGACCCGCTCCCTACAGTATGTCCGCAAACTGCCGTTCCAGCCGGCGGAAGAAGCGCAGGCCGACCAGGAAGAGCCACAGCGACACGGCCAGCGAAATCGCCAGCGCGGCCACGTCCAGGTCCCAGCCGGGCAGGATCGCCCACCGGTACGCCTCCACGATCCCGCACATCGGGTTCAGAGCCACGAGCGGGCGCCACGCGGGCGGCACCTTCCGGAGCGCCCAGATCAGCGGCGTCGTGTAGAACCATATCTGAAGCACAAAGGGCACCACGTAACGGAAGTCCCGGTAGGCGACGTTCAAGGCGCTCACGAAGGCGCCCACACCCACGGCGGCCAGGGCCGTGGCCGCCGCCAGCGGGACCACGGCCAGGATTGCCAGCCCCGGCGCCAGGCCGTAGTAAATCATTAGCCCGATGAGGATCAGGTAGCTGAGCGCGAAGTCCACGAGCGCCGCGCCCGCCGACGCCATGGGGATCACCAGCCGGGGGAAGTACACCTTCTGCGTGAGTGGCGCGCTCGTGATCACGCTGTCGTTGCAGCGCTTGACCGCCTCGCCGAAGAACTGCCATGGCAGCAGGCCCGCAAACAGGAAGACGGCGTACGGAGGCTCTTGAGCGCCGGCGCCCATCAGCCGCCGGTCCAGGCCAAGCAGGCTCTTGAACACGACGCTCAGCACGACCATGGTCAGGAACGGCTGAAGGATCGCCCACAGCGCGCCGAGCACCGTCTGCTTGTAGCGGACCTTGATGTCCCGCCACGTCAGGAAGTACAGCAGCTCGCGACGTTCCCACAGCTCCCCCCAGTTCACGGGCAGCCAGCCCTTTCTGGGCTGGATCACCACGCGGGGCGTTTCAGGGGTAGCGGCGGTGGTGTCGGGATGCGCCATGGCTTCATCGAGCCTTCGCGTAGAAGTCCCGGACGCGCTCGATCACGTAGTCGACCTGTTCGTCCGTCATCTCGGGGTAGAGGGGCAGGCTCAGCGTCTCCCGCGCCAGCCGCTCCGCCTCGGGTAAGGCGCCGGGCTCGGCCTCGACGCCGTATGGACGGAGCGCCTCCTGATGCGACATCGGCACGGGATAGTGGATGCCGGTGGCGATGCCGGCATCGGACAGGTACTCCTGGAGGGCGTCACGTTCCTCGCAGCGCATGGCATAGACGTGCCAGACGGCGCGCGCATACGGGGCTTCCGCGATTGGGATGACGGGCACGGACGCCAGCCCCTCCGTGTAGCGCCGGGCGATCTGGCGGCGCCGCTCGTTCCAGCGGTCCAGGTAGGGGAGCTTAACGTTGAGAACGGCGCCCTGCAGGCCGTCCATGCGGTAATTGTGGCCGACCGAGGCGTGCCGATACCTGGCGTTCTGGCCGTGGTTGCGCAGCATCTTGACGCGCGCGTCGAGCTCGGGATCGTTCGTGACGACGGCGCCGGCCTCGCCGAACGCATTCAGGTTCTTCGTGGGATAGTAGCTGAAGGCGCCCGCGTCGCCGAGGGCGCCGACCTTCCGGCCTTCGTAGAGCGCCCCGTGCGCCTGGCAGGCGTCCTCGATCACGGCCAGCCCGTTCTCACTCGCGAGGTCCAGAAGCGGGTCCATGTCTGCCGGATGACCGAACAGGTGCACGGGCAGGATGGCGCGCGTGCGCCGAGTGATGAGTTCCTCAATGCCGCTGACGGCGATGTTGCCCGTCTGCGGGTCGATGTCCGCGAAGACGGGGCGCGCGCCGACGTAGAGGATGACCTCGACAGTCGCAAAGAAGCTCATCGGGGTGGTGATCACTTCGTCGCCCGGGCCGACGCCGACCGCCAGCAGCGCCAGGTGCAGCGCCGACGTGCCGGAGCTGACCCCGCTGCAATGCTCCGCCTCGCAGTATGCGGCCCAGCTCCGCTCGAACTGCTCGACCTCGGGCCCGAGCGCGAACGCCCCGCTCCGGCAGACGCGCTTCAGGGCGGCGTCCAGCTCCTCCTCCAGGCCGGCGTACTGCGCTTGCAGGTCCAGCAACGGTACCCTCATCGCTATCTCCTAGTCCTGCTCCTGCTCCTGCTCCTGCTCCTACTCGTGTTATTCGTCATTCGTTATCCGTCGTCTCGTGTTCGTTGCTCCCCCTCGGCTTCGCTCGGGGCCTTCGGGCTGCTCGTCGTTCGTCCCTCGTCGTTGCCGTGGCTGGCCACTGGCCACCGACCACTGCCGTCACCCGTTCGCCGTCACCTCCCCGAATATCCACACCATCCTGGGGTCCGCCTTCACCTGATCCGGCAGAAACCCGGGAAGCATGGGGTTTTCCGGATCGAACGCGGTCACGATTATGCGCTCCGCCTGCGCGTTTGCCGCCTGCTCGATCGGCTGAACGCGGCAGCCGAAGAACGCCCTTCCCGCCTGGGCGTCGTCGAAGACTTCATCGAGATGCAGATCCCATTCCTGGACGCCCAGGTAAGCGATCTCCGCCAGCTCCCCCAGGCCAAGCAAAGCCACGCGCCGGACGCCGTCCTCCGAGAGGTCGCGGCACACGCGGGCCGAGCGGCGGCGGGCCTCGCGGTAGAACTCGAAGCTGAACTCGATGAACTCGCGCGTCAGCCGTGCCTTCTCGGCCACGCCCTGGGGGGTCAGGAAGTAGCGCCACTGGCGCGAGTTTTCTTTCCTGACGTGCAGCCAGCCGCGCTCGACGAGCCCCGACAGCAGCTTGTGGGCCAGCTTGACGCTGACGCCGAGCTTCGAGGCCGCCACGCGGCGGGGCAGCTCGGGCCGGTCTTCGACGTGCTCGAGTATCTTCAGCTCGTAGTAGCGGCGGTCGTCCATGGTCGCAGCCGGCGGCACTCGGTAACGTTACGAAAAGTAACGTTATCATACGCCACGACTTGCCCTCTGTCAAGCCCGAAAACAGCGCCAGGGCGCCTTGTGGACGCGCACGTCTCGTGTAGAATACGCGGCGGATCGAGCGCCAGCAGGGAAGCCAACGCCATGGGTGACTACGAGCACCGGCAGTACGGGTCCTGGTGGGTCATGTTCGTCGTCCTGGCCCTCGGCCTCTTCGGCCTCACGGCCACCCTGATCGCAAGCGAGGGAATCAAGCTGCACGTGACGCTGGTGCTGGCGGGCACGGGAGCGTGCTTCCTCATCGTGGCGGCCATGTTGGGCTATCTGGACGTGCGCGACAAGGGGGACCGGCTCTCGGTGCGTCTCGGCCCCCTGGCCCTTTTCGGAACGGCGATCCGCTACGAGGACATCGAGTCAGTGGGACCAACCCGGACGACGATGCTGTACGGGTTCGGGGTGCACGGGCTGCCCGGGCTCTTCCTGGTGCTCAACGTCTGGGGGTTCGACGCGGTGCAGCTCCGTATGAGAAGGCGCCACGGCATCTGGTTCGCCAAGACCGTTATCATCGGCACCGATGACCTCGATGAGTTGCTGGCATTCCTTCAAGACAAGATCGGCCAGGGACCCACGGAGCCTTGAGCGGCTACGATCACAAGCAGATCTGCCCGCTGGCGCTCGGCGTTCTGGCCGTAGGGCTGGGGTGCGCCGTACTCGCAACCGTGCTGGTAGTATCGGGCGAGGGGCACGAACTGGGCATGGTAGTGGGCCTGGCGTGGGGGATATTCGTGTTTGGGACGCTGTTTGCCATCATGTTCCTCTACCAGCACGTGTCGGACCAGGGGGATCGGCTGCGCGTCGAGTTCGGCCCGCTGGGGGTGGTGCACTTCAGCGCGGACTATGGGAAGATGAAGTCGGTCGGGAGGACGAGCGTCAACCGACTCGCGCGCTGGCAGGTCAGGGATGGGCGGCCGGTCCGCATCTATGCCGCTCGCAAGGGCGAGGCCGTCCAGATCGAGCTGAAGAAGCCGCCGGAGGTCCGATTGCCCCGGGCTCTCATCATCGGCACTGACGATGCCGAGACCTTGCTTGAATTCCTGCGGGGCGAGATCCGGACGCGCAACTGAGGCGGAACCGACCGGCGCCTGGCGGGGTGCTGCCCGTTCAGCCATGTCGCCCCTGCCGGGGCTCTGACGGCTACGGCTCAGGATCGGGGCGGCATTAGAGCTGATCCCTCAGCTTCCCTGCCCCGTGCTCTCTGCAGGGCCTGCGGTTCGCTCCGCCAGTGGCCCCGACCCAGACGGCGTATCGTTGCATCAACACGCACCCCGGGGTAGTCTCTTGGCCCTCATGGCGGAAAAAGGTCCATCGAGCGTGAGCACGTCCCGCAAGCGTGCCATAGTCCTGTTCGTCGCGGGCATCTGCCTGCTGGGCGCCGCCGGTGGGGTCTTCGAGACTACGTTCAACAACTACCTGAAGTACACCTTCGACATCACGGCGGAGCAGCGGGGCTTCCTGGAGCTGCCCCGCGAATTCCCGGGCTTCATGGTCGCGGTGCTGGCGGGGGTCCTTTTCTTTGCGGGCGAGGCCCACCTGGCGATCGTCGCCGCCTGCCTGATCGCGGCGGGCATGTTCGGCCTGGCGACCTTTGCCAGCCAGCAGCACGAGTACCTCCAGATGCTCGTGTTCATCATCACGTGGAGTACAGGCGCGCACCTGATGATGCCCGCCAGCCAGTCCATGGCCCTCAGCCTGGCGGGGCCGGGGCGCATCGGCGAGGACCTGGGCAGGCTGGGGGCCGTCCGGGCGATGGCCACCATCCTGGGCTGCGGGCTCGTGTGGCTGAACTTCACCATCTTCCCGGCCGGCTATCCGCTGGCATTCCTGATCGGCTCCGGGGTAGCGGTCGTCGCTGCGGTGGCGTTCACGCGTCTGCAGCGCGTCATCCCCCCGATCCACCACGGTCGGCGGCCGAAGTTCGTGTTCAGGAGGCGCTACCGGCTGTTCTACGTCCTCAGCGTGCTTTTCGGCGCGCGCAAGCAGGTGTTCATTACGTTCGGGCCGTGGATGCTGATCGTCATTTTCG
>CAZSET010000055.1:15339-18066 GCA_964605915.1 uncultured candidatus Brocadiaceae bacterium | reverse complement strand
GGACATCTCCAGGAAGTCGTCAATGGCCGCGTCTTCCAGGTTGTTGTCCCCGTCCACGTAGACCATGAAGGTCCAACTGAGCAGCAGCCGCTCCTCCAGCCTTTCCAGATCGAGCGACGCTGACTTCGGAGGACTCCCGGTCTTCGCCCCGAACAGCGTTTTCAGAGGGTTCATGGCTTTCCTCAAAGAGCGGAGTCAGATCGACTCACAAGCCTGGGGAGAGAAACCATACTCCCGGGTTCTGTGCCCATCTTGGCCACCATTATAGGTCTGATTTGTGCCGCGTCAAACACGCTCTCAAGGCGCACACGCCCCGCCGCTGCCGCCGGTGCCCTGGCGGCATGAGAACGCCGGCCGGAGCCCGGCGCTACGCATTCTCGCACAGCTCCGCGTAGGCCCGTTGGAGACGGGCAGTCACGTCATGAACGCCGGGCCGCCGGCCCGGGTAGTCCAGGATCTTCTCGACTGCGACCACGCCGCGCAGCGAGTTCGTGCAGAACACTTCGTCGGCTGCCCTCAGGTCCCGCTCTTCATAGACACCGACTTCGGCCGGAAGACCGCGGTCCTCGCAAATCTCCAGGACGACCTGCCTCGTGATGCCCGGCAGCAGACCACACTCGACGTCCGGGGTGCAGACGATTCCGCGCGCAACAAAGAAGAGGTTGGTGATGGCGCACTCGGCCAGGTGGCCCCGCGAGTTGAGGAAGAAGACCTCGTCCGCGCCCCGCCGCCGGCCCTCCGCCAGGGCCAGGACGTTGCCCTGGTAGCTGAGGCTCTTGTGCCGCACCACCGCCGAATGCTCGTTCCGCCGGTACGGGGACCTGGCCAAAACGAACGACGGCGGCTCGCCGAGCGGCGCCAGGCGCATGGGACGCGCCTCCGCGAACACCGTCGGCGCATCTGTTCTCAGCTCGTCCAGCTTGCCGCCATGGAGCCCGCGGCTGACCGTCATGCGCAGATAGCCGTCGTCGACGCCGTTCGCTTCGATCAGCCACAGGATGCCGGCCCCGAGTTCGTCCGTCCCGAAGGCGTGCCCGAAGCCGGTCTCGCGACAGGATGAGGCGAGCCGGTCCAGATGGCGCCCGAGCAGCACCGGCTTGCCGGCGAACACCCGCGTCGTCTCGAAGAAACCGTCGCCATAGAGGAGCCCTCTGTCGAACGGCGAGACGCGGGCCTCGTCCCTATCGACCATGCGGCCGTTAAGGTAGATCCACTGGGAGCCGCTGCCTTCATCACTGTCGTTCATGCGCCTGCTCTCGCATCATCTCGTCGTAGATGGGCGCCCCCAGGACTTCGAAAAGCGCCTTGCCCTTGTGCAGGGTCTCTTCGTACTCGAGGACCGGGTCCGAATCGGCCACGATGCCCCCTCCGACGTGGAAGTGGACCTGCCCGTCCTTCCTCACCATCGTGCGTATCACGATGTTGAGATCCATTCTGCCATGGAAGGAAACGTAACCGATGGCGCCCGTGTAGACCCCGCGCGCGTGGGGCTCCAGTTCTTCGATGATCTCCATGGCCCGTATCTTCGGCGCGCCCGTGATGGAGCCGCCCGGAAAGGTCGCCTTGAGGAGGGAGAACTCGTTGTGCTCGCTGCGATAGAGCTCGCCCGTGACCGTGGAGACCAGGTGGAAGACCGTGGGGTATGCCTCGATGACGGCGTGCTCCGCCACCCGGACGGAGCCGTAGTCGCAGACGCGCCCGAGGTCGTTACGCTCCAGATCCACGATCATGGTCAGCTCAGCGTGATCCTTGGCGGAGCGGCGCAGTTCCCGGAGCATGTTGCGGTTGAAAACCTCGTCTCCTTCCCTTCTGGGTCGCGTTCCCTTGATAGGGCGCGTCGTCACCCGGTTGCCCTCCATCAGCAGGAAACGCTCGGGCGACGAAGAGATGATCTCCAGGTCGGGGTACCTCAGGTAGGCCGAGAAAGGAGCGGGGTTCACGCGCCGCAGACGCGAGTAGACGGCCAGGCCGTCCGACGGGCAACGTCCCGAGAAGCGTTGGGAAAGGTTGACCTGGAAGATGTCGCCCGCCGCGATGTACTCCTTCGCGCGACGCACGGCATCCAGGTACTCCGCGCGCGTGAAGTTGGGCTTCAGGTCGACCGGCTCAACGTCCATCATGGCGACCCCCTCGAGGGGGGCCGGGACTTCCCGCACGGCCCCGTCGAGCCCCACCCACTCGGTGACTTCGCGCCGGTGATCGAAAACAAGGGCCTGGTCGTAGAAGCAGAGCGTGAAGTCCGGCACCGGCACGTCGCAACCGCACCAGTGGGGCAGCCTCTCGATGCGGTGCCTCAGGTCGTAAGAGAAGTACCCCACCGCGCCTCCGGCGAAGGGCAGGTCCAGGTCCGCAGAACCGGCCAGACGGTATGGGTCGAACTGCTCCGCCAGCGCGAGGAAGGGGTCCCCCTTGAAGACGCTCAGGCTCCCGTCCCGCAGGTCCACGACCTCGACGCGCCCGCCCTGGCAAGTTACCTTCTTGAACGGCCGCCAGCACAGGATCGAGTACCTGCCCAGGGGGGTCGAATGCAGCGAACTCTCCAGGAGCACCGGGTACGGCTCTCCCGCGACGGCCGACAGATATGCGAACGGCCGGCATTCCGCTGCAACGAGCTCACGCCGGACGGACATCGGCAGTAGCCCCCCAGAAAGGTCGCGCACGACAGGCCGGCACGGCTCGATTCTAACGTCGCCTGGGCGCGGCGTCCAGCGCCCTCTACAGGTTGCA
>CAZSET010000055.1:0-15329 GCA_964605915.1 uncultured candidatus Brocadiaceae bacterium | reverse complement strand
CTGGCCGCGCAGATAGGCCCGAATCTGCTCCTCGTCCGGCTCGACCAGATCCGGCTCGATGCCGAGGTACTTCAGGCCCTCGTAGATGGCCGGCGCCAGCTTCCCGTAGGCACCGGCCACGTGGTGGATGTAGGGCCCGTAGATCAGACGCTCCTCCCAGAGCGGCCAGTTACCCATCCTGACCCAGACGTAGTTCCCGGGCGTCTCGGGTCCACTGCACGTCTCCGCATGGCCGACGAGAAATCTGTACTGGCCGTGGTCGCCATCGAAGCGGCCGACGGTCAAGCTTCCCTCCTTAAGGCGCCACATGCCCACGGCGGGCGAACGGTCGGGCTGCATGTAGTGGCCGCTGATGCGCGGCGAGCACTCGGGGTCCGCCAGGGAGAGCGGGAACGGGCCGCAGTGCCACAGAAGCTCGGCGTTGTCATCATCCGGATGGCGGACCGTCAGGTCCGCGAAGAAGACGGCGCTGTCCCCGCGTGCGGCGGCCTGGAGAGCGACCGCGGTCACGGCCCCGTTCACGTCCGTCTCACAGGCCACAGGAACGCCCAGATCGGTCAGCTCCCCGTCCACGAAACAAGGACATATCCCCAGCAGGCTCTGCAGAACGGGCCAACATTGGATGGCCACCCCGTCCAGATTGTTCGCCACGATCCACTCCTGCATCACCAGCTTCATCGAAGCCACCCGGCGCAGGACCTCCTCCTGCACGTCGCCGGTGTCCACCTTGGCGCGGATGGCATCGACCTCGCCCGTGACTTCGGCCGAGTCCTCACGTTCGAGCACCCCGCTCGTGATGCTGCTCAACGCCGTCGGGACGACTTCAATGTCGAAGCGTTCGAGCAACTCGCTCTCGTTGCACATGGTGCTGGTGAACGGGGCGGGCCGGGTGTCGATCTGGCCGATCCTTGCCCCGCGCACGCAGCGGGCCACGTTGACGGCCCGAAGGAAGTTGTCCACTCCGCGCGCGAAGACCTCGTCCTCCAAACGGCAGTTCACGATGTAGGTGAACGGCAGCCCAAGCCGCCTGAGCAGCTTGCTGGTAGCGAACAGGCCGCATTGGGTGTCCCGCTCCCGGACCCTGTCCGGCTCCGGGCTCTCGTCGCGGGGCCCCCACAGGAGCACGGGCTTGCCGAGCGCCTTGCAGACGCGGCCGACGGGAACCTCCATGCCGAAGTCACAATGCGCGGCGAATACGGCTGCAACGCCCTCCTGCGAGAAACGCCGGGCCACGGCCTCCGCATCAGCCGGGTCGTAAAGGAGCCCGTGCTCGTTCAGCCAGTCCAGGCCGACGTAGTCAACGCCGAGCGCCTGGAGCTTCCGTTCGATCTTCTCCTTCTGGGTCCTAGCCACCTCGATCTTGAACACGCCCCGACGGTGCGTGGGCAGGTAGCCAACCTTCAATGGCAGTGCGCTCTTCACATGGCTCAACATAACGGCTCTCCACCCGGGCGATCCGCCCCGGAAAGTACCCTGGTCCGACCTCACGCCCCGGGCAGCGCCTCGCGCCACCCCGCCGCCAGCATCCCGGTCAACCGCTGAACCAGCTCGGCGTTCGCGGGTAGTTCGGCGACGTTAACGTTCTCGTAGGGATCAGCTTGATGATCGTAAAGCATTCGCGCGTAAACGTTTCCTTCCTCTTCCTTCCACTCGGTGTAGCGATAACGGGGCGTCTTCACGGACCGCCCCTTGCCGTACTGGCTGAACACGGCCTGCTTCCATGGCCGATCCGGCTGACGCATCAGAGGCGCAAAGCTGGCGCCCTCCAGATGGTCGGGCACGGATAAGCCGCACACCTCACACAGCGAGGGGTAGATGTCGACGAATTCGGTCAAGGCGTTCACTCTCTGCCCGGCCGGCACCCCCGGCGCACTCGCAATCAGGGGCGAGTGCAGCGAGGTCTCGAAGTTGCAGTGCTTGCACCAGAGCCCATGCTCGCCCAGGTTCCAGCCGTGGTCGCCCCAGAGGACGATCACCGTATTGTCGCGCAGCCCGAGCCTCTCCAGCTCGTCCAGCAACCGTCCGATCTGCGCGTCGATGAAGCTGGTGCACGCGTAGTAGCCGTGGATCAGTTCGAGGGCCTGATCGTCGGGGAGCGGGCCCTCTTTCGGTATGCCGCAGTAGGCGCGCAGCTCTCCCCAGTTGTGCAACGCGGCGTCCGGGGCGCCCCCCGGCCGGAACGGATTGTCGGCCAGGTCGATCTCGTCACGCCGGTACAGGTCCCAGTACCTCTTGGGGCACGCGAAGGCAAGATGTGGCTTCACGAAGCCGACGGCCAGGAAGAACGGGCCGTGCCGGAGCCGCCCCAACTCCTCGATTGCCCTGTTCGTCAGGGTACCGTCCGCATAGACGTCGTCCGGCACGTCGGCGGCCTCAACGGGGGGGCCGAGCACTTCCCATCTCTGCTTCTTCTTACCGCCTTCCTCCCATAGCCTGGTGCGCAGTTGCTCGATCTCCTCGGTCACGTAGCCCGGCCAGGATCGCTTCGGGTGCCAGGGCGGCTGCGACCAGCCCTTCTTGTCATCGTCGCCAACGTGGTAGACCTTCCCGAGGGAAACTGTGGTGTAGCCGTTGTTGCGGAAGTGCTGCGGGAGGGTCAGCACGTCCGGCATGGTCTCGTCCAGCTTCGGCTTCAGGTAGTGGATCCGCGTCGTGTCGGGGCGACATCCGCTGAGCAAGCTGGCGCGGGACGCGCCGCAGATGGGCACCTGGCAGTACGTGCGCTCAAAGAGCGTCCCCCCGCCGGCCAGGCGGTCGATGTTGGGCGAGATCATCTGCTCATGGCCATAGCAGCGCAACTGGGGCCGCAGGTCGTCCACCGCAATGAAGAGCACGTTGTGCCTGCGGCGAGTGGCCTGCCCCGTCGTTGAGGAAAACACCCCGGGCAAGCGCGGCGCAAGCAGGCCCGCGCCCATCCCTTTCAGGCCCATCCCCAGGAATTCGCGCCGTGAGCAACTGCCTGACATCGGCTGATCCCGCCTCCTGACGAGCTTCCGCCCCGCGTCCGTCGCACCCGACGGCGGCCGCCCTGAGGCCCTGGCCGCCGGGCAGGCGCGGATTATAGCAGCCGGCCCGGAGGCAATCAAACCGGCCCCGGAGGCGGCCGCTCAGAACCGTGCCGGTAGTCAAGAGCGGCTCCTCCAACCGCCGGCACGTTGCTTTTCCCGGGGGCCGCCGTTATTGTGGACGCCTCTGTTCCAGCCCCGGCTGCGGGTACACATTCTGCAAGAACGAGTGGAGAGGCGCAACCCGTGGAACCCGAATCGCCGCCCCTGACGAAGAGGGAGCTCAACTTGCGCGTATTCCAGGGCGCCGAGGTGCCACGCATTCTCTGGCAGCCTCGCATGGAGCCCTGGTTTGCCTGGCACGAGGAGTTGGGGGGCCTGCCCGAGGCGTTCCAGGGCATGAGCCTGCTGGAGGTCTACGACGACTTGGACCTGTCCATGCGCTACGTGCACTACTACACGGGCATGCCCGACCCCGTGGTGCAATCCTACACGGAGGAAGTAGGCGTGCGGACGGAGCGGCTGCCGGACGGCGACCTGGTCACCACCCGGGAGACTCCGCACGGGGATCTCGTGGAGAGGTCGCACGAAACGGTAGACAAGACCTGGCGGACCGTGGATTTCCCTGTCAAGACTCGGGCGGATCTCAAGTGCCTCAAGTGGCTCTTCGAGCGCACGGTGTACACGTTCAGCCCGGATAACTTCGAGCAAGGCAGCCGTTTCGTCGCAGACCGGGGAGAGCCGCAGTTCTGGGTGCCGAAGAGCCCCTACCAGGCCCTCTGCCAGCAGTGGATGAAGCTGGACGACTTCATCTACGCGCTGGCGGATGCGCCTGACGAAGTCGTCGAGGTCATGCGCGCCATTGATGATTCGTACGACACGCTCTACGAGCAGATAGTGGCTTACGGGGACGTCAGAATTGTCAACTTCGGCGAGAACATCCACGATCAACTGCTCTCCCCCGCGTACTTCGAGAGGTACCTGATCCCGTGGTACGAGAAGCGTGCGGGCCAGTTCCGCGAGAACGGCATCTTCACCCACGTACACGTGGACGGCTACTACAAGTCGCTGCTGCCGTACCTGGCCGGGCTGCCGTTCGACGGCATCGAAGCCCTGACGCCCCTGCCCCAGGGCGACGTCAGCCTGGAGGAAACGAAGGAACACATCGGGGACAAGGTGCTGCTGGACGGGATACCGGCAGTGCTGTTCCTGCCCTACTACGAGTGGGACGAACTGATCGAGTGCGTTGAGAGGGTCGTCGAGCTGTTCCACCCGCGGCTGGTGCTCGGCATCTCGGACGAGCTGCCGGAAGGGGTCGATGAATCGGGCATCGAGCGCGTCAGGTGGGTTAGCGACTATTGCGACGGCTCCAGCCGCTAAGCGTGCACGGAAGCGACTTGGTTCGGCCGGTTCGCGTTGCGGGGCGGCAGACTCGCTTGACCGTGACTGGCCGTCAGGGGGATAATTCTGGCGCGGCAGACTATGCGCTGTCCGACGCCTGTTCGCAGAAGCCGTCCTGCCGCGCCGGCGGCAGGCGTTACTTTGGCTCAGCGAGGCCGATGGCAACGTCCGCAGAACAGCAGGCCGACGTCTCGACGGCCGTGAGCGAGGACGGCGTTCTGACGCTCACGTTGAGCGGCCGTCTGGACGCCCACACGATCGGTCGCCTGTGGCGAAGCGCCACGCTGGCCCTGGACCGGACGAGGCCCGAGAAGGTCGTCGTGGACGCATCGGGCGTCGACTACTGCGATGGGGCCGGGGTGGGCCTGCTGCTGGAGCTCCAACGGCGTCAACGAAGTCGAGGAGCGCGGTTCGATATCCGCGGCCTTGCATCCGAGTTCCAGGCCCTGCTGGAGCAGTTCGACGCCGGGCGGCTCGCCGCGCCGCGACCCAGGAAACGAGCGCGCATGGGCCTGGTGGACGAGGTCGGCTTCGGAGGAACGAAGCTCTGGGCAGACTTCTACCGCCTCGTAGCCTTCGTCGGTGAGATGACCCTCGCCCTTGTCCGAGCCGTCCTGCATCCGCGCCAGGTCCGCTGGAAGGACACTTTCATAATGGCCGAGAAGGTCGGCGTCAACGCCCTGCCGATAATCATCCTGATCGGCGGCCTGATGGGGCTGATCCTGGGATTCCAGTCGGCGATGACGCTGCGCGACTTCGGGGCCGAGGTGTTCGTGGCGAACCTGATCGCGGTTTCCCTGTTCAGAGAACTCGGCCCGCTGATTACGGCCATCATACTGACTGGCCGCTCCGGTTCCGCCTTCGCCGCCGAACTGGGCACGATGACGGTAACGGAGGAGATAGACGCACTGACCACGATGGGCCTGGAACCCATGCGCTTCCTGGTGGTGCCGCGTGTGATCGCCGCCGTCGTCATGATGCCCTTCCTGACGATCTTCTTCAACTTCTTCGGCCTGCTGGGCGGCGGTCTGGTGATGGCTTGGCTGAACGTGCCGCCGGTGACATACGTGAACCAGGTCATATCGGCCGTGGATGCCACGGACCTTCTAGGTGGGTTGCTCAAAGCTTTCGTGCTGGGCATCCTGGTCGCCGCCGTGGGCTGTCTGCGGGGTCTGCAGACGACGACGGGGCCTACCGCCGTCGGCGACTCCACTACGGGAGCGGTCGTCAGCGGCATTGTGCTGATCGCCGTGGCAGACGCCGCGTTCGCGATCGTTTACTACTCGCTCGGGATCTGAGAAACGGATGGCCGATCAGTCAAAAGCGATGATCCGGGTGGAGAACCTGACGGCCGGATACGGCGACGAAGTGATCATCGAGGACGTGTCGTTCGAGGTGGCACGCGGCGAGGTGTTCGTCATCGCGGGCAGCTCCGGCGTCGGCAAGAGCACGCTGCTGAAGCACATGATCGGGTTGCATCGCCCCCTCTCGGGCAAGGTCTTCATAGGCGGCGAGGACATGGTGGCCGCCGAGGGCGAGGATCGCCTGCGCATCCTCAGTCAGATAGGCGTCACGTACCAGATGGATGCGCTGTTCGGCTCGATGAGCCTGCTGGAGAACGTGCGTCTGGCCCTGCAGGAGTTCACCGACCTGCCGACCGAGGCCATGGAACTGATCGCAGTGATGAAGCTCCAACTGGTCGGCCTGGAGGCGGCAGCGAACATGATGCCTTCCGAGCTGAGCGGCGGGATGCGAAAACGGGCCGCCATCGCCCGAGCGATGGCACTCGACCCCCAGGTCCTGTTCCTCGACGAGCCGTGGCGCGGGCTGGACCCGATCACCACGGCGGGCCTGGAGGACCTTATCCTGCGCCTTGCGCACAACCTGGAGATCACCTTTGTGATCGTCAGTCACGAACTGAGCAGCATCTTGACTGCCGCGGACCGAGTCGGCCTGCTGGACGCGGAGCTGAAGAACTTCGTTGCGGTCGGGGACCCCCGCCAGTTGAAGGAGAGTTCGGCGGACGCCCGGGTGCAGCGGTTCTTCAACCCACGCTCCAAGCCGGACGCAGCCGCATAGCATTCTGACTGGCAACCCGCAAGTCCTTCAGAAAGCTGGATTGGAAACGATGGCCACCCGAGCCAATTATTTCAAGGTCGGCGCGTTCATCATCCTTGCGACTGCCATGCTCGTCGGCGCCATAGTCGTGCTGGGAGCGGGCTCTCTGTTGCGCAGGAAGGTGAGGATCGAGACCTACTTTGACGAGTCAGTCGAGGGCCTCGTCGTCGGCTCACCGGTCAAGCTCCGGGGCGTGAAGATAGGGGAAGTTGAGCGCATCGTCATCCCCAAGAAGTACGAGCAGAACGTACGGGTCGAGATGAGGATCTTCCCGGACGCCTTCGAGGACATTGGCCCGGACGAGATCCTGCAACACCTGCAGAGCCTGACCGAACAGGGGCTGCGCGTCCGGCTGACTTCCAAGGCTCTGACCGGGATCGCCTACGTCGAGCTGGACTACGTGAGCGATCCTGAGCTCTATCCCGAAGTGCCGGTCGAGTCGAGGCGGAAGCACTACATCCCGTCCGTCCCCAGCATCGGGGTCCGACTGGAGGAATCCATCGAATCGATCAGCCGAACGCTGAAGGAGATCGAGGAGGAGAACATCGCCGTCAAGCTCGAAAAACTGCTGACCGCCGTGACGGAGTCCGTCGACGAGGCGAAGGTGGCCGCATTACGCGAGCACGCCGATCAGTTCCTCGCCGATGCCGACCGGTTCATCAAAGACGTCGGCCAGACCAACCGCGAAGTGCGCGAGGCGGTTACGCTTCTGCTGGAGGAGGTGCGGGAGAGCAACCGCCTCGTGCGGGAGTTCCTGGAGAAGCCCGAACTGGACACGGTTCTCAAGGACGCCTCAGAGGCAGCGCGCGGACTCAAGCGCATCGTGCTGGACTCGGAAGCGGACATAGACCAGATCACGTCCGAGCTGCGGGAGACGTCGCAGAAACTCAACGCCGCCTCGGAGGATCTGCCCGCGACGCTCGATCAGTTCAACACCGCATTGGGCCGGCTCAGCAGGCTTATCGACGAGCGGCGCCACGAGATCGCCGACATAATGGAGAACATGGAGCGGGCCTCGGAGAACCTGAACGAGATGACCGAGAACGCCAAGCGGTATCCGGCCCACTTCCTGTTCGGCGAGCCGCCACCGCCCCAGGAGGCAACGAAATGAAACGTGTGTTCATCAGGAACGCCGTACCGTCCTTCGCTGCGCTGCTGGTCGCGCTGTGCGCTGCGGCGGGCTGCGTGAGCGTGGACCTGTCGAAGAGCTATCCCGAAAGGCACTACTACCTTCTGCACGCCGACCGCGAGGGGCCGCCCGCGCCGGTCCGGTTCGAGTGCAACGTGGCGGTGTATAAGTGCAGCGTCTCCCCCGCCTTCGAGGGCAGGGAACTGGTCTACCGGTTGAGCGACGCGGCCTACGCGTCGGACTTCCACAACCAGTTCTTCCTCATGCCGGCCTACGTCATTACCCAGGAGGTGCGGGAATGGCTCGAGGATTCACAGGTCTTCGCGAACGTCGTGACGCCTCGCAGCCAGCTCGAATCGGACTACTTTGTCGAGCCGAACCTCGTCGCCCTGTATGGCGACTACCGCGACAAGGAGGCGCCCAAAGCAGTCCTGGAACTGCAGCTCTTCCTGGTCAACCCCACACAGCGCCCTCCCAAGGTGCTTGTCAAGAGGGACTTCCGGGATGCGAGGACGCTGACTGAGAGATCGCCGACGGCCCTCGTCGAAGCGTGGAGTGCGGCACTTCGGGAAGCTCTGGAGCAGTTCGAGCAGGACCTGCTAGGCCTGCGATTGGGGCAACGTTAAGCCGCCCTGGGCGGACGCCGGCCCCCGCCGGAAGGCCGATCAGAAACTGCCTTCTCGCCCGGAGCCTTCGCCTGGGGCGTGGTCAGGCTCTGCGTAGCGCTCGCGGAGCGCCTGGGCCGCCGCGTTCTGTTCGGCCGACTTCTTGGTCGCGCCCCAGCCGCTGCCGCACTGCTCTCCGTCGATGTAGACCGCCGTGAGGAACTGGCGGTGATGATCGGGGCCCTCCTGCCGGACCACTCTGTAATCGGGGATCCCTTTCGCTTCGGCTAAGGTCCTACGCTGCAGGAGTGACTTGTAATCCTCATGGTGGCGACCGAGCAGCACTTGCTCGACCTCATCGGCGAGCGTGCGCAGAATGAAGTCCCGTGTCGCCTCCATCCCGCCGTCCAGGAAGATGGCGCCGACCACAGCTTCATACGCACCGGCTACCATGGAGGTGGGATAGCTCTCCCGCTGCTCCAGCCCGGCGTCCACGCGCAGCCATTCCGGCAGGCCCAGCGAGCGCCCGATCCTGGCCAGCGTCCGACGCGAGACCACCGAGGACTTGATGCGGGTCATCCGGCCTTCCGGCAATGCGGGAAACGAACGGAACAGGTGTTCCGAGATCACCAAGCCCACCAGCGCGTCGCCCAGGAATTCAAGCCTTTCATTGGCAGGCTGATCTTCCCCGCGCGCGGACGAATGGGTCATCGCCCGCTGCAGCAGGGATGGATCGCGGAAACGGTAGCCGAGCCTGTCCTGAAGCTCGCTCAGCATGTCTGTCACGGACCCGTCACCTCCCCGCGGGCAATGAGCATTCCTGTTGGTCTGTCCGGAACGGCGTCAGGAGTCTCCGATCGAAGACTCGACGGTGCTTCGGTCCTTGAAGCTCTAAGGACGCCGACCGTACACCTCCCTGATGATAGCGTACTTCCGCGGCCAAATCTCCTTCGGCTGCGTCTGCCCCTCCCTGTTGCAAGCCGCGCGGGGCACCCATACAATAGACCGCGCCGCATCTTGCCAGCGCTCCTCTGTGCCGACGGGGGGAAGGATGAGGTTCGCTTTCGGTCGCCTGCGGGTGGTCCTCACCTACGTGGGCACCGTCCTCTTCGTCCTGGGCTTGCTCCTGCTGGTGCCGTTCATCCTCTCCTTCATCTTCGCCGCTGCCGCGCGTCAGGACGTACGCGCCGGCACGTTCATGATCCCGCTGTTCGTGTCCATCGTTCTCGGGTCGGCGTGCCGGTGGCAACTGGAGAACTGGCGGGGGCCGCGACGGATCGGCAAGCCCGAGGCCATGCTCATCTGCGTCATCGGCTGGTTGGTTATCAGCGCCCTCGGCGCCATCCCGTTTTCCTATCACCTGCGAATCAGCTATCTGGACGCCTACTTCGAGGCCATGAGCGGTTTCACGACGACGGGCATTACGATGCTTCATGGCCTGGACGTCATGCCCGCGTCGCTGCTCTTCTGGCGCTCGATGACCCAGTGGATCGGCGGACTCGGGATCCTTACGTTCTTCCTCCTCATCGTGTTCCAAGGGGGCATCTCCTACGGCCTGTTCGGAGCCGAAAGCCACAAGATCGCCGGTCGGCGCATCGCGCCCGGCATGTGGAACACTTTGAGGATACTGTGGCTCATCTATCTCCTCTACACGGCCGTCATCGCCGGTGGGCTTCTTCTGTGCGGGTTGAGCCCGTTCGACTCGATCTGTCACTCCTTCACGTGCCTGTCGACCGGCGGCTACTCGACGCACGATGCCAGCATTGCCTACTACCAGAACGCCGGCTACTCGCACTACGTCGCGATCGAATACATCATCATCTTCGGCATGTGGGCGGGCGGCACCAACTTTCTGATCCACTACCGGCTGATCAAGGGGCAGCTCCGGTCGCTCTGGGACAGCGACGAGATACGCATGTGGTGGATCGTGCTCGGCATCTCGCTTGTTCTGGTGCTGGGTTCCCGACTGCACATGCCGCATGCAAGTGCGGAAGCGGACGGCCCCGGCGCCAGCTTCCGACACAGCCTGTTCCAGGTCCTGTCCATCGCGACGACGACCGGCTATGGCACTCGCGACATCGCGTCGGGCTACTTCACTCCTCTGGCGCGCCAGGTGTTCCTGGTGCTGATGTTGATCGGCGGGTGCGCCGGCTCGACCGGCGGCGGACTGAAAGTGGCCCGCATCGTGATCCTGTGGAAACTGATGGTCCGCCAGATCAGAAAGGTCCTGAGACCCGACCGCAGCGTGGACCTGCTGCTCGTGGACCGAAAGCAAGTGGACCCGCAGGAGGTCTATCGCACGGCGGCGTTGTTCTTCGCCTGGATGTTCCTTCTGCTCTTCGGGGCGCTGACCACGGCGGCCTTCAGCGCATACGGCGCGCTCGAGAGCGCCTCGGGCATGTTCAGCTCGCTGGGCAACATCGGGCCCTGTTACATTTCGGTGCAGGACATGGCCCGTCTCAGCCCCGTCATCAAGCTCGTCTACATCGCCGGCATGCTGGCCGGCAGGCTGGAGATCGTACCCGTGCTGATGCTGTTCAGCGGGCGCGCCTGGCAGTGACGGCGGTTACTCGGAATACAGCGGGAGGGTGCACATGAGGGTTGTCATCGCGGGGGCCGGCATGGTGGGCACGGGCCTAGCCAGACGGCTAATGGAAGGGAAACATGACGTCGTGGTCATAGACGCCGACCGGGAGACGTGCGAACTCATCTACTCCCAGCTCGGCGTGAGCACTATCCACGGGTCGGCGACCTCGATCACTGTGCTCGAGGATGCGGAGCTCAATCGCGCCGAGTGCGCCGCCGGCACCATGCGGGCGGACGCAGACAACCTGTGCTTCGCCGTGCTGGCCAGACACATGAAGGTGCCCCAGATAATCGTGCGCATGCGGGACCCGGCCTACGAGGAGGCCTATAAGCTCGCCGGAGCCACGCGCGTGCTGAACATCGTGGACCTGTACATCAACCAGTTCACGTGGGAGGTCGAGCAACCGTCCATGCGCGAGGTGGCCGCGTTTGGCGAGGGCAGGGCCAGCATCGTTTTCGTCAGGGTGCCGGACGAGTCGCGCGCCGCCGGCCTCACCATCGAGCAGATCGCCCGGAACGCGGACTTCCCCACCGACTGCGTCATAGTCGGAATCCTGCGCGCCGATACAGGCCAGTTCATCATCCCCCGCGGGCACGTGACCGTTCAGGCGGGAGATCGCGTCTACCTGGCGGCCAACACGACCGAGATTCGCAAGGCCGCTCGCTGGCTCGGCGTGAAGTGAGCTGCTGGATGTGTCAGGCAACGGACGGCGCGGGTTGACGTGCTGCACGTTCTGAGGTAGCATCGTGCGTCGGAGCAGAGCTCCGACAAGGGCCTCGAGTCCATTGGATCGGGAGGGAAGCCATGGAAGACGAGCAGGCGGAAGAACTGCCCGTGCAGGATGAGCCGGACTCCGCGGGCGAACCGGCAGCGGCGGAGTCTGCCGCTGGATTGCCGCCCAAAGAAGCACGCACGTGGGGCATGCTGTGCCACCTCGGTGCCCTTGCAGGCTTCATCGGCATACCCTTCGGGAACATCATCGGCCCCCTTATCTTCTGGCTGGTCAAGCGGAACGAATTCCCGTTTGTCGACGAGCAAGGGAAGCAGGCGCTGAACTTCCAGATCTCGCTGACCATCTACGGCCTGATCTCAGCAGTCCTGTGTTTAATTCTCATAGGCTTTGTGCTGATCTTCGCTGTGCTCATATTCGGCCTGGTCATGACGATCATGGCCGCCGTCAAAGCCAGCAAAGGGGAATCGTTCCATTACCCGCTGGCTATTCCGCTCTTCCACTGATAACGCGGCGGCTCTCCCGCGCCGCACGGGCACAGGACAGGCCCTCCGCACGGCAGGGGCAAGGCGTGTGCCGTCAGAAGGGCTTCGGCCGCGGCAGGCCCGAACTGGCCGCTGCCAGCATCCGGTCCAGCATCCGCGCGCGCATCGCCTGAAGCCGCCCCTCATACGCGCCGTCCCCCGCGCGATTCGTGTACTCGCCGGGCTCCTCGGCGACGTCGTACAGGACCTCGGCGTCGGGCCCGTAGCGGATGTACTTCAGCTCCTCGGAGCGCAGCATCGCCCAGACGGGTCTCTGGGGTGCCGCGTGCATGGCCAGCACGTCAGTCCGGAAGGCCCCCTCCCCTTCCCCGTTCAGCCACGGCGCCAGGCTCTTGCCCTGAACCTGATGCGGGATCGCAAGCCCCGCCAGCTCGCATAGCGTCGGCAGGAGATCAACCGCCTCCACCAGGTCCGACACGCGGACGCCCGCCCGCAGCCCGGCCGGCCAGTGCAGAATCGCAGGCAGGCGCATCACCTCCTGGTAGAAGGACGCCTGCTTGGACACCATCCGGTGGTCGCCATCCATGTCCCCGTGGTCGGACATGAACAGGATCAGCGTGTCGTCCAGCTCGCCGCGCTCCTCCAGCGCCTGGACCACGCGCCCCACCTGGCCGTCCAGGAGCGTGCACATGGCGTAGAAGAACCGCCGCCGGTCGCGCCACTGCGCGTCGGGAATGTGCCGCCGCGCGCGCAGCATGTTGCCGAGAGGGGGCGGCTTGTCGGCGTCCTCGCCCTCGCGCCAGTGCGCGGCCGGGGTCTCGACACCGTCGTATACCTCCAGGCACTCCGCCGACGGATTGAGCGGCGGATGCGGGGCGTAGATGCCCATGTGCACGAAGGACGGCTGGCCGTAGCGCAGATAGTCGATCGTGTGCGACGCCACGAACCCCGCGTGGCTCGCCTCCGGCGGCGCCTGGACCGCCTGGCAGAGGAACGTGTCGCCCCGCCGTCCGCGCTTGTCCGGCCGGTCCACGCGCATCTCCCGCTCGTGCTGCGGCCAGTAGCTGCGGAGCCAATGCACGTAGGCGTCCTCGTAGCAACCCGGCTCCTCGCTCAGCGCCATGTAGTCGAACCCGTAGCGCCGGTGCGGCGTCGGGTCGAAGTCCATGTTGTCGTGCGGCTCGAAATGCAGCTTGCCGATCTGGGCCGTCTGGTAGCCGCCGTGGCCGAAGATCTCCGCGCAGGTCGGCCCGCGCTCGGGCGAGAGCGACTGGCCGTTGGTCAGCACGCCCGTCCGGCACGGATACTGGCCCGTCATGAAGCTCACGCGGCTGGGCATGCAGAGCGGGTTCTGCCCGTAGCAGTGCTCCAGGCTGACGCCCCCTGCCGCCAGCCGGTCCAGGTTGGGCGTGCGCACGGCCGGGTTGCCGTTCGCGCCCACGCAGTCATAGCGCATGTGGTCCGTGGTGATCCAGATGATGTGACGCGGGCGATCGGGCGTTGCCAACTGTCCGTCCCTCCGAAGGTTCGGGCGAAGTGCTGCCGCCTATCTTAGCGCGCGCGTCGGGGCGGTCAAGGATAGGGGGCAGCTCGGCAGGCCTTGCGCCTTGCGCGCGGAAGGCGGGGCCGATAGGCTGTCCGCGGCAAGGTGCCCGCCAATGCGCATCCGAAAGCTACACGAGTGGAACGTCACCACGGCCGAGGCGCGCGCGCTCCAGGAGCGGCTCGCTCCGAAGGTCCGCCTCAAGCCGCTGCCGCGCCGGCCGGCGCTCGTCGCGGGCGTGGACATAGCCCTCAGCCGGCGGCTCGGGCGCTGCTTCGCGTCGGCGCTGGTGCTCTCCTTCCCGGACATGGAGCCCGTCGAGCAGGCGCTGGCCGAGGACGAGCTTCGTTTCCCGTACGTGCCGGGCCTGCTCACCTTCCGCGAGGGTGCGGTCTCGCTCAAGGCGCTCGCGAAGCTGCAGCACGTGCCGGACGTCGTGATGTTCGACGGCCAAGGGCTGGCCCACCCGCGCCGGCTCGGCCTCGCCTCGCACATGGGCCTCTGGCTCGGGCTGCCCACCGTCGGCTGCGCCAAGAGCCGCCTGATCGGGACTCATGCCGAGGTGGGCGAGTCCAAGGGCGAGTCGACTCCCCTGCTCGACGACGGCGAGCAGATCGGAGTAGTGCTCCGCACGCGGACGCGGGTCAAGCCCGTCTTCGTCAGCCCCGGGCACCTGGCGGACTTCGAGAGCTCCGCGCGCCTGGTGCTCGAATGCTGCACGAGGTACCGCCTGCCCGAGCCCACCCGGCAGGCCCACATAGCCGTCGGCGACGCCAAGCGCGCCCGCATCGGCGATCTCTGAGGGACGCCCGCACCTGGCGTCACTCCGTCGCGCCGTATTGGCGGACAAGTTTCGCCATGCGGCTATGCTCGCGCAAGGCAGCCGTCAAAGATGCTGCGCGTTCCCCGAACTTATAAGGCCAGTCCGAGGGCCAATGATCGGGGGCCCTGCCGGGGTCAGCCCCCGACTCCAGCAGCAGGCGTGCCACGCGCAGGCTGTTGGCCTCGGCTGCAAAGTGCAAGGCAGTCTGGCCGTATTCGTCCGCGCGATCTATGTCTGCCCCCTGGCTCAGCAGGAGTTCCACTATATCCGCGTACGCCAGACGGGACGCGATGTGAAGGGCCGTTGTGGTGCGCCTATTCGCCGCGTTCGGGTCGGCTCCGTGCGAGAGCAGAAGCGCCACCGACTCCCTGTCGCCTCGCCACGTCGCCAGCGTCAGAGCACTCTCGCCGGCGCCGTCCAGCTCGTCCGGTGGAGCCCCATTCTCCAGAAGCAGCGCGACGAGCTTCGGATGCCCCCCACGCGCCGCCCAATGCAGGGGCGTTCCGAGCGGCCCGAGTTTGGTCCCGGCCAACTCCGGGTCCTCTGCCAGCAGCGCTTCGGCTGCCGCGAGGTCGCCCATCCCGGCGGCGGTGTAAATGTCGTGCTCGGCACCGTGCGCAAGCAGAATGTCCGCGACGCCGTAGTGCTCCTTCCTCAAGGCCCAGTGGAGCGGCGTCAGGCCGAAACTGTCCTTCACGTTCAGGGGCGCCGGCCCTTCCAGCATGGTCCGGACCACCTTCTCGTCCCCTGCCCGCGCAGCCAGGTGCAGGGGCGTCTCCCCGTCCTTGTCGACGGCGCCGACATCGGCGCCTACTGCAATGAGGAGAAGGGCGGGCTCCGTGTGGCCCCCCTCGGCTGCCACGTGCAGCGGCGTCCTGCCGATCACGTCCCGTGCCGTTACGT
>CAZSET010000054.1:0-18112 GCA_964605915.1 uncultured candidatus Brocadiaceae bacterium | reverse complement strand
GAGGACGAGCCCGTGGAGCTGCCGGGCGCCGGCTCAACCGACGAGCCCGGCAGGATTACCTTCACAGGGACGGCGCGGCCCGGTGTCTACCGCGTCGCCTATACGTCCGGCGACGAGAAGCACGAGGAGCTCTTCGCCGTCAACGTCGAGACGCGCGAGAGCGAACTCGACAGGATCGACTCCGAGGAGGCGCGCCGCATGGTCGGCGCCCGGAACGCGAGGGTGGTGGGCGACCCCGACGGGCTCACGATGCTGGTCCGGCGCGAGCGGGAGGGCCTGCCCCTGTGGAACCACCTGTTCGCCCTGGCCATCCTGCTGGCGGTCGCCGAGAGCTTCGTCGGCAACGTCCTGCTGAAGCACTAGGCACAGCGCATGAAGCATTGGGAGATAGCGTTCACCGGCAACTGGCCCGCCGTGCTGGTCATGCTCGGCGCGGCGGGGGCCGCTGTGCTGGCTTACGTTTTCTACCGCCACAAGCGGAGCCGCCTCTCGCGGACGGCCTTCGCCTCGCTGGCCGGCCTGCGGGCGCTCGTCATCGCCATTGTCGCCCTGTTCCTACTTCAGCCCGTGCTGCGACTGACCCGCACCGAGCGCGCGCAGGCGACCGTGGCCGTGCTGGTCGACTCCTCCGAGAGCATGGGCATCAGGGACAGCGCGGACGACCGTTCGCGGTTTGAAGCGAGCGTGGACCTGCTGACCCGCCCGCCCCACGCCGTCCTGGACGCCCTGGCGCGCTCGCAGAAGGTGCGCCTGTTCGCCTTCGGCCCCGTCATCGCCGAACTGCCCGGCTCGGAGCGGCTCGCCGAGCTCAGCCCCCAGGAGAAAGCCACCGCCATCGGCAAGGCCCTCAAGGACGTCGTGAGGGAGACGCGCCAGGAGGAGGTGTCCGGCGTCGTCCTGCTGACGGACGGCGTCTGCACGCACGGCGTCGAGCCGGAGGAGGTGGCCCCGGGGCTCGGCGTGCCCGTCTTCGCGGTGGCCCTGGGCGGACGGATCGGCCAGCACGGCCTGTTCCACGACCTCGGCGTCTCCCGCGTCCCGCAGAATCCCCGGTTCATCGTCAACAACGAGGCGACCGTGAAGCTGGAGGTCGCCTGGACGGGCCTCGAGAAGTTCACGGACGCCGAGCGCGAGGTGGAGCTCCGGCTGCTCGAAGGCGACGAGCAACTGGCGGCAGAGACGCTTCAGCTTGCCGCCGAGGACGGGAGCGCAGAACGCGAACTGCGCTTCGTCCCCGGCCGCGTCGGCCTGCACATGCTGCGCGCCGAGGTCGACACGCTGGCGGACGAGACGGTGACGGAGAACAACGGCCGCTCCTTCACGGTCGAGGTGACCGACCCCCGCATCAGTGTGCTCATCGTCGAGGGCGCGGTGCGCAGCGAATACCGCTTCCTGCGCCGCGTGCTGGAGAGCGACCCCAACCTGGAGGTGACGGGCGTCGTCAAGCTCAGCGGCGAGCGCTACCTGGTGCAGGGCGTCCAGCTCGGCGTCGACCTGAGCCGGGGATTGCCCTCCGCCCCGGAGGACTACAAGGACATCGACGTGGTCGTGCTGGGCGACGTCGGGCGCGAGGAGTTCACCGGCCTGCAACTGGAATACCTGACGGAGTTCGTCGATGGCGGCGGCGCCCTGCTGGCGCTGGGCGGCTACCACGCGTTCGGCGCGGGGGGATACGCCGACAGCGCGCTGGCGGACGTGCTGCCCGTCACCATGCAGGGCGAGCGGGATGGCCACGTGGAGGAGGCATTCCTGCCGGCCCTGACCCAAGACGGCCGGGCGCACCCGGTTTTCGACGGCGCCGCCGGGTTCTTCGAGGGACCGGACGCCCCCGCCACACTGGACGGCGCCAACCGGGTGGCCGGCAGCAAGCCTGGGGCGCAGGTCCTGGCCGTACACCCCACGGAGCGCGCCGGCGATCGGCCGATGCCCGTGGTCGCCGCTCAGTCCTACGGCTCGGGCCGGGCGATGGCGCTGACGGCCGACACGACGTGGAAATGGAAGTTCCAGGTGGAGGCCCGCGGGCTGGACTCGCCCTACTATCGTTTCTGGCGCCAGTCGATACGGTGGCTGGCCGGACGCGAACAAGAGGAGCCCGCGCCCGAGCAACTGGTCAGCGCCTGGCCGGCCCGCGTCGAGCACGAACCGGACGAACCCGTCGTCCTGAAGGCCCGCGTCAGAAACAGGAACGGCGAACCGGAAGACGGAGCCGCGGTCGAGGTCAGCGTCACTTATCCGATTGCCGTGGCCAGGCCCGGCCCCGACGGGCAGGAGGTGTTGGAGACGGGAACCACCGTTTCCCTGGCGCCGCTGCCGCTGAGCCTGGGCGAGTACCAGGCGTCCTGGCGCCCGCCGGCAAGCGGCCTCTATCAGGCCGCGGCCTCCGCCCGTGACGAGGCAGGCGAACTGGGGACGGCCCGCTTCGAGTTCGTCGTTGGCCGCGCGACCTCGGAGTTCGACCGCGTCGACGTCGCGGAGGACACGCTGCGCTTCGTCGCCAACCAGACCGGCGGCGCCTACCACACGCTGGCGACCGCCGGCAAGATACCGGAGGAGATCGAGCAGAGGCGCAGCCTGGTGGCACGCCGCGAGGAGAAGAACCTGTGGAACACGCCGTGGTTCTTCGCGGCCGTGCTGGCCTGCGCCACGGCGGAATGGATACTGAGGAAGCGCCGCGCCCTGAACTGACGCCTCGCGCCCCCGACCACGGATTGGGGTAGGCGGCGCAACGTGGTACAATGGAGCAGCACCGTAGGAGGAAGTCCGGGATGATCTTGCGAAGGCACCTGCTCAAAGCGGCGTGCGCCGTTCTCGCGCTCGGGATGGTGGTGCGCGCGACGGCGGCCGTCGAGTGGGTGCCGGCCACGGTCGAGCTCAGCGACGGCAGCGCCATCAACGGCAAGGCCTGCCTGACCGGCGACTCGCTCATCATCCACAACGAAGCCCAGGCCCGGCGCTACACGGTGCGCACGGCCGAGATCGCCGGCATCGAGACCGCCATCGAGAAACAGAGCATGGAGGCCAAGTGGATCTTCAAGGAAAGCGGCCTCGACGATAAGATATACACGGGCGAGACGTTCCCCGTGCGCTATTACGTGACGACCGTCACCTTCCACGACGGCCGCCGACTGTCCGGCCACATCGTGCCTAAGACCCTCTACGTCGAGAGCGACGGCCAGCGGCAGCGCTTCATACTGCGGCGCAAGGACGAGGGCAAGGTGGGCGAGATGCTGGACGACCTGCTCTACGTTCGGGCGGTCACGTTTACGGAGGACGGGTCCGGCGCGCGCGGCACCATCGAGGGAACCGTCATCTACGCGCCCGGGGAGAAGCTCCAGAAGGTGCTGGCCGTCAACCGCGACAAGCTCTTCTCGGTGGTGGCCGGCCTCAACCAGGTTTCCGGCAGGTTCCGGATCGGCGACTGCACCGAGGGCACGTATGACCTGGTCATCGTCACGGACCGGGCCGTCTACGTCTGCTTCAGTCGCGAGCGGGACGAGGGCGCGGAGCGGCTCGACGCCGACGCCGTGGCGCAGATGCAGGCGTGGGTGGACAAGCTGCGCGACTTCTTCCACACGCAGAAGATCGCCTACGCCGCCGGCAACGAGGAGCGGGCGTTCGCCCTGGTCATGAAGGAACGCCGCGGCGGCACCACGCTTCCCGGCGCCGAGCTCATCCGACGCTGCGACGTCTGGGCCATGCACAAGCCGCGGGACGAGTGGCAGATCGAGAAGCGCTTCTTCGTCTATCGCATCGTGAGCGAAGACCTGAGCCCCGAGCCGCGGCGGGTCGTTGTACTGCCGGCGCTCGGCGGCCATCGCGTCTCGGCCCAGGCCCAGGAGATTGACCTGGAGATACGCCTGCGCCCCACCGGGGAGGAGCCCATTCCTCCCCCGAAACGCGCGGAGGCGGGGAAACCGCAACCCGCGGAGGCGACCGATGGCGACTGAGGCCCAGAGACGGGACATGGCGATCGAGCACGTCTTCCGCACCATCGACCGTTCGCGCGCGTCGTGGCGGCTCGTCGAGGTGCTGGCCGGCTCGCTCAAGACGTTCCTCGCCGTCGGCGACGCGCTCCTGATCGGCTTCGTCCTGGACAACCTGTTCCACCTGCCCGGCCCGGTGCGCCTGGCCTACGCCGTCGCCGTGCTCGGCATCCTGACATTCATGCTCCTCCGCTTCATCCTCTACCCGCTCGTGCGGCCGATGACGGACGAGATGGTCGCAGCGCACCTGGAGCGGGCGTTTCCGGAGCTGGACAACAGCGTCATCAACGCCGTGCTTCTGTCCCGGGAGAGGTTCAGGGACTCGCTGACGCGCCACATGGCGGCCTCCCAGGTCCGGCAGACGGCCGAGAGCGTCCGGAGGCGCGACTTCGGCCGGCCGACCGGCGGGCAGGGCCTCTGGAAGTCCGGACGCTGGGCGCTCGGTCTGGTCGGCGCCGCCGTGCTCTACGGTGCCCTGTTCTCCGATTACATGGGCAACGCCTTCCTGCGGTTCGTCTTCCCGTACCGCTACATCCCGCCCATCACGGACACGCGCCTGGAAGTGAGCCCCGGCGACGCCGATTGCCTGCAGGGCGACTCGCTGCGGATCGAGGCCCGCGTCACCGGCCTGCTGCCCGAGAGCGCCAGCATCCATGCCGAAACCGCCGGCGCCGAACGCAGCGTCGACACGATGCCCTTCGAGGGCAACGCCTTCACTTACGAGTACGCGAACGTCCAAAGGGACTTCACCTACCGCATCAAGGCGGGGGACGCGTCCACGCGGCTCTATACCGTGACCGTGCGCGACCGGCCCTCGATCGAGGACCTCACGCTCGAATACCGCTACCCGGCCTACACCGGCCTGCCCGATCGCACGGAGACAAATGCGCCGGGCGATATCCGCGCGCCCGTCGGCACTGCGGTCCGGCTGACGGTGCGGGCGGACAGGCCCTTGAGCCGCAGTCACGTGCAGGTCCGTCACGTGACGGCGGACGCAGAAGGGGCGCCCCCGCAGGAACTGCCGCTGGTCAGGGCAGGGCCGAACGTTGTCCGCCAGGAGATCCGCATCGAACGCAGCGGCGCGTACACTATCCACCTGTTCGACGCCGACGGGATATCGAACATCCCGCAGGTCCGGCAGATCGAGGCCGTGCCCGACGCGCCGCCGAACGTGGTCTTCGTTGAGCCGGCCAGGGACGTGGCGGTGGCGCCGGACGCCAAGGTATCCCTGCTGGCCAGCGCCGAAGACGACTTCGGGCTGCGCGAGCTGCACCTGTTCGTCCAGCCAAGGGCCGGAGCAGACTGGGAACCGCTGCGGAACTGGCAGTACGAGGGAGGCATGCGGGCCGCCCGCGAGGGTTGCGTGATCGACGTGCAGGAGATGGGCCTCGGCGTGGGCACCTCGCTCGCCTACTACATGCAGGCGAACGACGGCCTTCGCCGCGAGGGGGAAGGCATCGGGCGCAGCCGCGTCTACCACATCCGCGTCGTGGACGCCGCCGTCGCGGGACGCACCTCGGACGAAGTCCGCCAGGCCCTGGTGGACGTGATAAAGGAACTCATCAGGCTTCAGGAAGCCAACTTGGCCGCCACCCGCGCCGTCGGCGACTGGGGGGCCGGGCAGGAGCAGATTGAGCCCGAAGGCGAACATTTGGAAAGCGAATTCGGCGGGCGGGCCGGCCAACTGGTCGCCCAGGAGGAGGCCATCTACACCGGTGCCAGCGCGGCCGTGACGGCTTACACGGGCCAGGATGGCTCGCGCATGGTAGAGGCGCTCGGACGCATAGCGGCCGGGCCGGTCGCGCGCGCCATCGGGCTGCTGAAGGAGCTGGAACGCGCGCCCGAGGCCGAAGCGGTCCCGCCCCGCGCCGAGGAAGCCGCAGCGGAGGAGGCCCACGTGGTCGAGTTGCTCAAGGAGCTGCTCGAGGACCCCGCCGCCGCGCTCGCCCGCGTGCTGCGTGAAGAAGAGGGCAGCGAGGAGCTGGCCGAGCGCATGGACGACCTCACGAGCGGCGAGCAACTTGCCGAGCGGCTGCTCAAGTCGCTCGACGATTTCCAGGCGGACCAGGAGCGCGTCATCGAGCTCTCCAACGCCCTGGGCGACACGCCGGTCGACGACTTCACCGACGAGGACGAGGGCAAGCTCCAGGACATCCTCGACACCGAGAAGGAGTGGGCCAAGTTCTTCCAGGAAACGGCCACCGACCTGAGCAAGCTGCCGCCCCAGGACCACTCGCTTGCCACGCAAGCGCAGGAGTTCCTCGAAGTCTACAGCGAGATTCAGCAGGCCGTCGAAGAGGCCGAACGCCAGGCCATCGAGATGGCAGTCCCCCACGAGCAGGCGGGCGCCGAGCTCGCCGAGCAGATCGAGACCAACCTCGAGAAGTGGCTCATGGAGACGAAGGACAACCAGCTCTGGTCCATGGAAGACCCGATGGAGGACTACGAGGTGCCGCTGGCCGAGCTGCCCGACGAGCTCCAGGACCTCATCGGCGACCTGGTCGAAGAGGAAGAAGATATGCTCGAGCAGTTCGACGACGTGACCAGCGCCTGGTTCGATAGCCTGGACATCGGCGCGGGGTGGGACACGATGGACGGCCCCATCAGCAACATGTCCGCCAAGGGCGTGACCGGCAACCGCCTGCCCAACACGCAGGAGATAGGGGGCCGCAGCGGCGAGGGTCGCACCGGTAAGTCCAGCGGCCAGTTCGTGGAAGAGGTGGCCACCGGCAAAGGCGGCCGCCAGACGCCGACCCGCCTGACGCCCGATCCCTTCGAGGCCGGCTGGGTCCAGGACCTGAGCGCAGAAGCTCCCACCGGCGCCACGGGCGGCGGCAAGGTCAGCGGGCAGGGCGCCGAGGGGTTCCAGGGACCCGTACCGCCCCCGCTCCAGCAGCGGCTCAAGCGGATGGCCGTGCGGCAAGGCGAACTGATCGGCAACGCGCGGCGCCTCGACTACGGGCTCAAGAAGTACCGGCACCCGCGCGGGAAGCTGCCCGAGACCATCGAACTCATGGAGGCGCAGCAGGCCGCGCTGGAAGAGGCCGAGATCAGCACCTTCGGCAAGTACCAGCGGACGGTTCTGACGAACCTGCGCGAGATCAAGGAACTCTCCGAGATACAGAAGCAGCTCTGGCGGGACCGCAGCGCCCTCCTGCCCAAGCAACTGCGCGAGGAGATTGCCAGCGCGCAGAGCGAACAGGTGCCCGAGCAGTATCGCGAGATGGTGCGCAACTACTTCCGTGCCCTTTCGGAGGCGGGGACGGCCCGCCGCTGACGGCCGGCGTGAGCGCCGGGGCGGCTTGACCGGCCGGCCAAATCGTCTGCGCCAGCAAGTGGTGACTTGAGCGAGATGAAAGCGCGTCCTACACAGCTTTGTGTCATGGGCCTCGTGCTGCCCGTCCTGCTTGCCGCGCATGGGCGGCCCGCCGAGCCGGCGGACGAGCAGAAGCAGGCGGAAGCCCAGCTCCTGGCCCCGGACGGCATCCCCTACGCCACGCAGAACGCCTTCGACGTCATGCAGATGGAGGCGAAGTCAGGCAACCTGCTCCAGAACGGCAGCTTCGAGACAGGCCGATACTGGCCCTACGGCTGGCAGGCTACCGACGGGCTGACCACGTTCTGGACGACGGGCGGCACCGACGGGCAGCGCTGCCTGAGGATCTACACGGACGTGTTCGACGCGCAGTGGAAGGCCCGCAGCGACGAGGTGCGCGCCGCCGTGGACGAGGCCACGCGCCGGGCTGGAGGCGACCCCCAGTCCCTGCCCGAGAGCCCCGTGCCGCCCCCGCCGGAGCGCATCCCCACGCGGCCGCCCTACTACGACACGGTCGCGGGCCTGCACGGCGTCCACTACCGCAGCCACTACGTCAAGTGCACGCCGGGGGCCGTCTACCGTTTCAGCATAGACGCCCGCACCGAGGCCGAGGGCGAGCCTAAGGTCTTCGTCAAGGGCTTCTTCGACCAGAGGATGGAGACGAAGGACGGGTATCAGATCGTGCGCCGTGACGCCTACCGCGCGCCAATCTTCCTGGACCCCTGCGACGGCCAGTGGCGGCGCTACGCGAGGGTGTTCCACCCCTCGCAGTCCAGGAGCACGCTCGGCGGCAAGGAGCTTGAGACCGAATGGCTCCAGGTGCAGATATACGCCTACTGGAAGCCGGGCAACTACTACTTCGACAACGTGCGCCTGGAGATCGTCGGGATGGAAGAGCCGGAGCCCAAGAAGGCGGCGGAGGAGCCCAAGTCGCCCAAGAAACGCGAGCCGGCTCCCCAACTCGGCGAGGACGAATTCCCAGTCTTCGATCCTTAGCCAGCGTTACGGTACGCCATGTCCTGTTGGCGACGGCGGAGAGACGGCGGCACCTCCGGCATTTCGTCCCATGTGCGACCGTCCAACGTCCGCCCTGCTTCTTTTCTGCGGACGCCGCCCCACTGCTTGAAGAAGAACGGCACGCCGGCTGCCGTGCACTTATCTCGGATGTCCCTCACCCACTCCGGATCCATGGGGCGAGCTCCCGGTCCGGATTCGCCGCCCGCGATGACCCAGTCGACGCCCTCGAGATCCAGACCCGTCACCTGCGCGAGCAGGGGCTCCAAAGAGATGAACTTGACGGCCGCCGCAGTCTGAAGAAGCTTGTCAACCCGAAAGGTATACCTCTCGGTCTCCACGCTGACGCCCATCCACACGTTGTTCGGCCATTGAAGCCGCGGCGCAACCGCAGCCAGCCTCTCTGAGCGCTTTGTCAACACCTGGAAGACATGCCAGTCGGCCTGCGCCATCACACCGAACACACGCCGGATGAACGAGAGCGGCACGTCCTCATGGAACAAGTCGCTCATGGAGTTGACAAAGATGATCCGCGGGCTCTTCCACCGCAGTGGCGTTCGCAATGCGTGCTCGTGCAGACTCACGTCGAAGCCGTTGGCGTAGTTGGGGTGGCCCATTGCCTGGAGCCTCAGGGCCATGCGTTCTGCGTAGCAGTGCGCGCATCCGGGGCTCACCTTCGTGCACCCCGTGATCGGATTCCAGGTAGACTCTGTCCATTCGATGTGGGAGCGCTGGGCCATCGTGGTCATTCCTTCAGTATGTATTGAGCAATCCGCAGGGCGAGTCGTTCGCCGCGCGGATTGGCCACGGCGAAGCAAAGGAGGAACAGCGGCGTCCCTCTGGAATTGCGCAGTTGCAGCGGATTACCCGCCACCCCAGCGAAGATGTTCCTAAGCCGGGCAAGGAAGTAATCGGAGATCACGTCGAAATCAGCGATCTTCCGTCGACGCACCACTCGTTTCTCAAACAGGTCCGGCTCCGTCCGTTTCTGGTAGAAGACGTCTTGCCAGTCGCTGGAACCGAGGCATTCCTCCAAGCGCTTGCGCCAGGACGGCGGGATCGTCCCGTACCGCTTCAGCAGCCTGTTCACAGCCATCAGCGGCCACAGAAGCCACACGTCAATGGCGCGGGTCGACGCCACCGCCTCAAGCGTCCGCCACTCGACTTGCATGGCGAATGGATCGAGAAACAGCACGGCCCTGCAGTTCCGCCAGTCCCACTGTCCGCAGATCCGTTGAAGATACTCGTTACAGTCGCCGGGAACAAAGGACATCCGATCCGCCAGAGCCGGGAACTCCTCCCTCAGCGACAGGAGCTCACCGTAGCGCTCCTCCGAGTTCTCTACGAACACGAAACGATGAAAGCGTGGCTCAGTGCGGAGCGCGATACGAGGAGATCCGTCAAAGAACTCCTGGGGTTCCTCATCGGCAAGTTGGGGAAAGAGCGGCTCGCCCCGCTCGTCGCTTCGCCGCCGTTCCCTGTAACCGGTCCCGGCGAAAGCATCGATGTAGACCAGCTCGAACGGCTGCTTCTTGAGCGCCGTTGTGTAAGCGCTCAGGTATCGGCGCAGCCTATCGAGCTTGTCTTGCGTCCAGTCGCCGCCGAACGCCTGTGTCCGCTTCCGTTCCATCCCCCAGAACCCCGCCCGAAAACCCGTCGCGTGTTTAGCATTACCCCAAACAGGTGGCTATCCGTCAAGGGCAAATCGGAAACGGCCCAGGAACACAGCGTGAGTACCGCCTCGAAGGCGGCGCGCCATGGCCGCAGCAGGCAGTCTCCTATGCTTGTCGCTGCGAGGCCCCTTGCAATCCTGACCGTCGGCAGGTATGTATGAGCCGGATGACGTCGCGCTACGGCGCCGGCGGGTCTTCCCCGGAACGCCGACCTTCAGTATGCACCTCGGAGCTCGATGTCCCGATCCCATTCACTCATTACCCGCTTTCCAGTGCCGCTGTGCGCGCTGCTGATCTCGCTTCTTGCAGCTTGCCCGGGCGTCCGCGCGCAGGGCTGGCCGATGTGGTGGGACGGGCGGTGGCCGTACCGCATGTTGCTGCGGTTCAGCCGACAGCAGGACTGGCCCGAGAGCCCCGGCGCGCAGGTCTGGGTGCACCTGCGCAAGGACGCCGACAACGGCGGCAAGGACCTCCGCCTCGTCGGGCCGGACGGCAACCCGGTCGGCTTCGGCGTGATGCACGCCGCGCCCGGGGGGCGGTACCTGATCGCCTTCCGCACCCAGCCGCAGTCCGGCACGTACGCCGTCTACTACGGCAGTCCGAACGCCAGCCCCGTCAACCCGGACCCGCCCCAACTCGGCCTCGTCTACGAAACGCGCCCCATGCCTGCGAACGCCGATGCGAGCAGTTGGGCGGCCGCCGAGGCGACGCTTCGGCGCGCCGGCCCCGCCTACGGAGCCGACTACTGGCGCCAGGTCTTCGACGCATTCAACCCCTTCGGGCCGCAGTCGCAGTACATCGCGGTCTACCGCGGATACCTCCGCAGTCCCAAGGCAGGTCACTACCGATTCGCAACGGTGAGCGACTACTCCTCCTTCCTGCTGATCGACGACCAGTTGGTGACGGAATGGACCGGTCGCCACAACGTCCACCAGGGAAGGCGCGGAGAGCACGCTGGCACGGCATACCTGGACCGCGGGACGCACAAGTTTCTCTACGTGCACTTTGCGCGAGGCGGCGGGGCGCGCGGCGAGGCGGCCTGGATGCCGCCCGACCAGGACAACTGGCAGGTGATCCCGCCCCACGCCTTCGCCGGCCTGCGCCAGGCCGAGGTGTACGAGGGCGAGCGCTACGGCCAGCCTATATGCGCCGACTTCACCGCCGAGCCCCGGAACTACTGCGAGGCAGGCGATGCCAGGATGGTCGCCTTCCAGTTCGCCTCCCGAAGCACGACCACCCGCAACACGCTGGTCAACACCTATCGGTGGGATTTCGGCGACGGCCAGACTTCGGACGAGCCCCGGCCGGAGCACGTCTTCCTGAACCCGGCCGACTACACAGTGACGCTGACGATCACCAACACCGCCGGCGACCTGACAAGGTGCGCCAAGACCGTCCGCACATCGCCGATCTGGGACGACCTGGACTTCCGGCGCCCCAAGCTCGAACGGTTCTGGCGCCAGGTGAAGGGCTACGACCTCGGCGCCCTGCCCACGCCGTCCCTGCTGGCCGCCTGGCGGTTCGCCAAGCACATGGAGGAAGACGAGAAGGCGTTCGAGGCGGCCCTGGTCCTTGACGGGCGAAGGACCCTCCTCGAGCGAGAGCAGGTCTACGAACTGGCCATGGACATCGCGCGCCATTATCAGGACCTCCGACCGAACCCCGACCGGGCCGAGGGGTACTTCGCCCTGGCCCTCCAGAGCGTTCCCGAGTCCGACAAAGGACGGATCTTCGAGGTGCGCTTCGCACTGGCCGAACACTGTTTTCTCCAGCGGGCCGATGCCGCGCGCGCCAGGCAGGAGTTCGAGAAGCTGCGCGCCGACTTCCCGCGCGCAGACTCGAAGAAGCTGCGCCTCGCCCTGATCCGCATCGGGGACACCTACCGCAAGGAAGGGAAGGCCGAAGGGGCGCTGGAGAGATACCGGCAGGCCGAGGGGGACCCAGATTACGTGCCCGACAAGCCGAAGGCGTTGATTCTCGGCAGCGCCCTCCAGCAGGTCGAATCCCATCTGCGCGAGGGGGAGCCGGACCTGGCCCTCGAACGGCTCGATGATCTGCTGTGGCTCTACCCCACGATGCGCATGGAGGGACAGCCGTCGCGGCTGCGCGTGCAGGCTTACCTGGTGAAGGGCGAGTTCCGGAAGGCGCGGGACGAGGCCGAGGTCTTCATCGCCACCTCAAAGGACGCGAACCACCTGCCGGCCCTGCGCCTTCTGGCCGCCGAGGCGTGCTACGAACTGGGGATGACGGACGAGGCGGCGGCGCATTACAGGGCGATCCTGGACGACTTTCCCGAGGCGCCCGAAGTGCGCGAAGCCGAGGACGGCCTCCGCCGCCTGGGGCTGTAGGGGATAGGCGGGACTCGGAGCAGCCCGACCAGCCAGTCGCCGCCGTCCAAACAGGACCTGCCCCACGTGCGCGGGACGGGACGACCACGAGACGCGGCGGCGCTCCGCACCACTCCGTGTCATCCCGAGGAGTCCGCAGCCTGGCAGACGACGAGGGATCTCGGGGCCGCCCAAGCGGCGCCCGGCATGCGGAGTTATGTCGCCCGCCGTAGGGCGGGCTTCCCAGGTGGGAAGCCTCTTCCCCTGGCCTGACGGCCAGGGCCACCGATATGTCGCCCCTGACGGGGCTTAAAGCCCCACGGCTCGGCGCTGCTCCGCCGGCAGCGGGGCAGTCGTCCTCGTCGTCGTTCTCGCCCCTTTGCAGCACGACTGCCCCAACAGCAAGGCGGCGGCGAGCCGCCGCACTCCATAGCGCGGCTGCGCCGGGCGCCGTCGTGAGTCCCGCGGCTCGAGCGCCGCACGGGGGCGCACAGCACACGCGCACGAACCGGACACGACCCATAGGGCGGCAATTAGCGGATGCGGTGCCGAGCAGTATGGGCCTACTCGAACGCCCTGCGGACCAGGCTCGCGCCCGTGTCGGCCGAAGGCATGAAGAACGCGGCGGCGAAGAGCTTGCCCGAGCTGGCGACCGCACAGTAGTCGCCCTCCCCAGCCTTGAAGACGAGCAACGGCTCGGCAGCGACCTGCTCCTCGCCCCAGCCGCGGCGCAGCTCCGCCAGCCGCGACACGGCCGTCCCGGCTGCCTCCGCCGTGGCGTGCTCGACCAGCATCAGTCCGGCCGGCCTGTCGTCCTGCCCCAGGTCGTAAACGCCGTACGCCGCCACGGCGCGGTCACCTATGCCGAACGTCCCGTCCGGGATGAACTGCTCAGCAAGGTAGAGGTTGAAAAGCGGAAGTTCGTCGCGCAGGAAGACGACGCTGGTGGGATCGAGTCCCTCGGCGGGCAGCCTGCGGCAGATGGCAGGACGCTCGGCCGGCGGTTCGTCCAGCGCTGCGAGCACCGCCGCGGCCAGGGCGCGAACCTGCTCGGGCGGCGTCCGTCCCAGCTCGATGATGCTGACCATGAACCGGCCGCGCCATGCCCACAGGGAACTGCCGGACATAGCGGCCTCGTCGCCCAGGCCTATGATATCCCCCTGCCGGTCCTTGGCGAACGCGCCGAAGGCGTCGTCGCTGGTCTCGAACTCCCAGACGTTTGCCCTCACTTCGGCCTGCCCATCCGCATAGTCGGCGGCCGTGACGCGAACGAAGTTGAAGCGCAAGTAGGGCTCGGCCCCTCCGTTGATGTAGTCAAACAGCTCGTCGGCGCCCTGGTAGGTCTCCCTCTGGCCGACGAGGCGCAGGCCGCCGGCCTCGTCGGGCAGCGCCGCCTCGGTCCGCAGGGGTCCGGCGGCTTCGGCCAGGACGGGCACCGCCAGGTCCCTGAAGCCACCGGTGACGCGGATGGCCGCCTTACCCACCAGGGGACATACAGCCTCGCAGTAGCCGCAGCCGACGCACGACTCTTCGCGAACATAAGGGAGACGCAGCTCCTGCCCCGACACGTCGACGCGCCGGAAGTGGATGGCTTTGCCCGGGACGGGGCAGACCTCCTCGCAGACGCCGCAGTTGTGCTCGTCGGCCACGAAGCCGGGCTCGTCACGCCTCCGATAGCCCCGCCACGGGATGCAGCGGGTCTGGTCCAGGTAGGCCAGGCCCATCGCAGCGGCGTGCTTCTCGGGCAGGGAGAAGCGCGGGATCGCGCCCGACGGGCACGCCCGCCCGCACAGGTCGCAGTTGTACTCGCAGTAGCCGGGGCGCGGCGAAAGCTTCGGCGTCCAGAGCGACTCGATGCCGGCCTCCACGCCCGCGGGCTGGATCACCTGGGTGGGGCACGCCCTCATGCACTGCCCGCAGCGGAGGCACTTGCTCAGGAAGGCGTCGATGTCGCGCCCGGCCAGCGGGGGACGGATCAGAGGATCGCCCTTCGCGTGCTCCCAGGCTGGCCTGACCCGCAGCGCCGGGTAGGCGGCAACGCCCGCAGCCACGCTGGCCACGACGCCCCGCCGCGTCAGGTCCACCTCCCGCTTCTGCTCGGCAGGCGTCGAGCCGAAGAAGCTGATGGCCCGCGTGGGACAGACCGCCTGGCAGTCCAGGCACAGGATGCATTCGTCGTTCAGCGTGCGGTGGCCGTCCGGGGAAATGCAGGACATGGGACAGACGTCGGCGCAACGGCCGCACTCGATGCAAGCGTCGCTTGCCGTGCGCCTGGTGAGTGCGGCCTTCCCCACCAGCGCGTACACGGCGCCTAGGGGGCAGATGTAGCGGCACCAGAAACGCCGTCGCACGAGTCCCAGCGCCAGCAACGCGAGCAATGCAAGGAGCGTGAGCGTCTGAAGCTGGAAGACCGGGTCGGTGCGCGCCAGCAACAGTCCGCGCGTGGCAGAGCTCCCGCCGCTCCAGCCCAGCGCGCCGAACACGGCCAGCAGCCCGTGGACCAGGCAGGAATGCAGCGCCAGCACGTAACTGCGCACAGCGATGCTGAGCGGATCGAAGAGCCCGAAGAATGAGACCCCCAGGAATGCGCCGACCAGGCACGCCGTCAGGAGATAGTACTTGAAACGCCGTCCGCGGACGTGCTCGAAGTCGGGGGGGGCCTGCCCTTCCTCCTGCGGCGGGCGGCGGCGCAGCCTGCGGCGGCGCAAACAGGCAATGACGCGGTCGGAGATGTCCAACGTGGTTCCCATCGGACACAGCCAGCCGCAGAAGAACCGGCCGAGCAGGACGGCGGCGGCAAGCAGCACCAGGGCCGGCCAGAACGCGCCGATGAACTGCCACGCGGAGATGGACGCCCCCAGGCCCGCGAAGGGGCTGAAGCGCATGAGAGCCCCACCGTCGTG
The DNA here is from genome assembly GCA_964605915.1 of uncultured candidatus Brocadiaceae bacterium. Taxonomy (GTDB): domain Bacteria; phylum Planctomycetota; class Brocadiia; order SM23-32; family SM23-32; genus DAOVRD01. The sequence continues at coordinate 2,896 of CAZSET010000054.1, read as the reverse complement.
CCGCAGCGCCAGCGCCGGCAGGCGGACCACGAACACGACGAACGCGACGAAGGCCAGCGCCTGCACGATGCGGCGGATGCGGTGCGGCCAGACCTGCCTTGCCTCTGCTGCCACTCGGCGCGCTTCCTGCAAGGGAACCCGTCTTTAGAGCCTCTCCGTTGCGGAATCGAATCTAACCGAACGCACGCAATGCGTCAAAGAACGGCTCCGACGGCCCGCTCAATCCGTCAGGGAGCGGCGGGCGAAGGACTCTCATTGGCCGATTCCGGGGCCGGGCCGGGCTGCTGGTCGTCTTCTTCCGGCAGTTCGTCGGAGGCCGGGGCCCTGGGCGGCTGGCCGGCAGGTAAGCGGGCTTGCCTGATGCCAGCGCGCAGCTCGTCGGGGCTGAGCGTGCGAAGCAGGTCCTCCATCGCGGCCCGATCGGCGCGCGTCAGTTTCAGCGATCGCGTACGCCCCACGTCGTCGCGAAGGAAGTCCACGAAGGCAAATCCGAGAACGGCGTCCACGAGCTCGACCGGGTGCAGCTCCGCGCTTGCGCCGACCAGGACGGCGACCACCCGTCCGCCGACGCCCCAGTAGTCGCGATAGCGCTGGTAGGCGAAATCGTTCGGTTCACTCAGACCTACAGCCGAGAAGCCCACACTCCTGGCGCCGACCGTGCCCGCCCGCGTGTAGCCCTCGCCCTCCAGCGAGAAGGGCAGCAGGGCGACTCCCGCGAAGTGCCCGGCGCCAATGGCCAGTTCGCGCTTCTGCCACCAGCCCAGTTGCGCGCCTCCGCCGGCCCCGGCGGCGGCCTGGAGGGCGTGCGTCGCATGCACGTCGGAATAGAGGCCTCCTTCCAGCCCCACGTGTACGCTCACCACGTCCAGGATGTCCAGGATGCGGTTCACGGGGTACATGACCAGCCACAGCGTCGGCGACTCTTTCTTCGGCTTCCGGACCAGGTTCTTCCCCAGGATCCGCGGCTCCAAGACGGACCGTTCGTACTGGCCGATCGAGGTCAGGCCGACCCGCGCCTCTTCGTTTCGCGGGTCGGCCATAAGGACAACCTGATAAATCTGGGCGGCCTCCTCGGTCCGGCCGCCGGCCAGGTGCCGCGCGGCGTTGTCCACGTTCTCCGCAATCAGGTAGGGCCGACGCTGCCTCGTCTCGGCCGCGCAGGAGCCCAGACCCAGCAGCATGCCGGCCAGGATCAGGAGCTTCCAGTTGCGCATTTCCTCCTCCAGTGAGCGAATCCAGGGGCGTGCAGGGGAGTTCATGAGGCGCTTACTGGTCGCTCCCATGCGAGCCAATGAGTTCCAGCGCGCTTCGGGCCGCGCGATCTGAGGCGCCGGGCACGGCGAAGCCGTCGAGCGTCCGCCGCATCGCCCGGCGGCACCGCTCGTAAGCATCGGCATCCCGAAGCAGACGCAGTGCCTGGTCGGCCACCCATCCGGGCTGAGCGAAGGCCATGGCCTTCTCAGGACAGATCATGCGCCCGGCCAGCGTGTTGATCAGGCCCACGAAGGGGGTGCTGGCCAGGCCGCTGCCCAGAAAGACCACCACCGGCGAGGCCCGGTAGAAGATGACCATCGGCGTGCCCTGGCTGGCGATCTCGAGCGTGATGGTGCCCGACTTGGCGATGCAGAGCCGGCTGGCCCGTGCCAGTTCCGTCGGCTTCACGTCGGTCAGGACCGGAGCCGGCACCTGCGCGTCAGCCAGCCCCTCCGCGACCAGGGGTTGAACGCCCGGCGGGCAGACGACGGCGAACGCGACCTCAGGCTCGGCCGCGCGGATCCGCCGACAGGCCTCGCCTACAACCGGCAAATGAGCGCGCACTTCCTGCGGACGGCTGCCGGGAAAGACGCCGATCAGGCTCTCCCCGAACCTATTCCTGAGCTCGGCGATGGCGGCCTCCGAAGGAGGGTGACGGTCGATCTCGTCGGACAGAGGGTGCCCCACGTACTCGGCGGCGACGCCGTGCCGCTCGTAGAGCTCCTGCTCGAACGGATAGATCAGTCCGGCCCGCGAGGTCCACTTCTTGAGCTTCTTCAGCCGATACGTCCCGTGCGCCCAGACCTGCGGCGGGATGTAGTAGAAGACCGGAACGCCCCGGCGCGTTGCCTCTTTGCAGAGGTAAATGTTGAACCCGCCGAAGTCAACCGGGACGAACAAGTCCACCGAGTGGCCGTCCATGTATTCGCAGCAGCACGCCAGGCGCTGACGGTATCGGCCGATGCGCAAGATGTTGCGCAGCCACATGGCACCGTCGGCGGGACCATCGGCCGGCAGCGGCTCCAGCCCCGCCGTCGCCATCCTGTCCATGCCGAAGCCGACGAAGCTGAGCGCAGGCTCCACCTGCCGCATCGCCCGCATCAGGTTGGCGGCGTGCAGGTCGCCCGAAGCATCGCCAACGCTCAGCAGTATCCGCCTCTGCCCCATCCCGCGCCCTCGACCGGACTGCGAAGTGGCCATCATCTTATAGCATATGGCCGGAGGATCAAGCCCGCAGCCGCCCCCGCGTGGCATCCGGCCGCTGGCGGCTGTTATGATGAATGGCGCCCTGTCGCGAAAGGAATCGGGAGGGGGCCGGTGGATAACGACGTTATCTGGATCGGGATCGTGCCCATGCTGTTGACGCTTGGGGTCGGGCTGGTGCTGTCCCTTCTGCGGCGCCCGGGAAAGGCGGCCAAGCAGCGCGCACGGCGAATGCGCGCGGCAGCAGAGGCGCTCGGGCTGCGGTATCTGGGGGCGCCGGGCAGCGAGGCGCTCGGACTCCTTCCCTCGTGTTCCCTGTTCGCGGAAGGGCAAGCGCGCACCGTCACAAACCTGATGGGGGACGACGGCAAACCGCCGCGGCGGCTGCTGTTCGACTACGAGCGTACTCAGGGCCCCGACGATCGCCCCGCTCCACAGG
>CAZSET010000053.1:0-18460 GCA_964605915.1 uncultured candidatus Brocadiaceae bacterium | reverse complement strand
GACCCGGTCTTGGCGCGGACGTTGTCGCGGTACGGCGCCTCGGTCAGGCGCCTGGCCAGCGTGCCGTCCACGCCCGCCACGGGCAGCAGTTGCTCGAACGCGGGACCGTGCGGAGAACGGGACATCTCCACCAGCACGGCCGTGAGCAGAGCGGGCGGGAGCTCGTTCTCGCGCGACAGGCCGCTGCCGTCGTCGAGGCGGAACTCATCATCGCTGAACCCGATCCGCCTCAGCATCTCGGCGGCCCGCGCCGTGCCGGCCTCCCAGGAACCGACGCCGGCCGCCCGGGCGCCGACCGTCTTCATGACCTGTTCGGCGTAGTGGTTGTGACTGCGCTTGACCATGGTGTGGAGCACGGGCGGCAGCGCCGTGCTCCTCAGGCAGAGCCTTTCTGCCCCCTCGTAGAGAGCCGGATCGGCCGCCCTCAGCACGCGGGCGCGGCCCCCGATTCGCAGGCCTTCCTCCTCGAATGCCTGCTTCAGCGTGGTTGCGGCGTAGAGGGGGGGATCCGGCACGCTGACCTCGCCCGAGTAGCCGGCGGAGCCCAGCCGCACGTGTCCTCCAACCTTGATCGTATCCTCACCGGCGGACCGGTCGAACCAGATGGCGTGCCGCTTCGTGGCCGTCTCGCAAAGGTTCAGCAGCTTCAACGGCGCCGACGCCGGGGCGAAGGCCGCCGAAGCAGGCACGCCCGCCTCCGGCCCGGGCTCGACCGTGATCACGACGCAGTTGTCGTTGACCGATAGGGCGGACGTCGTCGTGTAGTACCAGTTCCACGCCGGATACCGCGTCCAGTTCGGGTGGCGATACCGCCGGTCGAAGAACGTGTCGTCGGCCACGACGTCACCCGTCACGCCGCCCAGCCCCTTCGAGCGGAGGTTACGTGCCCAGCGTCGGAACACGTCGATTGCGCCTTCGTCATCGTAACGGCCCCCGATCGTCGGGTCGCCGCCTCCTTGCAGTATCAGGTCGCCTCGCAGCACGCCTCCACGGACGGGCCCGCTGCCGTAGAGGGCGGTCTCGAACCGGTAGTCGGCGCCCAGGATCTCGAGTGCGGCGGCGGCTGTAACGAGCTTCTCGTTCGAGGCCACGATGAACCTGCGCATGGCGTTACGGCTGCAGATGACGCGGCCGCTCGCCACCGCAACGACGTGAACGCCTACCTCCGCCCGGCTCAGGTGCCCGCCGGACAGGACCGGTTCGAGCGCTTCGTTGAGCGATGTCTCGTTCCCTGACGCCATGCAGGCGGCAAGCGCCACAAGCAGTCCGCACGCGACCCACGGCATTCGGCGTGGGAGTCGGTTCTTTGGGTGAATGCCTCGTTGCATTTCGCTGTCGCGTCCCGATGGGCAATGTCCGTGGGCGACCTTCTCTGCCGCATTGTGGGAGAAGCCGCGAGCGCTTTGCAAACCGCACGCCCAAGTTGCCAGGCCTCCTGGACTTGAGGGCCGGCGCTTTTCTGGCTGCGCACTGTCGGCACCCGAGCGCTTCCATTAGAATACTCAGGCGCGGCGGTTCATTGCTTCGGCCTCGTTACTGGAGAGCCCGGTGCGTCATGGTTACCGAGAAAGACGTACTGAATCTCGTACGGTCGAAGTCCTATCGCCAGATGAGGACTGAGGAATTGGCCCGGCACTTCTCGGTCGGCCAATCCGAGCTGCCCGAGTTTCTGGCGCTGCTGGAGGACCTGGAGCGTCGCGGCCTGCTGGTCAAGGTCAAGAAGAGCCACTGGGTCAACCCCGAACGGGTGGGCCTGATGACGGGCCGCCTCCAATGTAATGCTCGGGGCTTTGGCTTTCTGCTGCCGATTGCGGGCGACGATGAGGACGTCTACGTCGCCGAAGAGGACATGGGCGAGGCGATGCATGGCGATCTCGTAGTGGTCGAGGTGCACCGGAAGAAGCCCGCGGGCGGGGGCCGCAGACGCCGGAAAGACCTCGGGCCGTCGGGGCGCATCATCAAGGTTATAGAGCACCGCAACCGGCAGGTGATCGGCACTTTCGCGCCTGGCCGCAAGTTCGGGCGCGTCGTGCCGGCCAACCCCCGCTTGTTCAAGGACGTCTACGTGGCCCGCGGGGACTGGCTCGAGGCGGCAGACGGCGATCAGGTGCTGGTGGAACTGACGGGCTGGCCGAGCCTGCACCGTAACCCGGAGGGTGAGGTCAGGGAGGTCCTCGGCAAGGCCGGATCACCGGGGGTGGACGTGCAGACCGTCATCCTCGAGTTCGGCCTGCCGCGCGCGTTCCCTCCCGAAGTGCTTGAGGCCGCTGCGCAAGTGCGGGAGATGCCCGAAGGCGAGATGGCTGGGCGCCGGGACCTGCGCAACGTGACGACCGTCACTATCGATCCGGAGGACGCCAAGGATTTCGATGACGCGCTGTCGTTCCAGCACGACCCGGCGACGGGGAGGCGCGTCGTGATGGTGCACATCTCCGACCTCTCTTGTTTCGTGCTCCCGGGCAGCGTCCTGGACGCGGAGGCGCGCGAGCGCGGCAACAGCGTCTACCTGGCCAATGAAGTGGTTCCCATGCTGCCGCCGGAGCAGAGCAAGGACACGCTGAGCCTGGTTGAGGGAAAGGACCGACTGGCCAAGACGGTCACGATGCAGTTCGACGAATCGGCCGAGATGGTCGGTTACGCCGTCAGTTATTCGGTCATCAACGTGGACCGCCGGATGTCGTACACCGAGGTGCAGGAGGTGCTGGAAGCGGCCGAATCGGAGGAGCCGGCCGCCGCCTCAGCCGCCGAGAGGCTGCCGGAGGAGATCCTGCGCTTGTTGCTGGACCTGGACGGGCTGGCGGGGGAGCTCAGGCGCCGCCGCCGCGAGGTCGGCTCCGTGGACCTGGACGTGCCGGAGTACGAGGTGCACATCGGCGAGGACGGCCGGGTCGTGGGCGTCTCGCAAATCGTCCGCGACCGATCTCACGGGCTGGTCGAGGAGTTCATGCTCAGCGCGAACCGCGCCGTGGCGGACTTCATGCAGGAGAGGAAGCTGCCGGCCCTCTATCGCATTCACGAGCCGCCGGTGGAGGAGGACCTCGCGGAATTCAGCGATTTCATCCTGACCATTCTCGGCCGGCCGATCGACGCCGCAGATCGGAAGGAGCTTCAGAACCTGCTGGCCGAAGTGGCCGGCACGCACCTGGCGGAGGCCGTCAACATGCAGTTGCTCCGGTCGATGCAGCGCGCCCTCTACAGCCCGAAGCTCCAGTCGCACTTCGCCCTTCACTTCGACCGCTATTGCCATTTCACCTCGCCGGTGCGACGCTACCCGGACCTGGTGGTGCATCAGGTCCTGGACCAGCACCTCAAGCAGCGCCGCGGGGCCGACTCATTGCGCGCCGAATGGGACGAAGCGCTGCCGAGCATCGCCGGCCACTGTAACGAGACGCAGGAGCGGGCGGATGAGGCCGAGCGGGAGATCGTCAAGATCAAGCTGCTCCGATACCTGGAGGGCCACCGCGAGCAGGTCTTCGAGGGCGTCGTGACCGGCGTGCAGGAATACGGCCTGTTCGTGCGCTTGGAGGACTTCTCGGTGGAGGGGCTCATCAAGGTCCAGGACATCCGGGACGATTTCTACCGGCTCGACGAGCGCAAGAAGGCACTGATCGGCACGCGGGGCGGCCGGGAGTTCCACCTCGGCCAGACCGTGAAGGTGACCGTCACCAAGATCGACATGGCCCGCCGCGAGCTGGACCTGCTGCTCGAAGCCTGAGCCCGCCGCTACGAAGAGCTGTGACCGCTCCGGCTGCCCGAGATGCCCAGTAGAACCGCCGCGAAGATCGCGAGCTTCAGAGAGGTCAGCCAGGAGATCTTGGCAGCCACCAATCCCTGCTGGACCGCCCCCGGGAACAGGTCCGGGACCGTCCATGCCCACAGAACCTTGACCAGCAGCAGCACGACGACGAAGGCGACGGCTGCGATCACCAGGCATCCGGGGAAGAACAGGAACTTCCAGAATTTCTTCACGGCTGTGCCTCCCTGCGAGTGCGGTGGGGGACTATCGCTGACGAGGCGCGCAGCGGGCGCCACCCGCTTCGGAACGTAATATGCCCGAGAGGGGCAGTATATTCACCGTCCGGCCGGGCCGTCGGCGGGCGGGTGACGAGGTGTGGACGGCCGGCATCCCGCGGCGGGCGTGCGCCAGGGGACGCCCGTCGCGGCATCCTCACGGCAGGAAGTCGCCCCGCTTGGCCAGTTTCTCGGGCAGGTAGGTGTCGATCACGTAGTTCAGGCTGTGTTTGGCGAAGGCCTGTTGCTCGACCCTCTGGCCCATCTGGAGCATCTTCTGGATGGCCTTCTGCCACGGCTTGTGGCGCCTGAAGAACGGGTCGTTCTTCACCAGGTCCTTGGCGCGCTTGATGTCCACGTTGGTCAGGGGGTGGGTAGGCAGATCGTACTTCTCAATGTCGTACGGGGTGACGCCCAGGAAGCGGGCCGTGGGCACGCAAAAGAACTCGTTGATGTGCGCGGCGTTGCCGCTGCCCACCTTCAGCGTCCGGTAGATGTTGCCGTAGCCGTACGGGTCGCCGTCCACGAAGGCATACACGTCCAGCCCTTTCTCCTCGCTCAACCGACGCACGAAGCGCCGGCAGGCCCGCGTCGGCACGCCGCCCATCGAGACCAGGATGCAGTTGGTCGTCCGCCAGAACGAGTGGTTGTTGAGGCGCTGGAACATGCCGGCCGTCTCGATTGCCAGGATGAAATCGGCCTTGGTCCTGAACTCGAGCTCCTCGACGCTGATGGGCACCGAGTAAGCCCCGCTGCCGAACCTGGTGCAGTCGATCTCGATCTTCTTCCCCGTGGTGCGGTCGCGGTCTATCACGATGAGCTCGCCGGCGATCTCGCCGCCTTTCTCCTCGGGAATGAACCCGAGCTGCTCCCTGTTGACGCCGAAGAGCGCCTCCACGTCCTCCATGACGGCGTCGGACTCCGGCTGCTCGTCGAAGCGCGCGTCGCCCCAGTTCTTGGAGACGTAATAGGCCTCCCTCTTGGTCACCTCTTCCTCGATGTCGATGGCCTCCTTGGACAGCGCCATCATGCGCAATGTCTGGGCGAAGGTCTTGACCGTGTTGTAGGTGAGGGTGCGGGTGATCTTGCCCTTCTTGAGCTTGAAGTAGCCGTCCTTCTCGTCGTAAGCGACGTTGCTGAGCGACCGCTTCGGGAATTTCAGGGACGGTTGTTGTCTCTTGCCGATGCGCTCTTTGACTTCCCGGGCGCAGGCGAGTATGGCGTCGCGCGCCTTGCCTTGTGCCACGTTCTTGCCTCGTTTGGCGAAGTGACGGACGATTTTCCCGAAAGCCAAGCATAAGCTCCGCTTAAGGCAAAATCAAGCCGGCGGGGGCGGGCTCGGGCTCGCGCTTCGGAGGGCATCCCTGGGCGCCGAGGGAGCCCTGCGGAAATGCCTTGCATTGCGGGCTCGATGGGTTATGATGGCCGTTGGTGCGCTTCTGAACTGGACTTCATTTCGGGTCTTCGAGGATGTCACGATGAGGATCGTCATACGCGCCGGAGGGGTCGGGACGCGGCTCTGGCCCTGGAGCCGGACCGACCGCCCCAAGCAGTTCCTGCCCTTGTTCCAGGGGAAGAGCTCCGTCCAGGTAGCCTGGCAGAGGTTCGCCGAGTGCGGGCTGGCCGCGCCCGACGGGATATACCTGTCCGTGGGCAAGGAGAGCCTGGACCTGGCGCTCCAGCAACTCCCGGACGTGCCGCGTGAGCAGCTCATCGTCGAGCCCGCCCTCCGGGACACGGCTGCTGCCATCGGGCTCGAGACCATCTGGGTCACCCAGCGCGGCGGCGAAGCCATCATCGCCAGCCTCGGCAGCGACCACTACGTCGGCAAGCCGGGGGAATTCATCAGGGCGCTGTCGGCCGCTCGGCAGTTCATCGAGCAGCACCCCGGCTACCTGGTGGCCATTGCGTGCGAGCCGACGCGTGTTGAGGCCGACTACGGCCACGTCAGGAAGGGGGAAGTGCTGGCCGAGCACGAGGGCGTGCCGGTCCATCAGGTGGCCGAGTTCACCGAGAAGCCTGAAGCGCGCGCCGCCCAGCGCTACACCGAGAGCGGCGAGTACCTGTGGAATGCGAACTTCTTCGTCTGGGCGTCCGAGACGCTGATGAAGCAGTTCGAGGAGTTCGAGCCGCAGATGCACGAGTCGTTTGTCAGACTGCGCGAGGCGGCGGAGGGGGCCGACTTCCGGGACGCTGTGCGCCAGGTCTATCCGAGCATCAAGAAGACAGCCATTGACTACGCCGTGCTGGAGCCGGCGGCGCGCGCGGGCCGCATGGCCGTCATCCCGGTCGCCATGGAATGGAGCGACATCGGGAGCTGGGCGACCCTGACGGACGCCTTCCCGGCGGATGCGGACGGGAATCTATTCCTTGCGCCCGTCCTGGCGGAGGATACCGTCAACACGACCGTCTTCGCCAAGAACCCCGATCGCAAGGTGATCGCGACGATCGGCCTGGACGGCGTGGTCATCGTGGATACGAAGGACGCGCTCCTCGTCTGCCCGAAGGACCAGTCGGGCAAGGTCAAGAAGGTGGTCGAGGACATGCACCAGAGCGACCAGTGGAAGGACCTGGTATAGGGCGATGGTTCAGTCCGGCGAGGCTGGGGCCGCGCGCCGGCGCTCCCATTGCCTTCCGGGCGTTACGGGGCGCTGGCAGGGCAAGGGGTGACAGACACGCCAGCGCGCGGGCCTAATCTCGCTCGGCCGGCCTTGCCTTGCAGGTCGGCGGGGCGAAGCGCAGCCGGTCGACGTCCCTCGCGGCTGTCTATGAGTCCTGGCTGGCTTGGTGCTGTCCGGCGACATTCACGTGCCCGTTTTGCGGCGCTTTGAGGAGGAGGTGATATGAGCAAGGGGCGGCCGATACCATTCGCTGACATTGCCAGGCGGATCACCGGCATTTCCACGCCGGTGTTCGGCGTCAGCTGGAACCCGCCGGAAAGCACACGCGATGTTGTGCAGCGGTTGGTGGCTTTCCTGGAAGACCGGCGCGCGCTATACGCCGAATACCACATGGAGTACGGTCCATGGGTGGAGAAGTCCGTCCTGGATATCCGGCGCGAGTTGACGGACATCCTACAGGACTGCCCGGAGGACGAGCACCTGACAGGACCGATGCGAGCCATGCGTGGTGCCTGCCGGAAGTTCCTGGACCAGATGGGCCATCCCGGTAGCGCCAGTCGCCACCGTTTTCTGCCCTATGAAGCGAGCATGTGGGAAGCACTGGGTCAGCTGAGAGCCATCTTCGGCCTGTACCTGGCGCGCCTTTGTGCGGCCTTCGGAGTGGACGCTGAACCCGACCTGGCGACGATCTTCCCGGCCGACGAAGGAGGACAAGAGGAAACATGACACGTCATCTTCGGCGATTGGGCGACCAGTTCCGGATCTCGCTGCCCCTGGCTGATGGGGGCTTTCTGGGGCGGCAATGTCCGAACGAGGACTGCCAACGCTACTTCAAGATTAAGCCGGGTACAGGACTGGAAGGCGAGAACCTGCCGTTACACTGTCCGTACTGCGGCCAAACGGGTGAAATGGGCGATTTTCATACGCAGGCGCAGTTGGACTATGCCGTCTCCATGGTTGGCCGCCAGGTGACGGAGGCGGCCACACGTGACCTCAAAGATATGGCACGCCAGTTCAACCGGCGTGCGGCCGGTGGCCTCTTCTCGCTGAAGATGGATGTGAAATCCTCTCCGTCCCCCATACGACATTACGCAGAGGAAGAACTCGAGACAGACGTCGAATGCCAGAACTGCACGCTGGTCTACTCAGTATATGGGGTGTTCGCCTACTGTCCGGACTGTGGCCAACACAACTCCTTGCAGATTCTGGGAAAGGGCCTCGACGTTGTTGTCAAGATGCTGGATATGGCTTGTTCGGCTGATGCCGAAGTAGCGGCCACGCTCGTCCAGAATGGACTCGAAGACTGTGTTTCCGCCTTCGATGGGTTCGGGCGCGAACTGTGCAAGATCCACTCTTCGAAAGCGAAGGACCAGGCGAGGGCAGAGGCAATCAGGTTTCAGAACATCGCAGGCGCCCGCACCAGCATCGCGGAGCAATTCGGGATCGACTTGGCGCAGGGGCTCCACGATGACGAATGGTCGCTGGCGGCGCGGTGTTTCCAGAAGCGCCACCTGTTGGCTCATAAGATGGGCGTTATCGACAAGGAATACGTTCAACGCGCCGGTGACCCGTCTGCGGTGGTCGGCAGAAAGATATCGGTAACGCCGGATGAGGTTCGAGAGCTGACTGCCACCTTGCGGCAGGTCGCCAGCTTATTGGTGCGCAAGATGGAGGCATTGAGCTGATGGCAGAGCTTTACAGCATCTACTGCGACGAGAGCTGCCACTTGGAGCGTGACCGCATCCCCGTGATGGTGCTGGGCGCGGTGTGGTGCCGGGCCGACCGGGTGAGAGAGGTCTCGGAACGCGTGCGCGAACTGAAGATCAGCCACGGCCTGCTCGACCCGGCCGAACTGCGCCGGCAGGATGGCCAGCCCTTCGAGAGCAAATGGTCGAAGGTCTCGCGCTCTGAGAAGGCCTTCTACCTGGCGCTCGTGGACTATTTCTTTGATGACGACGACCTACACTTCCGCGGTGTCATCATCGACAAGCAAGTTCTGGACCACGAGAGCTTCCACCAAAGCCACGACACATGGTACTACAAGATGCTTTTCACGCTGCTGGAGCCGATTATCGACCCTGAGCAGCGGTACAACATCTACCTGGACATCAAGGACACACGGAGTGAGGAGAAGAGACGGAAACTCGAGGACGTCCTGCGCAATAGCCGGTACGACCGTGTAGGGGTCATCATCCGGCGCGTGCAGCAGATCCGATCCCACGAAAGCGAGCTGATGCAGTTGGCCGACCTACTGATCGGCGCGATCGGCTACCACAACCGTATGCAGTGGGGCGACCTGAGCGACCGCGGGGATGGTGCGAATGCAGGGAAACTGGCAGTCGTGCGGCGTATTCAGGAGCGCTCCGGCAAGAGCCTGGTGCACACGACCTGGCTGCGCGAGTCGAAGCTGAACCTGCTCCGCTGGCAGCCGAGGGAGCCCAAGGGTGAGTGAGCATCCCCAGTGGCTGCCAGACCTGATTCGCTTATCCGATTACGGCGGGAGGTGGGAGGATTATGTCGAGGCGATTTACGCAGTGTTTCGTCAGCACTTCGTTGGATCCCAGCCGTGTTTTGAGGGCCGCCCGGTGCATTGTCAATGCGATCCCGTCCACGACGGGAAGGAGGTGGCCTTCTGGCACTGCATTCAGGAAGGCCAGGAAGAGGAGGGAAGGACGCCCAACCTTAGGCGTTGCGAACGAGTCGCCTGGCCACGTGCGATCATTGAGCACGCCGATGACCCCTTGGTCCAGAGGTGGTCCCTCCGAAAGTCGAGGGATTGGAGGACCTACCTTTGGTACCACGAGGAGTATCTTGTCGCACTCGCTCACAGGCGCAAGAAATGGCAGCTGATCACCGCTTTTCCGACAGACCGCCGACACACGCGGGCAAGGCTGAGAAACGAAATCAGGAGGGCCATAAATAGCTGACGCCGCTCCTCCCTGAAGAAGAACGGCGTCGCGACTCCTTCCGCACATGGCGGATGAGCTATATACATACTAGCCCATGTCCTAGGACGTGTCAAGTGTTTTCTCCGCCGGATGGCTGCTGAAACATCCCTAAGACGCCGGCCAGAGGCAAGCATGAAGCACTCTCGGGCCTTCTCGTAAGCGCTCCCGCCCGCCCCCGGCCAATCCGCCTTCCTTGACACCCCCGGCACACACGGGTTAGAATCGCCGGGCGTGGGCGGTTAGCTCAGTTGGCTAGAGTGCCAGCTCGACACGCTGGAGGCCACTGGTTCAAATCCAGTACCGCCCACCATTCTTATGTACCCGCCTGACCTGCCCCATCTTCCCCGTTGCATCCCACGTCCCGCCGGACACAGAGCGTCTGCAAGAGAGTCCCACCGCTCGTGTGGCAGAGGGGCCTACTGGACCAGATAGGCGACCATGACCGCGAAAAGGACGGCGAACAGCCCGGCCATGGCGAACTTCGTGGCCGCCATGTGACGGCGGAAGAACGAGGTGAGCCGCTCGGACGTGAGCCCGAACAGCACGGCGACGAAGATCACCACCAGCGGCACGATGAAGCAGAGGTTGTAGATCAGAAGCCAGCCGACGGGCCCCCACACGAACTGCGGCAGGTGGTGAAGGCCGAAGACGATGACGGGCAGGTAGACCTGCCCCGTGCAGGGGAACTCGAAGAGCGCCACGAGCCCCCCCAGCACCGCCGTGGCCAGCACGGTAAGCCCCAGCCGCGCGCGCTTCGATATCGTCAGCCGTATCTTGCTCTGAAGGAATTTGGGCAGGCTGAGCACCAGATCCGCCGTCTGTCCCTTCAGGCAGAGCACGGCGTCGCGCAGGCTCAGCAGCGCCGCCCCCAGCACCAGCGCTGCCGTCGCGCCGTACAGCACCCTCCTGAACGTGGACGACCACGCTTCGGCGGTGCTGAGCAGGCCGGCGAGCCCGACGCCGATCGCAAAGTACGTCACGAAGACGGCCGCCGTGAACACGATGCCGACCGTTGCGATCTCGCGCCTGCCGCGTCCCATGTAGGCCAGGTAGGAGAGGAAGAAGATGATGACGGTGAAGGCGCACGGATTCACGCCGTCCAGCAGTCCGGCTGAAATGACGACGAGTATGCCCAGGTCCTCGTAGGCGCGCGCCAGCCGCGTCTGCGCCTGTGTCTCCCGGCCGCTGAAGACGACGAGGGGCGATGCCCAGCCCCGCGACTTAAGCGCCAGCTCGTTCAGTGCGCTCCCGGTGATGTCCGAGCCGATGAGGGCCCCCTTCGCAGCGAAGACCGATGGCGCCACCAGCCTCTGCTGTCGCGGGACGGACAGGCCTTCGCACATGGCCTCGTTGAGCAGCGCCGCCTCTTCCGAACCGGTGAGATCGATGGTGACGACCTGGAGGCCGGGGAAGGAGGAGTGCAGTTCTTCGAGCGCCGCCTTTGCCTTCTCGCACTCCGGGCAACTGGGCCGCTCGAAGTACACGAGATTCACGGGCAGATCGGTCGGCTCCGGCTCCGGCGGCTGCTGGCGGGCCGTCTGATGGGACTCGCGCAGCATCTCGCGTTCGGCCTCCGTCACTTCGAGGCCCGCCTGTCGGTATGCCGACGCAACGCTCAGCAACAGGGGGAGCCGGCTGGTCGACAGGGGCACTTCGGTGCTGGCTTGCAGTGCGCTGCGCAGAAGCTTCTCTCGGTTCTCGGGACCAATATCGCCGCCGACCTGGCAGATGCGCAGGAAGTTGTGTGCCCGGGGCCACGGCAGCTCGATCGGCTCCGCTGCGGCGAAGGCGAGTTGCACCAGGTCCCCGCTGGCCAGCCGCCCGAACATCTCCTCCATCGCCTCGTCCCGGCAGCTTGCGCAGCCTATCTTCAATGCGGCTCTCATCGCCTCTGCTGCCACGCCGCGGGCCTCCTCCCGCAGACCGAGCCTGTGCAGCGTCACGGCGGCCTCGAGGAGGAGCTCACTCCGCAGTGAGGCCGTCGGCTCTTGCTGAAGGTCCTCGATCAGGCCTCGGGCGGCCCGGGCGGCATCTTCCGACAGGCCGACCTCCGCTTGCTTGTCGGCCAGACGCGCCCGGAGCCTGAGCCGGTCCCCTCCGGTGCGCAGAAGGTCCAGCACCTCGAAAGCGGGTGCAGCGGACTCGGCCGAATCCGCGGCGTCAAGGCAGCGGCGTGCGAGCGACATCAGCGCGTCGTCCCGGCTTGGCGCGTTGTCGATTGCGTCCGCCAGACTGATGGCCTCGTCGTAGCGGCCTTCGTCCGCCCGCGCGTCGGCATAGCGGGCCAGGACGGCGTCGCGAAGCTCCGGGGGCTTGATCGCTCTTATGTCCTTCCGGCTTGCCTGCCCACCCAGGACGTGGTAGTGGGCCTCGGCGATGGCCTTGATCCTGCCCTCTCCGGCGTAAGCGATGTGCTTGGTCTCTGCCGCATCGAGGATGCGCAGGGCGTCCGCGTAGCGTCCCTCCGTGGCCTGTTGCGCCGACAGTTGGGTGGCCACCTGGCTGCGGCGCAGGGCGTCCGGAACGTCGCGGAGAAGCCGGCCGGCCGCCCGCACGTCCCCCGCTCTCGCATAACGCCCGGCAATGGAGGACATTGCCCTGCTGGCGGCGCGGGGGTCCGCGACGGCCCGAGCTGCTGCCTCCCCGGCCGCCAGGATGCTGGTGGCGCGGCTCCGTTGTCCGCTGTCAATCCACGCGTCCGCAACGAGGGCCAGCATCTGCGCGCGACGGTAGGCGTCGCCGATGCCTCCCGCGTGCTGCTGGGCGAGCGCCAGGGCGTGCGCGGCGGCTGCCTCATCGCCGTGCAGGTCCGCCGAAGCGGCGACGTCAGCCAGTGCGGAAACGCGTACCTGCGCCGATCCGATGGTGCAGGCGGTCTCGATGGCCCGCTCCACCTGTCCCACCTCGGCCCAGGCACGGGCGATCTCCTCCAGCACCGCCTCCCGTTCGACTTCTTCCTCTATCGCCTCCGAGATCCTGGCGGCCTCTTCGAGCGCCGCTTCACACTGCGCGCGCTCCCCCGCATCGTGGTAGCTCCGGGCCAGCTTGGCCCAACCGCGTGCGGCTGAGTCGGGATACTTCATCTCGGCCAGCTTCTGACGGGCGCGTTCGAGGGTCCGAAGCGCTTCTTCGCGGCGGCCGGCCTGCATCTCGGCGGACGCGATTTCCAGCAAGGCGCGTTGGGCGCCGCCGGCGTAGCCCATTCTGTCGGCCATTCCCTTCGCATGGTCGTACAACCCGCTCCGCGCGCATGCGGACGCGGCCTGGCCGAGCAGATGGTCCGGGCTCGGCGATTCAAGGGCGCTCAGAACCGCCTCGTCCATGACCTGGCGAGCCCGCTCGAGCAGTCCCGCACTCGCCAGCTCCTCCGCCACCGCGATGGCGCCTTCGGTGCGGTCCTGAGGCGAGGAGGCAGCACGCGCGGTCTCCAGGGCTGCCTCGATGATATCCGCGCCGGGGACGCCGGCCTCTGCACTGAGTGTGGATGGATGCGCCGCCAGTAGCCCCGCAAGGATGGACAGCGCGACCACAAAACGCGCATGGAGATGCGGTCGCCCCTTGTTCTGCATGCTCGAACCACCGTGGCTGACTAAGGCGCTGTTGCAAAACCCCATCCTGGCTTCGGCCGGCTGCGAGCACCGACGGGCTGTGTCGGCCTGCATCGGCGATTCTGGCCTTTGAATCGCCTGCTTCGGCCTCCTTGCCCTCGGCGTTCTCGCTCGACCTCGGGCCGACGGAGCGGGTTCTGCAATAGCGCCTAAGGGGACGACCTCCCAGGCAGGGGCGCATGGGTCGCCAGTACGCTCCGGCCGGCGTGCACTCGATCGCCCGGCCGGACCGTTACGCTGTATTGGTCCGCGCAGGGCAAGTACAGTTCAACGCGGCTTCCCAGCTTTACCATGCCGAACCTCTGGCCCTTCGTCAGCACGTCTCCGACGCTTGCTGCACACACTATGCGCCTGGCAATCACCCCGGCAATCTGGCACACGAGGAGCCGGCGCCCGTCCTCAAGCTCAAGCCCCAGGAAGCAGCGCTCGTTTTCCGCGATGGCTGCGCTGCTGCGCGCGTCGTGGAAGCTGCCCGGGCGGTGGCTGAGCCAGCAGACGCGAGCGTCCGCCGGCGAGCGGTTCACGTGCACGTCCAGCACCGACATGAAGATGCCGATGCGGACGCACGGTCCCTCGATAAGGGGCGCCTCCTCCATCTCGGTAACGTCCTGCACCGTCCCGTCCGCAGGGCTGAGCAGGTCCGCCGGGGCGCAATCCGCCTCGCGCTCGGGGTCTCGAAAGAAAGACAGAACGGCGAGCCACAGGACGGCAAGTGGAATCGCCGCCGGCCACCAGAACAGAAAGGCCACCGCCGAGGCGGCAGCGAAGAAAACGCTGAGGCCGGCCACCTCACGCAAACCGTATCTGGTCAGCGGAATCCGCAAAGCTGATCTCTCGCTGCACGTATGCAAAGGAGGGCTGAGAGGCACGTGCCTGGAGTATTCCACACGCCTGCCGGAGTTGTCAAGCCGGCTGGGCGCATGTTGACATCGCGCGAAGCTTCCTGTTATCACTTATAAGCGCGGCGGCGGTGCAACGGCCGGCCTATGCTTCGGGGACGAACGTGGCTCAGGTTTTCTCGCTCAGGTCCTTCTGGCTGCCCGTGCTGCTCGTCACGTTGGTGGTCGCTGCGTTCGGTGCAGTGCTGGGGCGCCACGGCCGGCAGTTGCGGGCGATGCTGGCCCGACAGGGCGTCCTGACGGACGAGCTGACCCGGCTAAGGAGCGAGAACGCCGGGCTGCGGGCGGAGCGGGACGCGTTGCTCAGTTCGGCTGGATCCGCCGAACGCGTGGCGCGTGAGGATTTCGGCTTCGCCGGCCCGGGCGAGAAGGTGAGTGACTTCCAGGCCCGCGCGGATGCCGACGTTCGGCCCTCCGGCAGGCCCGAACCGGGTGCATCGGCCTGGCAGAAGGCGCTCATGTGGCCCGGGCTGCCCCGCGTTCTGCCTGCCGCGGCTTTCATCGTGACCGCCGTCGTCTTTGGGCTTCTGAACGCAGTCTCGGCGGCGCGTGCTGGCCGCGCGCAATGAGCGGCGCTCGGCTCGCGCCCGCGCGGTCGGAGACGGCCCTCAGAATCCGTGTCCGGGCTGCGTCCCGAGTGCCTGGGTTGGTTGACTGAGTTGGGGATCATGGAAATGGACGTCGGAGCTTACGTGGAGGAAATGGGGACGGCTGCGAAGCGCGCCGCCGCACGGATGGCGTGCGCCTCGTCTGCCCTGAAGGACGACGTGCTGGAACGGATGGCCTGCAACATCGTGGACTCCAGCGGCGAGCTAAGGGAGGAAAACCGCAGGGACCTGGACGCCGCCAGGGAGGCGGGGCTGTCCAGCGCCTTGCTGGACCGCCTGGAGTTGACGGACAAGAGGATCGACGGCATGGCGGCGTCCATCCGCAAGGTGATCGCTCTGCCCGACCCGGTCGGCCGGATCATGGACGGATGGGTCCGCCCGAACGGGCTCAAGGTAGACAGGGTGCGCGTCCCCATCGGGGTCATCTGCATGATCTACGAATCCCGCCCGAACGTCACGGCGGACGCCGCCTCGCTCTGCCTCAAGAGCGGCAACGCGGTCATACTGCGCGGCGGCAAGGAGGCCATACGTTCGAACCTGGCCATCCATCGCCAGTTCGTGAAGGCCTGCGAAGGCACCGGCGTAGATCCGAAGGCCGTGCAGATGATTGACACCCCGGACAGGGAAGTGGTCAACCAGCTTCTCCGCGCCGATCAATACGTCGACCTGGTGATCCCGCGCGGCGGCAAAGGGCTGATCCGCACCGTGGTGGAGACGGCGACGATGCCCGTCATCAAGCACTATGAAGGCATCTGTCACGTGTACGTGGACCGGGCAGCGGACCTGGACATGGCCGTCGCCATATGCCACAACGCGAAGTGCCAGCGGCCCGGCGTCTGCAACGCGATGGAGACGTTGCTGGT
The DNA here is from genome assembly GCA_964605915.1 of uncultured candidatus Brocadiaceae bacterium. Taxonomy (GTDB): domain Bacteria; phylum Planctomycetota; class Brocadiia; order SM23-32; family SM23-32; genus DAOVRD01. The sequence continues at coordinate 2,902 of CAZSET010000053.1, read as the reverse complement.
TTATCAGGACGTCGCCGACGAGTTCTTCCGGAAGATGTTGCCCGTCTTCGAGAAGGAAGGCGTCGAGCTGCGCGGGTGCGAGAGCTCGCGCAAGATGGCCCCTTCCATGAAGAAAGCCACGCCGGAAGACTGGACGACGGAGTACCTGGACCTGATCCTTGCCGTGCGCGTCGTCCGAAGCGCGGACGAGGCAATCGACCACATCAACCGCTTCGGCTCCGGCCACAGCGACGCCATCGTGACGCGCGACCTCGGCACGGCTCAGAAGTTCCTGGATGAAGTCGACTCGGCCGTCGTGTTCGTCAACACGACCACGCGTTTCGACGACGGCGAGCAGCTCGGCCTCGGCGCGGAGATCGGCATAAGCACGGACAAGCTCCACGCCCGCGGGCCCATGGCTCTCCAGGAGCTTACCACCTACAAGTGGCGCATCATCGGCAACGGCCAGTTGAGAACTTGAGATGCCGCAGCAGACCCACGGTACCGAACCGCCCCGGGCCGTCGGCCTGCTTTGCGGTTCGGGCCTGTTGCCCGTTCGCGTGGCGCAAGCCCTGGCGGCCGCCGGGGTCCGCGTGGTCGCCATCGGCATCAAGGGGGAGGCCGATCCCGAGATCGCCGGATTCGCCGACCAGGTCCACTGGACGGGCGTGGCGAAGCTCGGCGCCTGGATACGGCTCCTCAAGGGGTCGAAGGTGGACGCCGTCCTGATGTGTGGCGGCATCCGCAAGCGCAGGATGTTCGACGGGCAGGGCTCACTGCTGCCCGACTGGCGGTCCTTCCAGCTCTTCTACCGGGAGCTGCGCACCAGGGAAGACCACACCATCCTGGAAGCCGTTGCAGCCGAGTTCGAAAAGGAGGGCCTGTCCGTGGGCAGCGTGCCCGAGTACTGCCCTGGGCTTATGGCCCCGCGCGGATGCATCACGCGGCGCCACCCCGCGGCCGACCAGTGGGGCGACATACGCTTCGCCTGGCCGATTGCGAAGCAGGTCGCCGCCCTCCAGATCGGCCAGTGCATCGTGGTCAGGGACCGGACGGTCGTGGCGGTGGAGGGCATCGACGGCACGGACGCCGTGCTCGAGCGGGGCGGGGCCCTGGCCGGCGGCGGCGCCGTGGCGGTCAAGGTGGCCAAGGAAGGTCATGACGTGCGGTTCGACATCCCGTGCATAGGCCCCGATACCGTGGACACGCTCGGACGGGCGGCCGTGGCCGTCCTGGCCATCGAGGCCGGACAGAGCATCGTGCTGGATAGGGACGTGGTCGAAGCGAAGGCCGACGAAGCGCGCGTCTGCATCGTGGGCGTCAGTGCCGACGACGTGGGCGATGGCGCATGATGACACCCCGCGGCACGCGCGGCGGTGGCCACCGGGGGAGGTGGGGTTCGCGTGAGGATAATCAGCGGCATCGCCAGAGGCACCAGGCTGGGTACGCTGCCGGCCCCGGCTCTCCGGCCGATGCTGGACAGGGTCAAGGAGTCGTTGTTCAACATCATCCGGGACGCTGTTCCGGGCGCGAACGTGCTGGACCTTTTCAGCGGCAGCGGTGCCCTCGGCCTGGAGGCCTTGAGCCGGGGCGCTGCCAGGTGCACCTTCGTTGAGAGCGATCCTCAGCTTGGCCGGCTGGCCATGGAGAACGCACGCAGGTGCAAGCTTGCGGACAGGTGCGTGCTGGTGGGGGGGGACGTGCTGAAGCTGGCGCAGCGCATGGCCCCCGACGAAGGCTTGCCTGCCGGGCTGATCTTCGTGGATCCGCCCTACGCGCTTGTGGACGATCCCAACCGACGCGCCGAGCTGTTCGCGGCCCTGGAAGCCCTGGGTGGCCGCTGGATCGAGCCGGGCGGGCTGCTGGTGCTTCACCACCGGCCCATCCCTTACGCGATCTGGCCATCCCGTCGCCTTCGGGAGAGCGACAAACGCATCTACGGCCAGAGCCAGCTCACCTTCTTTGATTTGTCAAGGCGCCAGGCGGATGACTGAGCAAGCAGGCGAGCGAGCACAGTTGACCGTTCGAGCTCCGGCGAAGGTGAACCTGTCGCTGGAAGTGCTGGGCAGGCGGCCGGACGGGTTTCACGACATCCGCACGGTCATGCAGGCGGTGAGCCTGTGCGACGAGATGCGCTTCCGTTCCCGCGACGACGGCCAGGTCCGCCTCACGTGCTCTCAGCCGGGCCTTCCCACCGATGATCGGAACCTCGTGCTGCGTGCGGCCTTGACTCTACAGGAACGGCTCGGAGTGCGCGCCGGGGTGGACGTCGACCTCGTGAAGCGGATTCCGGTGGGGGGAGGACTGGGTGGCGGAAGCTCCGACTGCGCCGTCACGATGCTGGCCCTGCGCAAGCTCTGGGGTCTCGACGTCGACGTGGACCGGCTGGCGGACATAGGCGGAGAACTCGGGTCCGACGTTCCTTTCTTCTTCTGGGGCGGCACGGCTCGGTGTGAAGGCCGGGGAGAGCGCATTGAGCCCATCGAGTGCGCGCTAACGTTTCACTACGTGCTTGTCACTCCTCCCTGCCCGGTCTCGACGGCAGCGGTCTACGCTGTCGCCGGAATCGGCTTGACAACGGGCAGCCATGCAGGCGAGAATGTGGGCAGGGCAGTGGAAGAGGGCAACGTGGGGCTGCTGGGCGCTTCGTTGCAGAACGGCCTGCAGGACGCCACGCTCTCTTTGCATCTTGAGTTACGCAAGCTTTGGAGGAAGTTGGAGGATCTGAGGGCCGGCTGTAACGCCCGGGGTATGCTGCTTTCGGGCAGCGGGTCGAGCTTTCTGATGTTGTGTGATGGGGCTGGGGAAGCACAGCGGGCTGCGCGGTTCCTGTCGTCTGAGTTGCAGGTGCCCTGTGCGGCGGCACATAGCCTGCCGGCGTGGCGCGACCGTTTTTCTCTGCTGAGAGTTCGGAGGGGCCACC
>CAZSET010000052.1:0-18499 GCA_964605915.1 uncultured candidatus Brocadiaceae bacterium | reverse complement strand
GCCGGTAGCTCAGGGGATAGAGCAGCGGATTTCTAATCCGCCGGTCGGGGGTTCGAATCCTCCCCGGCGCGCCAGCAGAGATCATCCTCTGCGGTCCGTCGGCCGGGGGTCGGCGGCTGCACCGCTTGCGCGTCGCGCTGCCACCTTCGGCTCGAATCCTCCCGGGCGCGCTCCACTTCGGCTCCCCCTGCCCCCGCGGGCGACTCAAGTCACTCCCTGTGACGCAGAATGCGCTGGAAGCACGAATTGGCGCATTCCAAGAACAAGCGCGGCGTCCATGCCGAGACCGAACCGTCAGGGTCGGCCTCCTCGACGCCTATCGCAGCGCGCATGTGGGGGACAAGGGGCAGGCGGTCCCGCACCTTGAGAAGATGCACACCGTCCCTCGTGGCCAGCCCGTCCTGGATGATCCGATGGGCATCAAAGTACAGGCGCACCCCTGGTTCGTACTCGGCATCCTCCTCCGTCAGGACCTGGCCCTTCTGATGCGAAGCGACAACGTGCTCGGGGCCGATCCCGTCGATCCTACCCAAGGCCACATAGCCTGCGTAGTCCGCCGGCTCGCCGAAGGTGCTGAGTCCCAAGCCACCCGCGTAAGCGCTGCGGGCAGACAAGCTGGCCAGACTTTGCAGGTCGCCGCAACGTCGGATGTTGCGCCAGGCATCGCTCCCGGTCGAATGCACGGCCCACCGAGGGTCGCTCCGGCGGACGACCGGACCCTCGGGCGTATGCCGCTGCGCCCGTTCTATCAGCGCGCTCTTGTCCATGTCAGAAGGAGCAGCAACGATCACCGTACGGCCATGAGATGCTTCGTATCGGAGGAAATCGGCCAACCGGGTTTCGAGGTCAGCTACGAGCCGCTCCACGTGCAGGCCAAACAGACCCGTCAGGCCCGTCCCGTGGGAAAAGCGATCTCCCTCAACGTCCACTATCTCGAAGCAGCTCCAGGCTGCCCCGTAGCTCCCGTCGCCACAGAACGGGTTCGCGCATTCTTGCGTCCAACCCGCGGGCGCCAGACGGTAGTTAACCTCAGTCATCCGCAGCCCCCCGATTGTCATGCTGCTGCCGGGGCGGGGCGAGGTCGTAGACGGCGATAATGGCGAAAGCTGTTGACCGCTGCGTCCGCCAGCGTTGCGTGGGACTTCGCCGGCTCGGCAGTATAATGGACGCAGAGAGGAGGTCAACGTGAATAGAGTTCTATGGATCGTGCCGTTGCTGCTGCTGGCAGCGGCAGGCTGTTTCTCGGAGGGACGCCGGGAGTACGGAGCGGCCGGGAGGGACCCATTCGCCTCCGACGCCGAGTGGATGCGCCGGGCCGACCAGTCCGCAACCGACCAGATGCCGGCGCAGCCGCCCGCCGAACGCACCGGCAACGTGACCATGGTGGTCGAACGGATAGCCGTGAGCCAGCAGGACCAGCTCGACCTCGAGGCCGCGTGGCGCTACGTCGACGAACACCTCGGTGCGGCAGGGGGGCAACTGGCCCGTCGCAACGGCGTCCGGGTTGGCGTGGCGACCGGCGGCTTCCAGGGCGCCCTTCAGGCTGCCCTCAACAACAGCCGCAGCCGCGAAATCCAGAAGACCTTCGTGACCGTGCTAAGCGGCGCGGCCGGCATGATCAGGGCCGGGCAGAACACCTACGTCGAGGCGCTCCGCTACCGGACGCCCCTCGGCCAGACGGTGCTGCTGGAACGGACGTTCGTGGGCGCCTCGCTCGTGGCCGAGCCGACGATACTGCCCGGAGACAGGATCAGGGTGAACCTGCACCCGAGGTTCACGGCGTCGGACGGCCGCGTCGTGGATCTGGCGGAGATGTCGACCGAGGTCGTGGTTGCGCACGGTCAGCCGATGGTGATCGGGGGGCTCGATCAGTCCTCCGATGACGTCGGCCTTGCGCTGTTCTCGTGGCGGCGGGAGCGAGAGAGCAGGAAGGTGACCTTGATCGTCACGCCTTACATCCAGGGGGCGCCGTAGGTGAACGCCGGTCGCTTGGCCCGCAGCGCGATCTTCACCTGCGATGAGTTCGGCGAGTCGCACTCCGCCAACGTCGCCGTCATCGAGGCGATGGAGCGAGGGCTGGGCGGGCGGTATCCCGTCGGCGCCACGCTCCAGATGCCGGCTCCCTGGGCGCCCGAGGCGGCCCGCTACGCTGCCACCCATCCCGACGCGGACGTGGGCGTGCATCTGACCATTGAGTGCCGCTACCGGACGATGGGCTTCCGGCCGATCTGCGGGCGCACGGAGGTGCCGGGCCTCTACGCTCCGGACGGCTACATGTGGGAGACGTCCGCCCGCGCGTGGGAGCATTCCAGCGAGGACGAGATCTATCGGGAGTGCAAGGCGCAGATCGAGGCGGCGCTGAGCTTCGGCGTGGACGTCTCGCACCTGGATGGCCACGGTGGCCTCCAGGGCGCCAACCTGGCCGGCTATGCCCGGGTCTGCGGCGCCCTGGCGAAGGAATACCGCCTGCCTCTCCGCATGCAGCCGAGGCGGCGCTACGAGGCGCAGGGCGCGGCCGATGCGTGGGACGCCGTCAGAGCGCTGGGCATCCGCACGTGCGACGACGACACGAACCTGGGATTGCGCAAGGGTGGCGAGTCGTACACGGACTTCTATCTGCGCCGGCTGGCAGGGCTGTCACCGGGGCTGACGGATCTCTACATCCATCCCTGCGTCGATTCGGCCGAGCTACGGGCATTGCAGCCGGCGCGGGCCGATGAGCGGATCGAGCAGTACAACCTGCTCGTTCACGACGCGGGATTCACGGAGGCGCTGTCGCGCTCAGGCGTCCGCGTCATCACGTGGCGGTCGGTAAGGGAGAGGCAGCGCGGACGATCCGCGGCTGAGTGAGGCGCCGAACCAGCGGGCCATCACTAACGCCAGCCCAGTCGGTGAGGAACGCGAACGCGGCGGCAGTGACGTTCCCCCTCACTCTTGCTGCCCCGCCGTTGGTTCCCGCTCGTAGTGAAACACGTCTTCGAGGCGTTTGTCCAATGCCCTCGCAATGCGGAAGGCCAGTTCCAGCGACGGAGCCGGGGCGCCCTGCGGCCGGACTTGGCGAATGGCCATCCGACCGTCAAGCAGGTGGAATCGCGGGTCCGGCTGTCCGTCGCTTCGGGGAGAAGCGGCGCATACTCACGGGTCAGGTCCTGCCGGGCCGGCACGAGAGGAGTCAGCGGCGCCGGTGCCATTCCTCGCGCGCGTAGCGGGACTGCATCAGGGCGTCCACGTCCTCTTCCAGCCCGTCGGGCAAAGGCGCGCCTTTGCTGCCGGCTGCGCCGAAGGCCTCGCACAGGGCAGAACGGATCTCGCCCGGCGCCAGGGGTAGGTTCGCCACAAAGGCCTCGTGGGTGCGGCCCGCGCGGTAAGGGGGCTCCGCAGACGGATGCCTCAGATAGCGGGCGAGGAGATCGGCCTCGGCGGCGTGGAGGAGAGTGCCCTGGAAGAGAACATGCCGTCGGGCGCGCTTCTGAGCGCTGCCGCCCACCTTGCGGCCCGCCAGTGCGAGGTCGGACGTCCCCGCCCGCGTCGCGGGCAGCCCTCTGGCCTTCAGTGTCTCGGCGATGCCAGCCAGGACGCTTGCGTACGTCCCCCGTATGCTGCGCAGGTCGGGCCGCCGCTCGATGGACAGCACGGCGCTGTAGCAGAGGCATCCGGGGCCGAGCAGGACGGCCCCGCCCCCGCTGCAGCGACGCAGGATGGGCACGCCATCCGCGCCGCACGCATCGGCGTTCGCCTCCCGACGCCATTCGAGTCCGATGCCCAGGACGACGGCCGGGCGAGGCATTTCGTAGAGGCGCAGCGTCTCACCGGCCCGGCCGTCTACGGCGGCGCGCAGGAGGGCCTCGTCGCACGCGAGCTGTCGGCGGGGATCGTCGCTGGTGTAGCTCACCAGATCCATGGCTTGCCGGTCCACGGGCGGGGGCTAACGGTCCTTCCCGCCGCTGCCCTGGTAGCAGACGTCCGCCTGGCGGGCAGCCCGGACCTCGTCGAGCCGGCCGACCGGCGTGCGGGTCGGAGCATTGTGGAGCGCGTCGGGATCGGCCACGGCCAGCCGGGCCAGCTCGATCATGGCGTCGACGAAGGCGTCAAGGGTCTCCTTGCTCTCGGATTCGGTCGGCTCGATCATGAGCGCTTCCTTGACGATCTGCGGGAAGTAGACCGTCGGCGGATGGAATCCCCTGTCGATGAGGCCCTTGGCGATGTCGAGCGCCGAGATGCCGCGCTCCTTCAGCGGTTGCCCGGACAGCACAAACTCGTGCATGCAGCGTCGTTCGTACGCCGGCGGGTAGTGCTGTCGGAGGCGGGAGAGCACGTAGTTGGCGTTGAGCACGGCGTTGTCGGAGACCTCCTTGAGGCCGTCGCCGCCACAGGCCAGGATGTAGGCATAGGCCTTGACGATCACGCCGAAGTTACCGTAGAGGGGCGCGATGTAGCCGATCGAGTCCGGCCGATCGTACTCGAGCGAATAGGTGCCGTCCGTCCGTTTGACCACCACGCTGGTGGGCAGGAATGGGGCCAGGGACTGCTTGACGCCGACCGGTCCGGCCCCCGGCCCGCCGCCCCCGTGCGGGGTGGCGAAGGTCTTGTGCAGGTTCAGGTGCACCACGTCGAAGCCCAGGTCGCCGGGCCGAACGCGGCCCATGATGGCGTTCAGGTTCGCCCCGTCGTAATACATCAGCCCGTCGACCTCGTGGACCAGGTCGGCGATCTCCTTGATGTGGGGGTTGAACAGGCCGAGCGTGTTCGGGCAGGTGAGCATGACGGCCGCCACCTCTTCGTCGAGCGCCTCCTTGAGGGCATCCACGTCCATGACGCCCTGCTCGTTGCTCGCAACGGGGACGACTTTGTAGCCGGCAATGCCGGCGCTGGCAGGATTGGTCCCGTGGGCGGAGTCGGGGATGATGACCTTGGTCTTGTGCTTGCCCCTGTTGCGGTGGTAGGCGGCGATGAGCATGGCGCCGGTCAGTTCGCCGTGCGCGCCCGCCAGCGGCTGCATGGTGAACTCATCCATGCCGGTGATCTCGCAGAGCATCCGCCCCGTCTCGTAGAGCACCTGCAGGACGCCCTGTGTAAACATGCCTCCGTGGCGAAGTTGGGGCAGCAGCGGATGCAGCGCGGCGAAGCCCTCGAGCCTGGCCACCTCCTCGAGGAACTTCGGGTTGTACTTCATCGTGCACGAGCCGAGCGGATAGAAGTTCGTGTCCACGCTGAAGTTACGCTGCGAGAGCGCAGTGAAGTGACGCACGGCGTCCAGCTCGCTGACTTCCGGCAGCTCGGCGGCTTCCCGGCGCAGGTACTGCTCGGGCAGTTCCGCCCTGGACGGCACGTCGTTGCGGCCCAGGCGGAAGCCCCGCCTTCCCGGCACGCTTTTCTCGTAGATCAGTTCCACAGCACGCCCTCCATGGCTTCGGAAAAGCGTCCGATCTCTTCCTTGGTGCGCCTTTCGGTCACGGCCACCAGCAGGTAGCGCTCCATGCCCGGGTAGTAGCGGCCGAGGGGGAACCCGGCAGCGAATCCCTTCTCGGTCATCGCCCCGGCCACCTCTGCGGCGTCGGCCGGAAGCTCCACCGCGAACTCATTGAACGTCGGCGCGTCGCGCTTCACGCTCACCCCCGGAATGGCCTCGATCCGCCGCCGGGCGTACTCGGCCTTGTCCGCACAGGTACGGGCCACTTCGCGGAGGCCGTGCTTGCCGACGACCGTCAGATAAACGACGGCCGCCAGGGCACACAGCGACTCGTTGGTGCAGATGTTGCTGGTCGCTTTCTCCCGGCGGATGTGCTGCTCCCGGGTCTGGAGCGTGAGCACGAAACCGCGCCGGCCCGCCGCGTCTTGCGTGGCTCCCACTATCCGGCCGGGCATCTGGCGGATCAGGTCCTTGCGACAGGCCATGTAGCCGAGATACGGGCCCCCGAACGAGAGGGGCAGCCCCAGGCTCTGACCCTCGCCGGTGGCGATGTCCACGCCTATCTCGCCGGGCGACTTCAGCAGCCCCAGGCTGATGGGGTAGGTGCTCATCACCGCCAGCGCCCCCACCGAGTGAGCCATCTCCACCACGTCGCTGTGGTCGTCGATGGCGCCGAAGAAGTTCGGGTTCTGCACGACGATGGCCGCCGTCTCCTCGTCGAGATACTCATCGACGACTTCGCGCTGGGTCTGACCGTGGACGACGGGCACCTCGACGAAGTCGATGTGCAGGTTACTCGTGTAGCAGTGGAGCATGTTGCGATAGATGGGGTTGACGCCGCTGTCGAGCAGTATCTTGTTGCGGCCGGTCACGCGCAGGGCCATCATAGCGGCCTCATATAGGGCGGTGCCGCCGTCGTAAAGGCTGGCGTTCGCCGCATCGAGGCCGGTCAGGCGGCAGATGGCGGTCTGATACTCGTAGATGGCCTGCAGCGTGCCCTGGGATGCCTCGGGCTGATAGGGGGTGTAGGGCGTGTAAAACTCGCCCCGCCGCAGCAGCGCGTCCACGGCGGCGGGGATGTAGTGGTCGTAGAAGCCCGCCCCCAGGAAGCTGACCAGGTGCGCGGCGTTGCGCTCGCTCAGCTCGTGCATCAGGCGCATCACGTGCATCTCGGAGCGGCCGGGCGGCAGGTTCAACGGCCCGGAGCGCAGTTCCTCAGGGATGTCGGCAAACAGATCGTCGATGCTCTCGACGCCGATCGCCGCCAGCATCTCCCGGCGTTGCTCGTCCGTGTTGCTGACGTAGCTCATTGATCCTCCGCGTCGCTCGGGCGGCGCTCAGCCTTCCTCCGCGGCCAGGTAGGCTTCGTAAGCGTCCGCGTCCATCAGGTCCTCGAGTTCCTCGGGGTCGGACAGGCGCATCTTCCACAGCCACCCTTCGCCGTAGGGGTCGGCGTTGAGGCGGCCGGGATCGTCCGCCAGCGTTCCGTTGACCTCGATCACCTCGCCGCTGGCGGGGGCGTACACGTCACTGACGGCCTTGACCGACTCGACACAGCCGGCCGTATCGCCCGCCTTCAGCTCGTTCCCCACCTGGGGCATCTCGACGAACGTCAGGTCGCCCATTTGCTCCGCCGCGTGTTCGGTTATGCCCGTCACGGCGGTGTCGCCCTCGGGCCGGATCCACTCGTGGTCCTTCGTGTAACGGCAGTCCTTCGGTATCATGGCCGCTCCGTTTCGGGGTCTTGATCTGGCGGTCCCGCTGTGCTTCCCCCCAGCTTCACCCGCACAGTGCCGTCCCGGTAGAAGGGCAGAGCGGACACCCGGCCGGACACGGGCCGCCCGCGGACGTTCGCGGCGAGCGGTTCTCCCCTATCGCCGTGAGGCAGTTCGACGTAACCGAGGGCCACCGCGCAGCCCAGGCTCGGCGCGAAACTCCCGCTCGTCACCGTGCCGACGACCGTGCCGTCGGCCGTCAGTGCGTCGCCCTCGCGTGCCGCGCGCCGTCCCTCCAGGCGCACGCCCACCAGCCGCCTTGCCGGCTCCCGGGTCGCCAGTGCCTCTCCGCCCACGTAGTCCGTCCCGTGCGGCAGGGCCCAGTCGAGCCCGGCTTCCGGAGGGGTGATCTCTTCGCTGAGTTCGTGCCCGTAGAGCGGATAGCCCATCTCGAGGCGCAGTGTGTCCCGCGCTCCGAGCCCGGCCGGGCGCACGTCCGGAATCTCCAGCAGGGCTCCCCAAACGTGCCCGGCGTCCTCGGAGGACACGTATACCTCATAGCCGAGCTCACCGGTGTAGCCGGCGCGGCTCACCAGCGCTTCTACCCCGGCCACCGCCGCGCGGCAGCAGCCGTAGTAGGGCAAGTCACGGGGCAAGGCGGGACAGGCTGCACGGAGCGCGTCGAAGGACTTCGGCCCCTGAATGTCGATCTTGGCCGTCCGGTCGGAGACGTCCTCGAACTCGGCCCGCCCGCCCAGGCGTTCGCTCAGCGTTGTCGCATCGACTTCCCGCCGGCCGGCATTCGCGACGATCATGTACTCGTCGTCGGCGAGCCGGCAGCAGACCAGGTCGTCGAGCACGCCGCCGTGCTCGTTCAGCGCGAAACCGTAGCGGCACCGGCCCACGGACAGGTCGGCCACGCGGCATGCCAGGGCGCCGGCAAGTGCCTGCGCCGCGTCCTGCCCGCGGACGTGGAACTCGGGCATGTGGCAGCAGTCGAACAGCGAGGCCGCCCTTCGCGTGTGGCGGTGCTCCTCGATTATGCCCGTGAACTGCACGGGCATCTGCCAGCCCGCAAAGTCGACGACACGAGCGCCACGCTCAAGATGCAACCTGTAAAGGGGGGTTTGCACACCGACCGCTCCGTCGAGGTGGGGGGCAAGAAGCATTATGCTTGGCGGACGACCGGCATGTCAAGACGCGGAAAGCCGAGCGACCGCTCAAGCATCTGTGAGAAGTCTGCCGGAGGCCTGCAAAGGCCGCCGTGAGCGTCCTCGTGGGCGTTCTCGCGGACGTTTGGACGATTGTGGCACGCTCTCAGTATTGACAATGCCGGTCGGGTGGCATAGACTTTGGGGGCGTCAGCGCGCGGTGCCAGGGGCGCACGGCGGAGGCCGTGCCTGGCACCTGCGGCGGACTGCAGTCGACGTGCATCGAGCGGCCTGGACCCGGCGTAGACCGGGTCTTAGGGGGACCGAGTCAAGATTGGGGTCGCGGCCCGGGAGGAGTGCAATGGCCACGCCACAGGAGACACGCTTTCTGCGACTGGCGATGCAGACGAAGGTCCTGACGCGGGATCAGTTGAAGACCTGCCTGGAGTATCAGGAGCAGAAGCAGAAGGAAGGCTCCAAGATCCCCGTCTGGGACTGTACGGTCCTGACCAGCATGCTGGACCAGAACGTGGCTGAGAAGCTCCAGAACCTGGCCGGCGACCTGAACATAGATAAGCTGGGCGAGTTCACCGTCGTCCGCAAGCTGGGCGAGGGGGGAATGGGCAGCGTGTGGATGGGCGCCGGGCCGGACAAGCAGAAGGTGGCCGTGAAGGTCCTCTCCCGGGAACTGGCCAAGCAGCGCTCCTTCCTGACGCGGTTCTTCCGCGAGGCGCAGGCCTCCATCAAGCTTCAGCACAAGAACATCGTGCGCGGCCTGGCAGTCGGGGAGGACCGTGGGCACTACTACTTCGCCATGGAGTTCATTCAGGGCAAGACCGTGGGCGACATGCTGGAAGAAGGCGGCGCGATGGCGCCGGAAGAGGCCACGGACATCATCCTCCAAATCGCCGAAGCCCTGGTCTACGCGCATACCAACAACCTAGTGCACCGGGACATCAAGCCGGACAACATCATGGTCACCAAGGACGGCGTGGCCAAGCTGGCGGACCTGGGGCTGGCCCGGCAGGTGGACGCGGAGATGACGGCCCTGACGCGCACCGGCACCAGCATGGGCACCCCGCATTACATGGCACCCGAACAGGTCACCGACGCCAAGCGGGCCGACGCCCGGGCAGACATCTACTCCCTCGGGGCCACGTGGTACCACATGGTGACGGGCGAGTTCCCGTTCAGCGGCGACTCCGTGCTGGAGATCTACCAGAAGCACCTCAAGGAGACCGTCAAGTCACCGCAAAGCGTGCGTCCCGGCCTGCCGCGTGGCATCTCGCTCACCATCGAGCGCATGATGGCCAAGGAACCCGACAGGCGCATCCAGACGGCCCAGGATCTCTGCCAGGTCATCCGGGACGAATGCGTGGGTGACCGGGACGTCGTCAAGGAGCTGGGGCTGAAGGAACGGGCATCGGCCGGGGACATGTGGGAGATGAAGGTCGTCGTGGGCAAACGCGCGGAAAGGCGCCGCATGTCCGTCGGCGACATCAGGGAGCGCATAAACAAAGGGCAGGTCACAAAAGACACCCCGGCGCGTCGGGTCGGCTCGCGCGGCGACTGGCAGCCGGCGGGCTCCTACAAAGAGCTTGCACCGGAGTTCCCCAAGGACTTCGCCAAGCACGTGACCACGCCCAAGCCGGAGGAGCGGGGCGCCAGGGCGGAGCTCCACCAGATGCTGACGCAGTTCGACAAGGCCAGCCGCTCCTACGGGCGCAAGAAGAAGTTCAGGAAGCTGTTGCCTTACCTGATCGAGGGCGGAATCTTCTTGATCCTGGTCATCGTCGGCCTCATCTTCCGGGCGCAGATCTGGGACTTCGTTTCCGGTCTGTTGGGCGGATCGGCCGAGGTCCCGACGGCCCCTTGATCGACGACCGCGCCTTAGGCACCTGTAGCCCGACCCACACAGACAGGCGCGCCCGCGGGCGCGGCATCCCCGGCCTATGCTGACCGCGCGTGAGACAATGTCCAGGACGAGACTCGCGATGTCTCTGGCGTTATGGGCAGTGCTGGCTTCGCTGCTCGGCGTGGTGCGGGTTGGGGGACAGGTTGTGGAGCCGACCGAGGGACGGACGCACTATGTCGCGGCCGATCCGAACGCCGTGGAGGCGAATTCGGGCGCCCGGGTCCGTCTCTGGCAGACCCTCCAGAAGGCGGCGGATGCCGCCCGCCCCGGGGACACGGTGGTCGTGGAGGCGGGCGTCTATCCCGAAACGGTCTACGTGCGCGTGGACGACGTGCGCTTCGTCGCAGCCCAGGGCGCGCGCCCCGTCCTGGACGGGCAGGGCGAGCGGGAGTGCGGCTTCGACATCTGCGCGCGCGGCGTCACGATCTCCGGATTTGAGGTCCGCAACTACACCGCCAACGGCATCCGACTCAGCGACTCCGCCCGGGGGCCGCAAGAACGCCGCTCGCCGATTGACGACGCCGTCATCGAGTTCAACCACGTCCACGACATCATGTCCGTCGAGCATGAGCGCGGCACGCACGTGTTCGGCATCCACGCGCGGGCGAACTCGCCGGAGAACGCCAAGCGGCTGGCCATTCGCAGCAACACCGTCCACGACGTGCGCGGCGGGGGCGAGTCGTTCGGGATATTCGTCTCCGGCGCGGAGGACTGCGTCATCCGGCGCAACCTCTGCTACTTCAACGATAAGGCCGGCATCCGCCTGACCGATTACCGCGGCCCGAGGCAGAACTGCGAGCGGAACCTGATCGAGGGCAACATCTGCATCTGCAACTGTACGGTCGGCATCGAGACCAACTCCGTGATGGCCCCGGCCTCGCAGACGACGATCCGCCACAACTTCTGCGGCTGGGGCAACGTGGGCATGAACCCGAAGCACTGCATCAATGCGCACCTGATCCACAACACCATCTGCGGCAACCTGGAGACAGGTGTGATCGTCAACGCGCCGGACTTCGACGTGCGGCCCGCGGTCAAGAACAACATCCTGGCAGGCCAGCCCGTCGGGTTTCACGAGGCGGCCGGCATCGTCGAGGGCCTCGTTCTGGACTGGAACCTGTACCAGCCCGGCGTCCTGCCCGGCTGCCTGTTCTGGCAGCGGCATTGGGACGGCATGTGTTTCACGGTGGACGAGATGCGGGCCAAGGGCTGGGAGGCGAACGGTCGGGCCGGTGATCCCCTGTTCGTCGCGCCCGACCGCGGCGATTACCGGCCCCAGGAGGGCTCCCCCGCCCGGGGCGCGGCGGAAGACGGGACGGACCTGGGAGCTTCGAGGGACGTGCTCACCCGCGTCGGGGCGGAGGGCGCGTGGGGCCTGGACCGCATCCCCGACCTGGGCGAGATCCCACTGTCGGTCAAGGCCGTCTCAAGCGTCAGCGCGGATCCCCCGGGGCCGTACTTTCCCCAGAATCCGGGCTATGGCGGCGAGCAAGCGGTCGACCGCTCCAGGATCACCTACTGGTGCCCGGACGGAGTCGAAGGCGAATGGATCGCTTTCGACCTGCCGGGCGAGGAGCCTTACCTCCTGGACCACTTCATCGTCCTGAAGCGTTGGGTGCGCGACTATCAGCGGATGCTCTACAAGGACCTGAGGCTCTGGGTGCGCGGGCCGGGCGAGGCAGGCTGGCAGGCCGTGCCCGCCACGTTCACGGCCTACCCGTGGTTCAGCGGCAGCATCTTCGCACTGCCGCCGGGTGTGCGCGCATCCGAGGTGAAGCTGGAGATACTGGACAACTTCGGCGGCGAAACCGTGCACGTCTTCGAGTTCATGCTGTTCGGCCGGCCCGCGGCGGAAGGTCCGCGCGGGCCCATCAGATGACCGGCCCGTTGGAGGCGCGTTAAGACATGGCGTTCGTTGAACTCCCGGCTGAGAAGCTTCGCGTAATGCGTCGCGGCGGCGTCTGGGTGCCCAGCCCGCTGGCGCTCGATGAGCGCAAGAAGATGCTGGAGGATTGGCAGCGGCTGCTCACCCTTTACTACATCCGCAGCGGGGCGAAGACCGTCATTCCGGGGGCGCACACGGGCGAGTTCGCCGGCGGTGACCTGGCGCTCTACAGGCGCTGGCTCGAGGTCGTTGCGGAGACGGTCCGGCAGTACGGCGGCGGCGACGTGTTCCTGATGGCCGCCGTGGGCGGAGAACAGGTCCGCCTGCAGGCCGAGGCCGCCGCCCGAAACGGATTCGACGTCGTGATGGTCGCGCCTACGGCCTTTACGGATGCCGACGACCAGGGCGTGGTTCGGCTCCTGGAAGACATCGCCTCGGTGATCCCCATCTTCGGGTTCGAGCTTCAGAGGGCGGTCTCCGGCAGCCGCGAGTACAGCCTGCCCCTGTGGCTCGACGTGTTCCGCATCGCCTGCGGCGCGAAGGGCGCGTCGTTCGACACTTACCGCTCCCAGCTCATGCTGGAGGCGGCGGCGCGAAGCCCCAGGAGGGAGAGCCTGGTCCTGGCCAGCGGCAACGACGACCGGATCGTGTCAGACCTGGGAGGGCGTTTCCCGTTCCGCGTCGATGGTCGGGAAGTCGTGATGCGCTACAACGCCGGGCTGCTCGGCCACTTCGCCACAGACACGCGCGCCGGGGTCTGGTGGGCGTCGGCGGTGGTGGCCGCGCGGGACGGCGCCGAGTGGACGCTGCCGATCGGCGAGAAGGAGCTGGCCCACCTGGTCAATATGTGCAACGGCGCCCTGTTCGACGCGCTCGGGGGCTTCGAGAACTCCGTGTGGGGCGTCAAGTGCCGGCTGACGCAGCTCGGGCTGCTGCCGGCACCCCATTGCTTCTACGAGTCGGGGCGAGCGGGCCTGGCCGATGTCATCCGGGACCGCTATGCTGCACACCCGCTGCTCAACGATGACGGATACCTCGCCGAACACCTGGACGAGTTGAAGCGCGAGGTCGGCACGTCCTGACGCGGAGGGAGACCGGTGCCCATGAAGATGAGCGACATAGAGACGGCCGAGCAGCTCTGCGACTTCATGACGGAGCCGACGGATGCGCTGGTGGCGTTCTTGGGCGGGCTCCAAGGCGACGTGCTGGTACTCGGCGCCGGCGGCAAGATGGGTCCCGAGCTGGTCGAGACGATCGTGCGTGCCGATCTGCAGGCCGGCGCGTCGAGACGGGTCCTCGCGGTCAGCCGGTTCTCCGACCCCGCGGGCCGCGCGAAGGAGAGGTTCCTGGCGCTGGGCGTCGACGTCGTTGCGGGCGACCTGACGGAGCGCGCCTTCCTGGACACGCTGCCGGATGCGCCCCACGTCATCTACATGCTCGGCGTGAAGTTCGGCACATCGGAGGACTGGCGCCGGGCGTTTCACCTCAATAGCATCGTGCCCTACCTGGTGGGGGAGAAGCTCCGCGACTCCGCCATCGTTGTGTTTTCCTCTACTAATCCGTATCCGCCGGTCCCACGTCAGCACGGCGGCTGCCGGGAAACCGACGACCTGGCGCCGCAGGGCGTCTACGGTTGGAGCATCGTGGCGCGGGAAAGCTCCTTCCGGACGACGGCCATGATGTCACCGGCGCAGGCGCTCTGTTTCTTCCGCCTGGCCTACGCGCAGCACCTGGCCTACGGCGTGCTAGTCGACATGGCCCGCATGGTGTGGCAGGATGAGGCCGTCTCCCTGGCGGTGCCGGCCGTGAACCTGGTCTCGCAGCGGGATGCCATCGACGTGGCCCTCCGGGCGCTCGGGCACTGCGCGAACCCGCCGTTCGCATTGAACTGTGCCGGACCGATCGTACGCGTGCGCGAGATCGTGGAACGGATGGGCGCCATCATGGGTAAGGAGCCCCGCCTGGCCGGCCCCGAAGGGGAGACCGCGGGCATCTCGGATGACACCTTGCGCGAGAGGACCTTCGGCCCTTGCCGGGACGGCGCCGACGACATGGTCGAGGCCGCTGCGAAGTGGGTCATGCGCGGGGGCGAAAGCTGGGACAAGCCCACCATGTTCGGCCGGGCGGACCGCGACTACTGACGGGCGCGGCGTCGTCCATCGACCTCCGACTGCTGGCCTTGACACGCTTCTACATAGCAGGCACAGAGCTTGCCGGCCGCCCGCGCGGGGCACGGAGAACGGCGGAGCCATGCCACTACGGCACGACGAGCACGGCGGAGGTGCCAGGCCAAAACGTCCTGCTCGTTGTGCCCGTCGTGTTGGGAGCGTGTCTATGGCCTGGCCGCCGTGGACTGAGCCATACCGGGCCAGGGGTGCGTCGATAGCCGGCGCTGCAGGTGCAGGTGCGGCCGCAACTGACTCGTCCCCAGTTTCATAGCGTGTTGTCCGGCGGCCGCAACCCTTGACCCCCCGGCCGGGCCAGAGGTATGATGGATTGGTAGTGCGGCTGATACCGTCGATACCTGCGACCTGCCAATGCGCGTGGCACGCTGGCGCAGCCCCTGGACGTAATGGCCCCCTCGAACGGTTTCGGCCGGCTGAGTTTTGTCGTCTGAGACGTCCTGGGGTCATTGATGACGTGTAGAGAGCACGGATTCCCGCGATGCGAGCAAGAAGCATCTTCATAGGGCTTCTCACCGGTCTGGCGGTCGGACTGGCGATCAGTTCGGCGCTGGTCCGGGCCCAGGCTGACGGACGCAAGGGCCTGGATGAGGCATTCGTCCGGCCGGTCGCGTGGCTGGCCACGCAGGTCGATCTACGCTACGTCGAGGCCGTGGACCTGAAGGACCTGGTGGCAGGCACGTGCCAGGGGATGCTGGCGGAGATTGATCCGTACAGTGCTTACTGGCCCCCGGAGATGCTTCAGGAGCTGCAGGCAGACGACGGGCGCGTCGCCCCGGGTTTCGAGGTCCGCTTCGACCCCGTGTCAAAGGCCGCTATCATCGATGAGTGCATCCCCGGCACGTCTGCCTTTGCGGAAGGGCTCCTGCCCGGGGACCTGGTCATCGAGCTGGCGGAATCCCGCCCGGAGACGGACGCGCTTTCCGAAGAAATGACGGCCGAGGACGGCGTCGCCGAGACGGAGGAGGAGCCCACGGCCGCCGTTTCCAAGGTGAGCGAGATGGAAACTGCCTACGACGTTTTCAGGGCACTTCGGGGCCAACCGGGGACGGAGCTGACCGTCGCCGTTTTGCGCCTGGACGAGTCGCGGAAGTCGGAGGTGACCATTCGGCGGCCGGGGCCCGAGGCGCCTCCGGCCGTGTTGGCTGCGGAGATAATAGGGGCCGATGCTGGCATCGGCTACGTCTGCTTCGGGCATTTCGGACAGGGCTCGGCCGATCAGTTGGGACGATCCCTTGACGAGCTGCGCTCGGAGGGGATGGCTGGCCTGGTCTTGGACCTCCGGTACAATCCCGGCGGACGGGAGCGCGAGGCCAGGGCCGTGAGCGGGCTGTTTCTTGACGGCGAGCCGATAGCCGTGATACGGGGTCGGCGCGGCCCTGAGACGGTGCTCAGGGCCCGCCAGGGAGGGGCAAACGTCGACCTGCCCGTCGTCGTCCTGGTCAACCGGTTCACGGCTGGCTGGGCGGAGCTCGTCGCCGCTGCATTGCAGGACCATCAGAGGGCCGCCCTCGTCGGCGAGAAGACTTACGGGAAGGCCGGCATCCAGACCTTGATGCCGAGCCCGTTCGATGAAGGCACCATTCGGCTGACCTGCGCCCGTTACTACTCACCAGAGGGACGGACCGTCGATGGAGAGGGCGTGGAGCCGGACGTGGAGGTTGAGCTGTCGCATGAGGATACCCGCAAGCTGGCGCTTCACCTCGTCGGGGCGGAACAAGCTGTCGCGGCGGGGTCCCCCGTCGGCGAGGCGGAGGAGGCCGGCGCAGATGCGGACGATCAGACCGGGGAGGACGCCGAAGAGCCGTTCCGAGACACCCAGCTGGAACGCGCCATCGAGATCCTCTCGGCCGAGCTGACGCAAGTGGGAGAAGAGGTCGTCCCGGCGGCGGCGGGCTAGGCGCGACGGGCGCAGGGCGACCTGCATGCGAGAAGGAGGCGTGGACGGGATGCGCAGAAGCGGGACATGGCTGGCGGTCTTGCTCGGCCTGGCGGTTGGGCTGGGCTTCGGCCCCGCGCTCGGCCTGTCGTTGAACGAGCGCGGGCGGGCCCTGCGTGAGGACTTCCTCCCGCCGGTCGTGCGCCTTGCCGTGGCAATGGAAGAGCGCTACGTCGAGGAACTGGACTTCGACAATCTGCGAATCGGGGCTTACAAGGGGATGCTCAGCCGGCTGGACAAGCACAGCTCTTACATCCCGCCCGTCGCATACAAGGAGTTCCGCGGCGAGATCGAGGGGGAGTTCGGCGGCCTGGGCATCCGCATAAGTTACGATGCGGCCAAGAAGGCCGTCCAGATAGAGGAGACGCTGCCCAGGACTCCGGCGTCGAAGACGGGCCTGCTGCCGGGCGACCTAATCGTGGAGGTCCGTGAGGGCGAGGAGCTGATTAAGACGGCTGACTTCGAGAGCGTGCACGACGCCGTGGAAATCCTGCGCGGCAAGGTGGGCACGGACGTCACCATCACCGTCGTCCGGGCCAATGGCGGCGATAGGGAGCAGATCACCATTACCCGAGACGTCATTACGCTGTCCTCCGTGGAAATCGTCCGGCTTATCGACGGCGAGCCGAAGCTGGGATACGTCAAGCTCGCTTACTTCAGTAAGAACGCAGCCAAGGAGCTGCAGCAGGCCGCCGAATACCTGCGGGGACAGGGCATCGAAGGGTTCATTCTGGACCTCCGGTTCAACCCGGGTGGGCTGCTGGAGACGGCGCGTGACTGCGCCGGCCTGTTCCTGGATGACGAGATCATAGTGAGCACCAAAGGGCGGAGTGGCTCGCCCTCTCTGCTCTACGCGCATGGCGGAATGGACTGGGAGAAGCTGCCGGTGGTGGTGCTGATCAACCGCTTCAGCGCCAGCGGCGCCGAGATCGTGAGCGCCGCCCTCCACGATCATCAGAAGGCCGTACTGGTGGGTGAGACCACGTACGGCAAGGCGAGCGTCCAGAAGGTCATCGAGTATCCCGGTGATGAAGAGGGGGCGGTCAAGCTCACGATCGGGCGCTACTACACTCCCAACGAGGTACTGATTGAGGGCAAAGGCATAAAGCCGGATATCGAAGTCAAGCTCTCTGATGACGATACGCGGGAGCTGTTCCGGCACCTGAACAGTCAGCTGCAGTACGATCCCATCCCGCGCGAGGGCGACG
Source organism: uncultured candidatus Brocadiaceae bacterium (assembly GCA_964605915.1). Taxonomy (GTDB): domain Bacteria; phylum Planctomycetota; class Brocadiia; order SM23-32; family SM23-32; genus DAOVRD01. Next base: position 1,093 of record CAZSET010000052.1, on the reverse strand, counting down.
AGCCCGGCCCCCCCGAGCCCCCCGAGCCCGAACAGGAGACCTCCGCCGGAGGCGACGCCGAGGAAGAAGAGGTCGAGGAGTTCGTCGACGTTCAGCTTGGTCGCGCCGTCGAAGTCCTGGCCCAGGCGGTGGCAGAGGCCCGCGCACCCGCCAGTGCAGCCGTCGCTGAGGGACAGCCCGCAACGCAAGGCTAAGTGAGCACGGCGGGAAGCTCCGTTAGTCGCTTGATCGTCGGCGCGTCGGCCAGTGCCGGCTCCGCTTCGTCGCGCCTCAGCCAGACGCTCTGTATTCCCGCCCCGCGCGCCCCCAAGACGTCCTCCTCGTAGGTGTCCCCGACGTGCGCGAGCTGCCCGGCCGGGAAGCCGCACCCGTGCACGGCCTTCCGGAAGATGGCCGCGTCCGGCTTCTCGGCCCCCGCCTCGAACGAGATGATGGTCCAGTCCAGGTGCCGCGCGATCCCCAACTCCCGGAGCAATCTAGGCAGCCGCGCGTCCCAGTTGCTGATCAGGCCGATGCGCACGCCGAGCCGCTTCAGCGCGTCGAACGTCGGCCACACGTCGTCGTATACGCGCCAGGCCGAGCCGGCAGCGAAATGCTCCCACAGCGCGAGGAAGAGGTCCTCGAAATCCTCTGGCAGGCCGAAGGGCCGGAAGCTCTCGCGCACCACGCGTCGCCACCAGTCCATGGCTTCCGGCTCGCTGCTCCCGTAGGCCGGGCGGCCGGACCCGTGTTGCCGACGGAGGCGGGCCCATGCCTCCAGGAACTGCCGCTCCACGTCCCCGGCGTCGGCATGGATGCCGGCCCTGCCCAGCGCGCGGGCATACACTTCGCCGATCGGGGATTCCGGATAGATCAGTGTGTTGCCCGCGTCGAAGAAGACGGCCTTGACGTTCATGCCCGTAGCTCGCGTCGAGCGCCCGGAATGGCCCGGCAGCGCCGCACACAGGTCCGCCGGGACAGGGGTGCCATTATACGCCCGGCGCTTCCGCGCTGAAACGGAGGGGCCGGCACTTAGCCCAACTTCCGCAGTTTGGGGGAAAATGGGGGATTTCTCAAGCTTTTGGGGGCGACTTTGGACGCCGGTTTGTCGTAA
>CAZSET010000051.1:7488-18623 GCA_964605915.1 uncultured candidatus Brocadiaceae bacterium | reverse complement strand
GAAGAAAGGCCCGGCAGGGCGCGAACGCTCCGCCGGGCCTCTGGCCCATCGGTTGGGGTGAGCAGAGGGACTCGAACCCTCAACCCCCAGAGCCACAGTCTGGTGCTCTGACCAGTTGAGCTATGCTCACCACGGCTCACCCATATCCTAGCAAGCATGGCCCCACGCTTCAAGCTTTCGCGGGCGACAACGCCGCGGGCCTGCGCGCTGAGTGAGGGCCGCTGCCCACGGGCGTCACTCTCGGCTGCCCCGCCGGGCCAGGTAGATGCCCACCAGCACCAGCACGCCCGCCCCGGCCTGGAGAGGTCCCAGCGTCTCGTCGAGGATGAGCCAGGCGAAAACGGCTGCCGCCACCGGTTGGATCAGCAGGCTCACACAAGAGAAGCTGGCCGGCAAGTGCGCCAGCGCGTACGCGATCAGCCCCTGCCCCCCAACCTGGCATATCACGGCCAGGCCCAGCAGCACGAGCCAACCACGCGCCGTCGCCGGAGTCAGCGTCTCCGCTGAAGCCAACGCCACCACCAGCAGAACGGCGCAGGCTACCGGGATGCTCCACACCATGACCACCGGCGTCGAGAAACGGGCGCGCACCCTCTTCACGGACAGGATGTAGGCGCCGTAGAACACAGCGGTCAGCAGACCGAGCCCGTCGCCGCGCACGTTCTGGGCGCCCAGCTCGAAGCTGGAACCCACCACGCCGGCCGCGCCGGCCAGCGCGCAGACGAGTCCCGCGACAAACACCCAGCGAAGGCGCTCGCCCATCCAGAGCCAGGCCACGAGCGAAACCAGAATGGGCGCGCAGTTGGCAAAGAGCGTAGCGTTCGCCACCGTCGTCAGTTCAATGGACCAGTGCCAGAGCGCGAGGTCCCCCGCGAAGAACAGACCGGGGATCATCAGCGCCACGGCGTCCCCGCGGGAGAATCGGCGCGGGGCCGAACCCGGGCCGGATCGCCCTTCCACGGCGAGCCATACCCAGAACAGGGGCAGCGCCAGGGCAAGCCGCCAGAAGGCCGTCGCGCTCAGGCCAAGCCCCTCCTCCCGGAGCCGCACGAAGATGGCGGCCAGCCCGATGGCGAGGGCACCGGCCACCAGCGCCCAGATGGCGCGGCGCGCCCGCCCGCTTGCCCGGCCAGCGGCCTTGGCTTCTTCTTCCGTCATCTCGGCGTCTCCAGCACGGGAACGAGGCGACCATCCTATCGCCAGCAACAGCGCGGGCTCAACCGAAGGGAGGCAGCCACGTGGCCCGGCGGCGTTTGTGCAGCGCAGCCGAGCAGAAGTAGAATGGGCTCTCGTCTGTTCTCGATCCCCTTTTCCTTGCCGGTCCGCTCCTGAGACCAATGCGCGAGCTGGATTTCGACATCGTCGTCGTGGGAGCCGGGCACGCCGGGTGCGAGGCGGCGCTGGCCGCCGCCCGGATGGGCGCGCGGACGGTCCTGCTCACCATGAACCTGGACAGCATCGCCCGGATGAGCTGCAACCCGGCCATCGGCGGCCTGGCCAAAGGGCAGCTCGTGCGCGAGATAGATGCCCTGGGCGGCGAAATGGGCAAGGTGATCGATGCCACGGGCATCCAGTTCCGCATGATCAACACGGGCAAGGGGCCGGCGATGCACTCGCCTCGCGCCCAGGCGGACAAGAATGCCTACTACGTCGAGATGAAGCGACGCCTGGAGGCGCAGGGGAATCTGCTCCTCCGCCAGGGCATGGCCACGTCGCTCCTGATCGAGAGTGGCCGGATACGGGGCGTGCGCACCCGCGCCGGCGACGACTACCGGGCGGACTGCGTCATCCTGACGACGGGCACGTTCCTCAACGGCGTCCTCCACTTCGGGCCGTCCGTCAGGCCGGGCGGAAGAATGGGCGAGCCGCCCGCGGAGGGGCTCTCCGACAGCCTGCGGGAGGCCGGGCTCGAGGTGGGGCGCCTCAAGACCGATACCCCGCCCCGGGTCAACGGCCGCACAGTAGACTACGAAGGGCTCGAACCCCAGCACGGCGACCCCGCCCCGCGCCCGTTCAGCTTCTCAACCGACCGCATCACCCGGGAGCAGTTGCCCTGCCACATGACGCGCACGAACCTGCGCACGCACGAGATCATCCTGGCCGGGCTCGATCGCGCGCCGCTCTACGATGGCCAGATCAAGGCCGGCCCCGGACCACGTTACTGCCCCTCCATCGAGATCAAGGTCCTGCGATTCCCGGACAAGGAGCACCACCTGCTCTTCCTCGAACCCGAAGGGCGCGACACGCTCGAGGTCTACTGCAACGGCCTGTTCACCAGCCTGCCCCGTGACGTGCAGGAAGACATGATCCACAGCATCGAGAGCCTGGAGCATGCGCAGATCATGCGCTACGGCTACGCCGTGGAGTACGACTGGGTCCCGCCCACCCAACTCCGGCCGAGCCTGGAGACGAAGCGCGTCGAGGGCCTCTTCCACGCGGGCCAGATAAACGGCACCAGCGGCTACGAGGAAGCCGCCGCCCAGGGCATCGTGGCCGGCGTCAACGCCGCGCGGAAGCTCCAGGGCAAGGAGCCCCTGGTGCTCGGTAGGGACGAGGCGTACGTCGGCGTTCTGATCGACGACCTTGTCACAAAGGGCACCGAGGAGCCCTACCGCATGTTCACGTCACTGGCGGAGTATAGGCTGCTTTTGCGCCAGGACAACGCGGACCGACGCCTGATGAAGCACGGGCGGGAGAATGGCCTCATCGCCGACAAGCTCTGGCGGCGCTTGCAGGAGAAGGAACAGAAGATCCCGGCGGTCCTGCGCTACCTTGAGCGGACGCGCCGGGACGGGCTGACGCTCGCCCGGCTCCTCCGGCGGCCGGAGGTGACTCTGGAGCAGCTTGCAGAGGCCGACCCGGGACTGGCTGAGCTGGCCGCCGATCCGCAAGTCCGCGAGCAGGTCGAGATCGAGACCAAGTACGAGGGCTACCTCAAGCGCCAGCGGGAACAGATCCAGAAGTTCCATCGAAATGAGGACAAGCGCATCCCGTCCTGGATCGACTACAAAGCCATCCCCGAACTGCGCGCGGAGGCCCGGGAGAAGCTGAGCGCCATACGGCCCCTCTCGCTCGGGCAGGCCTCACGCATCAGCGGCATCTCCCCCGCCGACGTCGCCATCCTGATGGTCTACGTCGAGGGCCGGCGGCGGACCGAGCCGGCGGGGGAATCCTGCGGTTCACCCACATCCGGAACCTGAACAATGTGCTTTGAACCCGGCAAATTGGATCCGCGGCTGCTCGCCGATCTTCTGGACTCAAACGTGATCGAGGACGAGCGCGTCGTCATCCGGCCGGCGGTCGGGCGGGACGTCTGCGCCATCCGCATGGACGGCACCTACCTGGTCGCCAAGACCGATCCCATCACGTTCGCAACGGACCGCATCGGCCACTACGTCGTGCACGTGAACGCGAACGACATCGCCACCGTGGGCGCCCGTCCGAAGTGGTTCCTGCTCGCCGCCCTTCTGCCAGAGAAGGGAACCGACGAGGCCCTCGTGCGCCGCATATGGAACGAAGTGCAGCGCGCCCTCGACGAGATCGGCTGCGAGCTCTGCGGCGGCCACACGGAGGTCACCGTCGGCCTGGACCGGCCCATCCTGGTCGGCCAGATGCTGGGCGAGGTGGACGCAGACAAGTTGGTCGACAAGGCAAGCGTCCGCCCTGGCGACCGCATCCTGCTGACGAAGGGCGTGCCGATCGAGGGGACCGCGATCATGGCCCGCGAGCGCGGGGAGCAGCTCAGCGGCGCATTCGCGGAGGAGGTGATCGGGCGCGCACGGCGGTTCCTGGACGAGCCGGGCATCAGCGTCCTGCCGGAGGCCATGGCCGCCTGTGCGGCCGGAGAGGTGCACGCCATGCACGATCCGACCGAGGGCGGCGTCGCCACAGGGCTCTGGGAGCTGGCCGAAGCGGCGGGCTGCGGCATGATGGTCGAGCAGGAAGGTATCCCCATCGTGGAGCCGGGCGGCGCCTTCTGCCGTCACTTCGGACTCGACCCGCTGGGGACGATCTCGAGCGGCTCCCTTCTGATCTGCGCGCCGCCCGGCGAGGCCCAGAAGATCGTCTCGGCAATCGAAGGGCTCGGCACGCTCTGCGCCGACGTCGGGCAGGTCCGTCCCCGCGGCGAAGGTGCGAGAATTGTGCGCGAAGGCAAGCCCACGCCCATGCCGGTTTTCGCGCGGGATGAGATCGCCAGGCTCTTCGAGTGACCGCCACGCGCCGGTTGCGGCCATCAGGGGCGCGAAGTATCATAAGCCGACAAGTGAATCTGCCCCACGGTGTGTCCTATCGACGGATGGAACCATCGCCATGAAGGACAGAACTGCCCGGATCGTTGGCGCAACGGTGTGCCTGCTCCTGGCGCTCGTGTGCCTGGCGAATAGCTGCGACGGGAAGCCGGAAGAGAAGGCCGCACAGCCCGCCGCCGAAGAAAGCGAATGGCAACGGAAGTACGAAGACCTGGTGAACGAGAACGAAGTGGTGTACCGCCAGCTCAACGTCCTGAAAGCGGAGAACGAGGAGTTACGCGCGGAGCGCGAGCGCCTGAGGGAGCAACTCAAGGACCTGGACCAACTGGCCACGCTGAGGGCGCGCCTTGCCGAACAGACCCAGCTCGCCCAGCAGCTCGAGCGCGAGGTGGCGCGTCTGCGTGAAGGCGAAGAGGCGCGGCCGGAGCCCAAACCCGTCGAACCGTCGGAGAATCTGGCACTGGCGGTGCAGCGGGGGCGAGAGCGCCTCGAAGAGCTGGGCGCCGTGCTCCTCGATCGCCGGCAGTACGGCACGGCGCACGCCGTCATCCTGAGCGCGCTGCAACTGGGGTCGGAGACGCCGCGCACGTTCTTCCAACTTGGTGTCTGCCAGGCCGCCGACGGCAGATTCGACCAGGCGGCGGACCGCTATGAACAGGCCCTGCAAGCCCTCCAGAAACAGCCGGACAGGGACGACGACCTCCTGAGGAACTGCCTGATCAACTACGCGGCTGCCCGACTACAGCTCGGCCAGCCGCAGGAAGCAATGCCGCTCTGCCTGAGGGCCATCGAGCTGGACGAGACGTTCGCCCCCGCGTACTTCAACCTCGGCTTGGCCTACGCCGACCTGCCCGACCGGCGCCAGGAAGCCGTGGAAGCCTTCCGCAAGCACATCATCCACGGGGGGGCCAGAAGCGTGTCCGCACGGGAGCTGATTGCCGAACTCCAGGCTGAGCCCGCCGCCGAAGTCCAGCCCGAGCCATAGCCTGCACGTGCGCGGCGGGCGACGCGTGAGGCTTGACAGCGAGCCGTCACGAGGCGTATAATCCTGGATGTCATGGAACAGGTGTCGACCAAGCCCGCTCACAGCCTCGCACTACGCTGGCTAGCTCTTCCCTGGCTCTGGCCAGGGCGTTGAGGCGGGCGGGGTCTGTACCCTGCGCTTGAGTCGGACAGTTTCAGCCCTGCGCCTCAATCGGTCGCGGGGCTTTTTCTTTTGAGTCGCACTCCAGCGGTCTGGTCGGCGCCTCGGCGTAAGGCGCGCCCGGACCGGGACGCAGAGGAACGGCAAAATGGAAACGAACAAGGACAGGATCATCATCTTCGACACAACGCTCAGAGACGGCGAACAGGCGCCGGGGTGCTCCATGACGCTCGACGAAAAGATGCGCGTGGCAGATCAGCTTGAACGCCTGAACGTGGACGTGATCGAGGCGGGATTCCCCATCTCGTCTCCCGGGGACTTCGAGAGCGTGCGCGAGGTCAGCCGGGCCGTCAGCAAGCCGATCGTGACCGGCCTGGCCCGCTGCGTGGAAGCCGACATCGACAGCGCCGGCGAGGCCCTCAAGGATGCCCGGAAAGGGCGCATCCACGTCTTCCTGGCTACCAGCAGGATCCACCGCGAGCACAAACTCAAGATGGACCGCGCCAAGATCATCGAGCTGGCCGTCCGGGGCGTCAAGAGGGCCCGCCAGTACCAGGACGACGTCGAGTTCAGCCCTGAGGACGCCTCGCGCACCGAGCCCGACTTCTTGCGCGAGGTGGTCGAGGCGGCCATCGACGCCGGCGCAACCACGGTGAACATACCGGACACGGTCGGCTACGCCGTGCCCTTCCAGTTCGCCGAACTGATCGAGATGCTCCTGGCGGAGGTGGGCAACATCGGCCAGGCCGTCATCAGCGTGCACTGCCACGACGACCTGGGCATGGCCGTGGCAAACTCGCTGGCCGCAGTGAAGGCCGGCGCGCGCCAGGTCGAGTGCACCGTCAACGGCCTGGGCGAGCGGGCGGGCAACTGCTCGCTCGAGGAGGTAGTGATGGCCATCGCCACGCGCACGGACTTCTTTGGTGTCGAGACCGGCGTCAATACCCGCCAGATCATGAACGCCAGCCGGCTGGTCAGCACTGTGACCGGCGTCTCCGTGCCGCCCAACAAGGCCGTCGTCGGCCGCAACGCCTTCGCACACGAGGCCGGAATCCACCAAGACGGCGTCCTGAAAAAGAAAAGCACTTATGAGATAATGCGGCCCGAGGACGTCGGCTTGGAAAGCGGCCACATCGTGCTGGGCAAGCACAGCGGACGCCACGCCTTCTTCAAGCGCCTGGAAGAACTCGCCATACATCTGGACGACGAGCAGATCGAACACGCCTTCCAGGAGTTCAAGCGCCTGGCCGACAAGAAGAAGGAGATCTACGACGAGGACATCGAGGCGCTGGTCCGCGAGGAGACCGAGGAGGTGCCGGAGATATTCCGGCTGATCAGCTTCCACACGACCAGCGGCATCAACGTGACGCCGACGGCGACCATGTCCGTCGAGGTGAACGGCGAGGAAGTGAGGACGGACGCATCCATCGGCGACGGGCCGATTGACGCCGTCTACCGCGCGGTGGATCGCATAACGGGCCTCCGTTGCGAACTGCGCGACTACGGCATCCGCGCCATTACCAGCGGCAAAGACGCCATGGGCGAAGTGACGCTGGAGATAGCGGCCAACGGCGTCACAGAAAGAGGACGGGCGGCGAGGACGGACATCATCGAGGCGAGCGCCGTGGCTTACCTGAGTGCCGTCAACCGGCTCGTCAAACGGATCCGGAACGGCCAACCGGCCCCGCAGCGGCCGCGCGGCATGTGACGCGCCCCCCGGATCCGGACACCCGAAGCGGGAACTCGGGCCGCGCTCAGAGCAACGGCACTTCCGGCGGCGCCTCAGCGGAGGCCGGGAGAGGGCCCAGGAGTTGACGGCGTTCCTTGAGCCGCATCACTCCGGTGAGGGCGACCATGACGGTGCTGAGCACCAGGACGACGGCACCAACGATGGCGATGACGTAGGCCAGCGTGTGCTGACTGTAGGTGAGGAATTCGACCACGCTGGCGCCCGGCTGCTCGGTGAGGATCTCCGCGACGCAGCGGTCGATGTTCATCAGGTAAAGCAAAGGAAAAACCAGAGCGACGGTTCCTGTGATCATGCCGACGATGTAGGCAGCCATGGGCCCCTCCCGAACAGAGCAAAGGCGGTTGCGGCAGAGCGAGTGCGCTCTGAGGGTTGATTTTACGCAGGCACGAAAACGGAACGCAAGGGAATTCCCTATTTGCCCCATGGGGTGTGGCCCGCCCTGGCAGGACTGAGGGGATGCACATGGAGCCTCAGTACCATCCGACCTTCGAGCAGTTCCGGGACCTGTTCGGCCGCGGCAACGTGGTGCCCGTCTACCGGCAGTTGATGGCCGACACGCTGACGCCGGTGCTGGCCTTCCAGAAGATCGCGTCCGGCCCGTACGCCTTCCTGTTGGAGAGCGCAAGCGGGCCGGAGAAGATCGGTCGCTATTGCTTCCTGGGCAGCTCGCCCTTCGCCCTATTCAAGAGCGCGGGCAATCGGGTGGAAGTCCAGGAGGACGGCGAGGCCAGGACCTGGCAGACGCAGAACCCGCTCGAAGACTTCCGCCAGTATCTGGACAAGTTCAGCTTCGCCGCGCTGGAAGGTCTGCCCCGGCTCTCGTGCGGCGCCGTCGGCTACATGAGCTACGACGTCGTCCGCTTCGTGGAGCACCTGCCCGACTGCCCGGAGGACGATCGCGGCCTGCCCGACATCTTCTACATGTTCTACGACGAGATACTGATCTTCGACCACCTGAACAAGACGGTCAAGGTCGTGTGCAGCCAGCGCACCGACGGCACGTCGCCCGAGCAGGCATACCGACAGGCGACCGAGAGAATCGACCGCGTCATCGAGAAGCTGCGGCGGCCGCTCACAACCGTCACCGACGACATCGAGCCCGTCGGCGAGATCACGCAGGCCTACGAGTCGAATTTCGAACGCCACGAGTACCTGGCCGCAGTCGAGAAGGCAAAGGAATACGTCCGCGCCGGCGACATATTCCAGGTCGTTCCGTCCCAGCGGCTCAAGACCGAGACGAACGCCGCCCCGTTCGACATCTATCGTGCGCTCAGGGTCGTCAACCCCTCCCCCTACATGTTCTTCCTCAAGCTGGACGACCTGCACCTGATCGGCTCTTCTCCCGAGGTAATGGTCCAGGTCGAGAACCGCTGCGTCACCGTCCGACCCATTGCTGGCACCCGGCCCAGAGGGGCAACCGAGGAGGAGGACGAACGCCTCGAAGCGGAACTGCTGGCCGACCCCAAAGAGCGTGCCGAGCACATCATGCTGGTCGACCTGGGCCGGAACGACGTGGGTCGCGTGAGCAAGTACAACACGGTGGCTCTCCACGAGATCATGGTGATCGAGAAGTACTCCCACGTGATGCACATCGTCTCCGAGGTCGGGGGCGACCTGCGGGACGAAATGACGGCCCTGGACGCCTTGAAAGCCTGCCTGCCCGCCGGCACGCTGAGCGGGGCGCCCAAGGTCCGTGCCATGCAGATCATCGACGAACTGGAACCCACCAAGCGCGGGCCCTACGGAGGCGCCGTCGGCTACTTCGACTTCAGCGGCAACATGGACACCTGCATCACCATCCGCACCATCGTGCTCTCAGGCAAGACCGCTTACGTCCAGGCCGGCGGCGGCGTCGTGGCGGACTCGGTGCCCGAGACGGAGTACGAAGAGACGCTCAACAAGGCCAGAGCGCTGCTGAGGGCCATCCAGGTGGCGGAGCTGATCGGGCGCTGAGCCGGCCCGTCAGAGCAGCAGGTGGGTCTTCTCGTCCGACAGGAAAAGCTGCCGGCCCGACGTGTCTTCGAGGATCAGTTCGCCCGAACTCCGGATTCCCACCACCTTCCCGCTCACCTCGAGCCCCCCGACGCGCGCGTTGACCTGCTCACCCAGCAGGCAACTGCGCAGCCGCCATCGGGCCAGTATCCGCTCGCCCTGCTCCATCGCGAGCCGGCGATACCACACGTCCAACTCCTGGAGGAGGGCGCGGCACACGTTGCTTCGATCGAGCTCGCGTCCGCGCTCGAGCCTCATCGAGGTGGGTTTGGGCGTGGCGTCCAGGGGCAGTTGGACTTCGGTCTGGTTGACGTTCAGTCCTATCCCGAGGATGTGCGCGGGCGCGGCGTCGCCCCGGGCGACCCGTTCGGCCAGCAGGCCGCCGAACTTCCTAATGCGCAGCTCCCCGGCGCACCTGGTGGTCACCACGAGATCGTTGGGCCACTTGATCAGGGCCGGCACGCCGAACGCGCGCGCCGTTTCAGCGGCCGCGACGGCGCCCATCAGGACGATCAGCTTCTGCTCATTTGCCGGCAGGCCCATGGTCAGGGCCACGCTCATCAGGATGCCGACCCCGTGCGGGCATTCCCAGGCACCCTCGCGCCCCCGGCCCGCAGCCTGGTGCTCGGTCAGAACCACGTAGCCGTCCGGGCCCCCTGCCAGCAGTCTTTCCCGCCCCACGTCCATGGTAGAAGGCACGCTTTCGAGCACTTCGCCCCCCGCCCCGATGACGACCGGGCTCTTGCTGCTGCCGAATATCCTGTCTGCGTCGAGTGGCTTCAATGCGTGACCTGCCTCTGAATCAACCGAGCCAGGCGGCCTTCAAAGCGATCCCCGCCCACGCCACGAGCGCGGCGTACACGGCGGCCGCAAGGTCATCCGCCATAACGCCCCACGCCCCCGGCAGCCTCTCCAGCGTGCAGACGGGGAAGGGCTTCGCGATGTCAAAGAAACGGAACGCGACGAACCCCAGCAGGGCCGTCCGCACCGGGGAACCGGCCGGCAGCAAGAGGAAGTACGTGAGCCACTGCCCGGCAAGCTCGTCCAGGACGAAATGCCGGGGGTCCGGCTCGCCATAGGCCGCACAGGCCCTCCGACACACGGCGAGCCCGGCGCAGAGCGCGGCCACGCTCAGCGCCGCCACGACCGCCACGCAGTGCGCGGGAGGCAACCACTCGCACACAAACACGTAGACTCCCCCCGCCGCCGCCGACGCCCACGTGCCGGGCGCCACGGGCAGATGGCCAAGCCCGAACGCCGAAGCGGCCGCTTTCGTGAGCCAGTCGCTATCCTTCATCGCACCCCTTTGCGAGCAGGCGTGCCACGCAGTCATAGCCCACAGAGCCGACGATCTCAACGTCGGCGAACTCGCCCGGCCCGGCGCCCGGCCCTTCCAGGTAGATCAGAGGGTCGACGTCGGGCGCCTCGCGCTGGCTTCGCGCGGCCTGCAGCTCGCCCTCCGGCGAGCCTGCCTCCTCGACCAGCACCGTGGTCCTCTCCCCCGCCCTGGCGGCGGCGAGCTCGAACGCGATCTCCTGCTGAGCGGCCATGAGCCGGTCGCGCCGTTCCTCGCGCACGTTCTCCGGCACATGGTCGGCCAGTCGGGCGGCCGGCGTTCCTTCCTCCTCAGAGTAGGCGAAGCAACCGACCCGGTCAAAACGCATCACCCGGACGAACTGAAGCAGCGTCTCGAACTCCTGCTCCGTCTCGCCCGGGAATCCGGTCATGAAGGTCGTCCGCAGCGTGATCCCCGGCACGGCCTCCCGCAGGCGCGCTATCACGGCTTCGATCCGGGCGCGGGTCACCTTCCGTCCCATCCGGGCAAGTATCCGGTCGCTGATATGCTGCAGGGGGACGTCCAGGTAGGGGCAGAGCTTCGGCTCGGTCGCCAACACCTCGACCAGTTCCTCGTAGACGTGGGCCGGATGGACGTAGAGCAAGCGGATCCACTCCAGCCCGTCCACCCGGCGGCACGGTGCCACCGCCGGCAGCGCCTGGC
>CAZSET010000051.1:0-7478 GCA_964605915.1 uncultured candidatus Brocadiaceae bacterium | reverse complement strand
TAGCAACCGGTGAAGGCACCGCCCGCGTCCCAGGTCGACGCCGTAGTTCGCCGTATCCTGCGCGATGACGTTCAGTTCCCTGACGCCTTGCTCGGCCAGAAAGCGCGCTTCTGCGATCAGCTCGTCCGGCGGCCGGCTCCGCAGGGGTCCGCGGATCATGGGGATGGCGCAGTAGGTGCAGCGATTGTCGCAACCGTGGCTGATGCGCAGGTAGCTCCAGGCCGCAGGCGTGAGCCGCCGGCTGCGAAGCATGAAGTGCGACGGCAGCGGCCCGACCGGACGTCCGAGCGCCCTCAGGGCCAGGCGCGCCACGCCCTCGGGATCGATGCCGATGAAGGCGTCGACCTCAGGAAGTAACTCGGCCAACTCGTCCCCGTAACGCTGGGACAGGCATCCCGCCACGATCAACGTGTCCGGCCGCTCACCCTCGTCCTGGCCCGCCACATCGAGGATCGCGTCGATCGACTCCTGCTTGGCCGCCTCGATGAAGCCGCAGGTGTTCACGATGGCGACGGCGGCGCCCTTCAGCTCGTGCGTGACCTCCACCCCGTTGGCCGCCAGCACGGAAGCGACGTGCTCGGAGTCCACCAGGTTGCTGGCGCAGCCGAGGGTCAGTAGGGCCACCCGGGGGCGTGGCAAGTTGGATTCGGCCATAGACAGCGCAACGCGGGGGATCAGGTTTGGGCGCGGGCCTTTTCCCATTGCTCGAGCGTCATGGTTACGTCGCGGGCCTGGCTGCCGCGATACGAACCGACGATGCCCGCTTCCGCCATCATATCAATGAGGCGCGCCGCGCGCGAGTAACCGATGCTGAGCCGACGCTGCAGCAGCGAGACCGACCCCCGCCGCGATCCCAGCACGACGCGCACGGCATCCTCGTAAAGGTCGTCGGAGCTGCTGGCGGAACCCTCTCGGGCGTGGTACTCGCGCAGGTCCGGCCGGAACCGGGGCGGCCCCTGCGACTCCACGAATTGCACGATCCGCAGCATCTCCTCCTCGGACACGTAAGAGCCCTGCGCGCGGATGAGCCTGGACGTGCCCGGCGGCAGCAGCAGCATGTCCCCCCTGCCGAGCAGCAGCTCAGCGCCGTTTCGGTCCAGGATCGTGCGGGAGTCGACTTTGGACGCCACCTGGAAGGCGATGCGCGCCGGCAGGTTCGACTTGATCAGGCCCGTGATGACGTCCACCGACGGCCTCTGCGTCGCACAGATGAGGTGAATGCCCACGGCCCGCGCCTTCTGCGAGAGGCGTATCACGCTGCTTTCCACTTCCTTGGCCGCCACCATCATCAATTCGCCGAACTCGTCCAGGATAATGACGATGTGCGGCATGTGGAAAGGCACGTCGTCCAGGTCGGCGTCCCCGTCGGGGTCGAGCCTGTTGACGATCTCCTCCTCGTCCAGTTCGTTGTAGCTGCTCAGGTCGCGCACGCCGACCTGAGACAGGAGGGCGTAACGTTCGTCCATCTTCTTGCACGCCCATTTGAGCACCGACGCGGCCTTCTTCATGTCGCTCAGAACGGGGCAGATCAGATGGGGGAGCTGGTGGTACTGAGTGAACTCGACGGACTTCGGGTCGATCAGCAGGAGCTGCACCTCTTCCGGCTTGCGCACCATGAGGATGCTGCAAATCATGGCGTTTATGGCGACCGACTTGCCCGAGCCGGTGGCGCCCGCCACCAGCAGATGCGGGCACGTGGCCAGGTCGAGCACCAGCGGGCTGCCCGCCGTGTCCTTGCCCAGGAACAGGGGGATGGCCAGCTTGCTCGCCTTCTTGCCGAGCTCCTCCATCAGCTCGCGGACGCCGACCAGGTCGCGCTCCGTGTTGGGCACCTCGATGCCGACGGTGTTCTTGCCCGGCAGCGGGGCGACGATGCGCACGTTGGGCGCCTTCAATGCAATGGCCAGGTCGTCGGCCAGCGACTCGACCTTCGAGACCTTCGTCCCGGGCGACAGCGACAGCTCGTACATCGTGATGACGGGGCCGCGCCTGATCCCCACCACCTGGGCTTCGACTTTGAATTCGGCCAGCGTGCGGGCCAGCACCCGCCCTTTGTCCCTTATCTCCGATTCGTCCTCGCCGCCGGACATGAAGACACCATCCTCAAGCAGGCCGATCGGCGGCAGACGGTATTCGCCGTCGGGCGCCACGTTCTCGAACAGCTCCAGGTCCACGTCCTCGTCCTCGATGTCGGGGGCCTTCGTGTATCCCGTCACGACCTCCGGCTCCGGCGGTTCGGCGAACGCTTCCGCCTCTTCTTCCTCTTGTTCCTGCGCAGGCTGCTCTTCTTCGGGCACCGTGGCCGCCGGCTCGGCGAGCGCCGAAACGGGCTCCGCCTGCACGTCCGCCAGCCCGGCCGCCGCGCCCACCGGGATTGGTTCCTCGCCCGAGGCACGGCGCACGCAACGCAACGGCAGGGACGCCACCGACCTCAGACACGCCAGCGCTGCCGCGAAGCCGACCGCCAGCTCCGCCCCCGCCAGCAGGAACGCCCCGACCGAGACGGAAAGCAGCAAGAGGATGACCGAACCGGTCGCGCCCACGCCGCGGTACAGAACGCCCGCCAGCAAGATGCCGAGCACGCCTCCCGCAGCGCCCGGGCTCGCGCGGTAGAGGCCCGCTGTGGTGTCCGGCGATGCATGGGCCATCGCCAGTCCGAGCAGCGCGCTCACAAGGACGAGGGCCAGGCCCGTCAGCCGCATCGCCAGGCCAGAAACCTGCACCCCGAGGAGCAGCACCAGGCCGGTGACGACCACGGCGCCGGTCACGGCGTAAGCCGCCCAGCCGAACAGCGCCAGCGCGTAGGCGGAGACATACGCACCCGCCACACCGCACGCGTTGCCGCCCGTGCCCCCGGCGCGCACGTCGGGGAAAGGACCCTCGCACGCGTCATGCGTGATCAGGCTGATCAGCAGGAACGCACCTACGGCGACCAGAACCAGCCCGACGACGAATCTGCCGGCTTTGCGGGGTTCCATCTCAGATGCCCTGAAAACACACGATCACCGCTGTCGTCAATCATTGTAGGTAAACCGCGAAGGCCAAAGCAAAGGGTGCAGCGGGCGGGCGGCCCTGGCCTGCCGGAGGGTGCCTCAGCTTCTTCGGGAAGCCTAAGTCACTTGCAGAGAAGCGCTTGGCGCTTGACACCTCCGTTCCTTCATGGTAAGAAAGAAGGATTCCCCGTCCTGCCGGGGGGCGACAATCCACCGCGCAAAACCTGAGGTCACAATGGCGGAAATCCAGGTCAAAGAAGTCGAGCCGATGACGGTCATGAGCCTGCCCTTCACGGGCGGCTACGATCAAACGCAGGAGAAGATGGCTGCGCTGATGGGATGGCTGCTGCGCGTAGGGCACCCCTACAGCGAGTTGCCGCTGGCGCTCTATTACGATGATCCCGCCAAGGTGCCCGAGGAGGAGCTGCGCGCCGAGGTTTGCCTGCCCATCGAGGAGGCCTGCGAGCCGGCCGAGGAGATCGAGCGCAAGGCATTGCCCGGCGTCACCGTAGCCTTCGCCATGCACCAGGGGCCCTACAGCGGTATACCCGCCACGTACGAGGAGATCTTCGCCTGGATAGCCGAGAACGGCTACCGTGCCGTCGAGGGGGCGCCGACGCGGGAAGTCTTCCACAAGGTCCCGGGCCAGGCGGAAAGCCCCGAGGAGGTCCTGACCGAGGTGGAGGTGCAGGTGGAGCAAGTCTGACCGCCCGGTCGCCGTGGACGTGAACGGGCACATCGAGCCCCGGTTCAGCGAGATGGGTGCCCCTGCACCGTAGCGTTTCCTTCTGCTGCTTGCCGGGCGCGGCGCGCCGCGCCCCGGCTTCCCCCCCGAGCGCGGCGCTTCCAGATTGCTGGGCTGGGCCTCACCCCTTGGCCGGCTTGAGCGCGCCGGAGGCGACCATCTCCTCCAGGGGATTGTCCTCGATCTCCAGAGGCAGCTCGACCAACCCGCGCCGGCGCGAGGATTCCCAGCAGGCGAAGATGATCTCGGTCGACTGCAGCGCGTTGGCGGCGCAGAGCTCCGAGTCCGTGCCATCTTCCAGGGCGCGCACGACATCGGCGATGGCACGCTCGTTGTACCCCGGCCCGTGGCAGTGCTCGCCCTCGCAGTCGATGGCTTCCCAGGAGGTATCCCCCGCGCGCTTGATGCGCAGCATGGGCAGCCCCTCCCCCACGGGCTGTATCTCGACGACGCCCTCGGTGCCGATCAGGCGGTTATAAGCCCCCACGGCGTCCTCGCCGAGCCCGGTAGCGGTATGTCCGTAGACGCCGTTCGCGTACTTCCACAGAGCGAAGGCGGCGTTCTCGTTGTGCGCGCCGAAGATGCGCCGGTCGGTGCGGTAGTCGATCTGCGCGATGGCCCATTCGCACGGGGTCTGGTCGTTGAAGTAGCACGCCATGTCGAAGTTGTGCGAGCCGTAGTCATAGAGGTTGCCGAAGCCGGACTCGACCCTGAGCAGTCGCCCGATGTCGCCCGCGTCCAGCAGGGCCTTGGCTTTGCGGAAGGGCTTGCCGAAGCGGCGCTGGTGCTGAAAGGTGAGCTTCGTCCCCTTGCCCGCGCAGACGGCGGCCATGCGCTTCGAGTCGCCCCAGGTCAGGGCCATCGGCTTCTCGCAGTGGACGCCCTTGACCCCGGCTTCCGCGCAGTCGACCGTCATCTGCGCGTGCAGGTGGGGCCAGACGCAGATGCTCACGACGTCGGGCTGCTCCCTCTCGAGCATCTCGTGGTAATCGGTGTAGGTTCGCGGAACGTCGAAGTGTTCGGCGAACGCCTGTGCGCTCTCCTCAACGATGTCGGCGCAGGCCACCAGCTCGCACTTCTCGCCCAGGTCCTGATAGCCGGACGCGTGCTCATAGGCCATCCCGTAGCCCGTGCGGTGGGGCTTCTCTCGCCTGCCCGTGCCAATGAACGCCACGCGGAACGTTGCCATCTCGCCTTGCTCCCGTCTGCTGAAGTAAGGAGGGCCGCACAAACAAGCAGCCCCATCCAACCTGGTCTGCCCGGACGCGAATGGGACTCCGTGACCGGACTGTCTAGCCGGCGTTGGGCTGCCGCGCCATCGCTTCGGCGGCGGAGCGGATGGCCGCCGGCTTGTACGGACGGCTTTTGCGGGTCACCGTGATCATGTCGAAGGCGCTGCAGCGCAGGTGCGAGAAGAGCCGGTTCATCTCGTCCAGGCAGCTCACGATGCCGCCCCCGCTCCCGCCGGCCGCCGCCACGCCGATGACGGGCTTGCCGGCCAGAGCCGCTTGCTCGCCCCTGGTCGCTTCGCAGCGCCGCAGGCGGTCGAAGTAAGCCTTCGCCGATTCGGAGAGCTGCCCGAAGTAGACGGGGCTGACGACGACGTAGCCGTCCGCGCCCTTCGTCTTCTCGTGCACGGCCTGGAAGCCGTCCTCCACCTGGCAGCGGTGCTCCTCCCAGCACGTGCCCCATCCGCGCGCACATGCCTGGCACAGGCCGATGTCCTCGTCGTTCAGGTAGACGGTTTCCGCGTCGGCGCCGGCGGCCCGAATGCCCTCAGCGGCCGCCTTGGCGCACTCCTCCGTCAGACCATCCTTGTTCGGACTCGATGCGAAGATCAGAAAACTCATGCGCGACTCCTGCACTCGAGGCTCATGCGTGCGTCCTTCGGTCCGCGCCGTCAGACTCGCCGAAAGACGTTGAGGTAAGGGAAGAGCTGCTCCAGGCTGCGCAGGCGCGACGTGACCATCCCGAACAGGTCCCCGCTGGTGCCCACCACGGCGGAGGCGCCCGCCTTCAGGTACGCGCTCATGATGTAATCGGAGTAGGCGTCGTCGACGATGGCGACCACGGGGAAATCCTCGGGCAGTTCCTGGCGCAGCTTGCCCAGCAGCTCCTGGGGCTTGAAGATGGTGTCCAGCTCCATCTCCATGTAGCCGCTGTCGAACTCGAGTGCGCTCAGACCGGACAACACGCCCACCGAATCGACCCCTCCGTCGAGGCCGAGCAACTCAGCCGCCTCGTCGTACAAGCGCCTGTCCACCTCCAACCGCCTGCAGAGCCTGGTCACACACTTGCGCGCGTCCAGCGAACGGTCGATGGCCTCTTCGGAAGGAATGAACAGGATGGCCTTGGGCATCGTATCCAGATCTCCACAGTGGCGGGCCACGGACGCGTGACGACGCGCCTACGCCTGGCAGTCCCTTTTACACCATCGTCGGGCGCTCCGCAAAGGGATGCAACCCGAGGATGCAAATGGGCCTTGCTCGCAAGCCCGAGCTTAGTCCACGGAGATGCAGAACCGGTCGCCGCCGTCCTGCACCGCGGCTCCGAACGGCGCGCCGGACCTCAGGACGGCGAGAAGGATGCGGCTGAGCGGGAGAAGGGGAAGCCCGGACAGGATCCGCTTGATCTGCGCGTCGTCAGTCCGCCGCGCGGCGATCCAGCCGGCCACCACGATCGCGGGGTAGAGCGCGACTTCGACGCCGGCCAGCAGCATCGCCACGGGCACAAACGGCGCACGCAGGCGGAACGGCCGGCGGGAGCCGAACTCGATGCGAAGCCACCTGATCCCCCGCCTCCGCGCAACGACAGACCGAGAAAGCAACAGCCGGACGGCCTCATCCGACGCGAGCCGCCCCCGCTCGACGTCGTCAAGGATGTCGCTGATGCGGTCCGCCATTGCACTCCCCCACCGGCTGCACTGGGGCGATGCGCGCCGGAGCCCGTGCCTACTCGATCACCACCTGGACCTTATCGGACCCGTCCTGGATGTCGACGAGCCGGAAGGGGCCGGCCCTTTCGACGCTCGAGATGATCTCGTCCAGGTCGTCGAGCCTGATGCCCTCCTCCTCCATCTCCTCGAGAGCCAAGCGCGGGATGAAACGCAACGCCAGCCGGCCCAGCGCCAGCGGCACGGTGACGTTGACCTTCGGCTCATCCTGATCGCCCTCGAACACCCTCACGCAGAGGCAGCGGCCGCGGCCCGACGGCTCGACCGCCGCATCCGCTTCGGCCCTCGTGCGAATTGCATCGAGCAGACGCGCCCCCTCCTCCGGGGTGACCTTGCCGTCCTCGACCATTTTCAAGACGCGCATTCGTTCTTCCTGCATGGTCTAATCCTCCCGTGGCTCGCCGCCCGTCGCCGCGGACGGCTCCTGCTGCGCGAGCCCGATGTGCACGTCGCCGCCCATGGCCTTAACGTCCAGGCGGGCCGCGCCGTCGCCGATCCTGTACTCGTCGCCTCCCCTCTTCGGGCCTTCATCGGGAGACGGCACGTCGGAGGTGACTGCGCCGCCGAATGCCTTCGCCCTAACGGCGACCGACGAGCGGGGCGAGAGGACCAGGTCCACGCGCCCGCCCATGGCCTTCACCGTATGCTTCCCTTCGGTGAGCCGGAGGGCGTCGAGCGCGACCGACCCGCCCATGCACTTCAGGTCGATGCCGCTGATGAGCCCCGTGAGCTCGGCGTTTCCGCCCATGCACTCGACATCGAAGCGCCCGGTGCAGCCGTCGGCCGT
>CAZSET010000050.1:0-18653 GCA_964605915.1 uncultured candidatus Brocadiaceae bacterium | reverse complement strand
TCGGGATGGCCAGTATGAGCAGGAACAACGGCAGCGCCAGGGCGCCCTCCGCCGCCCTGCCAAGCTCCATCTCCAGTGCGAAGCCCAAGCTGAAGAGCAGTCCCTGCGCCAGCGCAAAGCCCGTCAGCACGACGTAGGCAATCGGCGACAGGAAGTAGGTGCTCAGCTCGCGCCTGGCGATGACGGGCACGTTGACCATGTCTCAGTCACCCCCTCGCGAGCGCCGTGACTTGACTATGCCGACAAACCCCGCCGCCAACGCGAACAGAGCCCAGGCGCACACGGCAATCAACGTGCCCCTGGGGCCGGTCTGCACTGCCCAGGCGGTCGCCGTTACCGCGGCGGCCGCCACGATCACGCCGGACACGCCCGCGCTGATGCCGAATGCCATGTCCACTCCGAAAGCCTGCATCGTTCCGACCGCAGTGTCCACAACGAGCAGAGCGGCGCCCGCCAGCAGGCCGGCTGAGCCCAGGACCAGCCACGTCCAGCGCGCCAGATGGGCGGCCGTCTCCCGTGTGCCCGGCCACGGGATGCCGATCAGATATCCTGCCAGCGAGACGGCCCCGGCCACGCCGAGCGAGAAAACCAGGGGCATCAGCGCCGCGCTGGCCGCATAAAGCCATATGCTGACCGAGCCCTCCCAGTTCCTGGCCCCGAAGGGCTTCCCCGCCAGGTGGAAAAGCGTGCCAAGCAGCACCATTGCCGCCCCACCGACAACGAGCACGAGGGGGGCCAACACCAGCATGAGCCCGCCCGCCCGCGCCGGGAACCAGTGAGCCGCATAGGCCTGCGACGCGACGCGCTCTGGATCGGGAGCCGAGAGGCCGCAGTAAGCGAGAGCCGAGGGGAACGCGATCAAGAGCCCCACCGCCACCACAATGGCGAAGAACGTGAGCGGCTCATGCAAACCGCCGGTCAGGGCCATCTTACGGAAAAACGACTGAGGCCGAGCCAGCAGCTCGCGCATCGTCCGGCGGAAGGCATATCCCGCCGGCTGGGAGCCCAGATCCTCCCACCTCAGCAGTTCGCCTCCCTGCTCCAGTTCCATGTCCCGCGCTGCGGTCTCTGCCGACATGCCGTCTTCTCCACCGCCGGATCCGGGCGGACCCGGCTATTCGTCCCGTCGCTCGCCCGTCCCCTGCCCTACGGTCAGCCGATGGAAAACGTCTTCCAGTGAGGCCCGCGTCCTGGTCAGCTCCCGCAGCGCCCAGCCGTGCTCCGCCGCGGCGCGGAAAACGGCTTCCCGCACGTCCGCGTCCGCCCGCGTCGTCAAGCTGAACCGGTTCCACCCGTCGCGTCGCTCCGCTTGCACGGCCTCGACGCCCTTGAGCGCCTTGAGGGCCGCCTTGATCTCGCCCGCGTTGCCCTTGAGCTCCACGATGACGGCCCCGTGAGCCATCCCGTCGGACAGGGCGCCAGGGGTGTCGTCGGCGATGATCCGGCCCTGGTCGATGATAAGGACGCGCTTGCAGATCGCCTCCGCCTCGGCCAGGATGTGCGTCGAGATCAGCACCGTGTGCCGCTCGCCCAGGCTCTGGATGAGCCGCCGCGTCTCGCGCACCTGGTTGGGGTCCAGGCCGATGGTGGGCTCATCGAGGATCAGCACGTCCGGGTCGCCCAGCATGGCATCCGCCAGGCCCGCGCGCTGCCGATAGCCCTTGGAAAGCGTGCCTATGCTCTGGTTGGCGACATCGCCGACTCCGCACAGATCCATGCAGTCCGTGATGCGGCTGCGGCGCCGGGCGCGCGGCACCCCTTTCAGGTGGGCACGGAAGGAGAGGTATTCCGCCGTGCGCATCTCGGGGTAGAGGGGGTTATTCTCGGGCATGTAGCCGATGTGCCGTCGCAGCCCGACGGGATCCTCGCGCACGTCGCAGCCGGCCACCGTCGCGGTCCCCTCGCTGGCGGGCAGAAAGCCCGTCAACATGCGGATGGTCGTCGTCTTGCCCGCGCCGTTCGGGCCGAGCAGCCCGACGATGTCCCCGCGTTCCATGCCGAAACTCACGTGGTCGACCGCCAGGTTCACGCCGTAATACCTGGTTAGATCGTGCGCCTCTACCAGCACTGCCCGTTCCTCCGTGGGTTCGCGGCGGCCCCAGACGCCCCCGGGCGCCGTCACATCCCTTTAGTCCGCACAATCCCGGCGCGGGTTCAACGGCAATCCTCAGTCCCCTGCGGTTCCTGCCTCTTCGTCCCCGGGCTCCGGCTCCTCCACCTGCACTTGAGCGGCCGGCTCCCCACCGGGAGGGCCGGGCATTATCCCGGCGACCCTGGCCGCTTCCTCTTCGTGCCCGGCCTTCAGGTGCGCCACGCGGGCGCCGGAGTGCACGCCGGCCTTCTCCGCGCTGGCGGCCAGCCGGGTCCATTCCTCCTCGTCTATCCGCTCCCCCAGCACCTTCTTGGCCCGCATGTAGAGGGGCACGTTCCCCCGCTCCATGGCGACCTGCGCTATCTCGCGCGTCAGGTCGCCGGCCTCGGCCCGTTGGAAGAACTCGAGGGCGTCGTCGTACCGCTCAGCATCCATGAACAGCTTGCCCGTCTGGCGCATCTTGTCGGGCGAGGTCTTCGCGCCGAACAGTATCTTGCGCTTGCCGTAGAAGCCGGGGAGATCTTGTTTCTTGGCCATGTTCTGGGGTCACAGAAGCAAGCAGGATGGAGGTAACGACTATGCCAGACGGGCCCGGCGTTTGTCAAGCGGGAGCAGAGCGCGCCGAGGGCCTCGGCGTTCTCGCTGCCCGTGATCGTCCTTGCCGTTGCTCGCCGTTGCTTCCTGCTATCTGCCATCTGCTGCCTGCTGCTTCATGCTCCTGCTCGTCGTCGTCCTTGCCGTTGCTGGCCACTGGCCACGCTCCGTCGCCACAGCTATGAAGCGTCGGTGACTGAAACCCGGCAACTGCCGTTTGCCGTCCTCCTCGTGCTCGTGCTCGTCCTCTGCCGTTGCCGACCACCGGCGACTGAGGTACTGTCAAAGGTTGTTGATGGGAGTTGAGCAAGCGCGGCCCTCGGGATATGCATGTATGCGGCCTCTCGTACTTCCATGCCCTCTTCGAAGCGCACGCCGCTGATGGTGTTCTCGACCAGCTCGTGGCCGTTGAGCCTGCGGCACGTTCTTTCAGCCTCCCGCGCCAGCTTGAAGACCATCGCCAGCGTCGCCGCCCGCGACCCGCAACGACTTCCGAACGGATCTGGCCACTGATTTGCACTGATCTCCACAGATAACGGACATGGCATCCCGGCGGACAGGCCGGGGCCTGGATCAGTGTCAATCCCTGGGCGCCGTACGGTGGCAGTGTGAATCTGCGGCCAATTCCGTTAAGCTGGATCAGTGCGAATCCGTGCACATCTGTGGCCCAATGTCGTTGCGCCGTATCCGTGTAGATCCGTGTCTATGCGCCGTTGCTGGGCGGCAGGTCTGGGCGCAAGGCGGGGATCAGGAGAAGCCCTTCGGGGATACCTGGAAGGCGCCTTCGACGTGCTTCGTCTCCACGGGCCAGCCGGCCCGGTCGAACAGCACGCTGACGACGTCGAACCGCGGCGCCACGTCGGCCGACCGAAACTTCTTGACGGTCAGATACGTCTGCGCCGCCTTGATGACCCGACGCTGTTTGCCCCGCGTTATCGTCCGCAGCGGATCGATCATGGCGGGCTCGGTCTGGGCGCGCACCTCGACGAAGGCCAGCACGCCGTCCCGGAACACCACCAGGTCGATCTCCCCCTGCCTGACGCGGAAGTTGCGCTCCAGGATCTTGTAGCCCTTGTCCTTCAGCAAGCGCGCCGCCGCCTCCTCACCCCGTCGCCCCAGTTCGGTGGTCGGGGAGCAGTGCGTCTTCCCGCGGGGCCAGATCCCTCTCAGTATCCTGGCGACCTTGCCGACCCGCTCCAGCATGTTGAGCCGTCCCGGCAAAGGAATTGCGTCACACCCGAAGTCCCGGGCCGACCAGTTGCGCCAGGGCGTCGCGCTTGCGCTCCATGAGCTCGCGGTCGCCGTCGGCCTCGACGAACAGCCGCAGCAGGTCGCCGGCAGCGGCCTCCGTGCCGCTCTTGCGCATGCAGAACCACCAGCCGTCGCACTCGGCGCGCACGTCGGAGACGCTGAGCTCCAGCCCCTGGGGCGGGTAGGAATCGACGATGCGGCACCTGTCTTCCACGACGACGTACAGCCGCTGTATCTCGCCCGCGAACCGCTTCGTGGCCTCGGCGATCACGTCGTCGCCCGGCCGGTCCGGCGGGAGCTGGAAGTTGATCTCGCCCGACTCGTAGTAGCGAGCGCGGGACTGTTCCAGCGCGGCCGAAAGCGTCTGGCCCTGCGCGTGCAGCTCGGCCACCCACTCCAGCATCAGCAGGCCGGCCGTCATGCCGCTGTCGGCGCCCCAGAAGTCGCGGAACATGTAATGACCCGAGTGCTCGGCGCCGAAGGCAATGTCCGGGCTCTCATACATGATGGGCTTGATCTTGCTGTAGCCGACGGGCGTCATAAGGGCGCCCGAGCCGCCCAGCACGTTCTCACGATCCCCGAACGTGTCGGGCACGATCCAGCTCGAGGCCAGGTTAAATGCCATCTTGGCGCTGGGTCCCAGCTTCTGACGGAGCCGCTTGCCGACCGAGACCGTCAGGAGCGGCGGCGACAGCATCCGGCCCTTCTCGTCCGCTACGGCCACCCGGTCCGCATCGCCATCGAAGCAGATGCCCACGTCGCTGCCGGTCCGGAGCACCAGGTCGGTGACCATCTTCTGGTAATCGGCCTGGAGCGGATTCGGAATGACGACCGGGAAGCTGCCGTCCGGCGTGTCGTTCGAGAAAGTCCATTCGAGCTCCGCCGCCATCCTGGCGACCTCGTGCCAGATCCAGCCCCCCATGCCGTTGCCCGCCTCGACGGCGACGCGCAGGGGTTCCCCGCCGCCGGCCGAGGCAACGGCGAAGTCCACGCCCGCCCGCTCGATGGCCGTCTCCACGTAGTCCGGCGCGAAGTCCTTCCACGCCAGCCGCGTCGGGATGCGCCGCTTCTTGATGCTGAGGGCCAGCCGTTTGAGCGGGTCCTCGGGCATCGGCGGCTCGATCCGCGCGGCCAGCGGCAGCGGCATTCCCGCCCGGCCGAAGAACTTGAACCCGTTGTTGTCCTTCGGGTTGTGCGAGGCCGTGATGATAACGCCCCCATCGATCACGTCCGAGTACTTGGCCGCCAGGAACCCGACCAGCTCGGTGCCGGCCAGTCCGACCATGATGGACCGGCACCCACCGTCGTCCAGCCCCGTGCAGAGCGACCGCGCCAGCACCGGCCCGCTGACGCGCATGTCGTGCCCGACCACGACGTTGACCGGGTCGATGGCCGTGTTGTCCAGCAGGTTCTCGGCAAGCGCCAGGCCCAGGCTGTAAGCGAAGTCGGCGTCGATGTTCTCGCCGTAGACGCCACGGATGTCGTCCCTCTTGATGACCTTGTCGACTTTGGCCAGGAAATCGCTCAGTGCCATTGCTCTCTCCGTTCAGCGGTCCCGCGCGCACACGTAATGCCCCCGGAATGCCCAGGGACCCCCACAGTGCGGCCACTCTACCACAGGGGTACAGCGCGCGCAAGAAGGTCAATAACAGGGATGTACAGGATGAACAGGATAACGGCAACGGCGAAGATAGGCATAGGAGCAACTGCTCGACGGGTCTTTGTTGCTGTTGGCATGGCTTCTTTCCGTGCGTGCTTATCCTGTACATCCTGTGCATCCCTGTGGGTTCGCCGTTCGCCGTTTGCCAATCCTCCTCTGTCACTCGAATCTGCGAGGCTCAGTAATCCTGAATGTCCGTTACGTCCCTGCCCCGGCCTTCACCCCGGGCAGAGCGGGGGCGCCGCAAAGACGGCCGGCGACCTCGACCTCCAGAAGCTGGACGCTGCCGTCCTGAAGCCGCCCGACGCGGCGGCGGACTTCGACGCGGACCTGCTCCTCCGCCGTGCCGAACCCTCGCCCCCGCTCCCGCAGCACGTCCACCACTTGCTGGCGCGCCGCGCGTTCGGCATCCTCGAGCCGCCCGAACTCCGCCCGCCCCCCGGGACCGAACAGCACGTAGTCACCGAACCTGCCGGGCCTTATTCGGATCCGCTCCGTAACCGTCACCTGGCTGACGACTGCGCCGATCGCGTTGGCCACGTCCGCGTCGGCCGGGATGAGGGGCTCCACGCCCAGGCGCCTGCACGCGCCCGGCAGATAGGCGCCCACAGGCGCGCCGATCCCCACGACGGGCCGCACCTGGCGCCACTGCAACCGGAAGGCGTCCTGCCCGTCCACGCTCAGGGCCCGCTCGAGCAGGCCTCGAAGCGTCTCGAATTGCTCGGGCGGACAGGAGGCCCCGTCCGCTGAGAGCTCGCGCCGCATGATGGCCAGGGCCAATTGCCGCTCCGTGCGCTCCCTGACCAGGCGGGCGGCTTCCTCCGCGCTCATGTCGAGGCGCTGTCCCAGGACTTCGAGCGCGAACCGCGCGGTATCCCGGTCGTACTCGCGGAACTCCCCCAGTACGTGCAGCGCGTCGGTCGGCGTCACGCCCGCGCGCCTGACCATGCCGATGCGCTCGAGCCGTCCGATCCTGAGCAGTTGCGGGGCCAGGCAGCCGCAGGCGCGGCTGAGCGCCAGCCGCGAATGAGGAGCTTCGGCCAGCAGTTCGACTATGCGCTTTTCGTGCGGATCGAGGGGCATCGCGCCCGGCATGGCCAGCAGGACAAAGAAGTCCAGCACGTCCGCTGCAGTAGCCTCGCCGGGGCGTTCGTTCCGCAGGCGTTCGAGCTCCTCGCGCGCGCCGGGCCAGCGGTGGGCCAGGAAACAGAGCGGAATGACCCGGTCCGGGCCGATCTTCACCGTGCCCCTCGGGCCGGGGCGCACTGCGCTGTCCCCGCCGAGGCCGGACGTCTGGATGTCCGCGGCGGCCACGCTCGTTCGCCAATGGCCGACCTGCGCGCCCTCAGGGCTAAGGGCCAGTTGCGCGTCGCGCAGCGCGGCGATGTCCGTCGTGGTCCCGCCCATGTCCACCACGAGGGCGTCCGCGCAGCCCGTCAGGAACCGCCCACCCACGGCGCTCGCGGCCGGTCCGCTCAGAATGCTGTCGATCGCGCGGGAGCGCGCGGTGTCGGCGCTCATGATGGAGCCGTCCCCGCGGACGACGAACAGCGGCGCGTCGATACTCACGTCACGGAGCACCTGCTCGACCGCGCCGAGCAGGCCCTCGACGAGCGGCAGCAGCCGCGCGTTCAGGACGGCCGTATGCGCCCTGTCCACGAAGTTGAGCCGCCCGGACAGCTCGTGCCCGCACACGACGGGCAGGTCGTAACGCTCCCGGAGCAGGCGCTTGACCTCGACCTCGTGGGCCGGGTTACGCACCGCACCGTAGCCGCTCACGGCAAACGAAGCGGCCCCCTCCCGCACCATATCCTCGGCGGCACGCAGCACCTCGTCTGCGTCCACGGGGCGCTCCGGCAGGCCCTCGATGGTCATCCGCGCCCCGATGCAGCGGAACAGGGGCGTCTTGATGCGCCGGACGACCTCCTCGTGATACGGCATCACAACGAGGCCCACGGGCCGGCCCCGCCCCTCTACGACGGAGTTCGTGGCCAGGGTGGTCGACAGGCAGGTGTAGCTGACGCGCTCGAACAGCGACGGGTCGAGCCGCGACAGCACTTCGGCAATGCCCTCGGCCAGGTTGTGATGCGTGGTGATCGCTTTGGCCTTGCAGAGGACCCGGCCGGCCGCGAAGTCGTACAGAACCGCGTCCGTGTAGGTGCCTCCCGCGTCGATGCCGAGGCCCACGTCCGCACGCGCGTCGGGGCCGCCTTTCTCCCCGTAGAAGAAAGTCCCGGTGTCGACGCGCCTGTCTGCAGAGGGACCGAGGACCGCCGCGCCCGCACCCCCTGCCTCACCCTCACCGGCCGCCGGCACGGCCTCCAGAATCCGTTCGTCATTCGTCGCCACGAGGACGTAGCCGGGCGGCGCAACGATGAAACGCTCCTCATCCCAGTGGCCGTCCGCGAGTCCCTGCAGCAGAGCCAGGCTCCCTTCCAGGCGCTCGTAGTCCCATCCGGCCGCCTCGGCCACGGCCCTGGTGGTCTGCTCGTGCTCGGCGGTGGCGAAGCCGTGGTCGATGAGCGCGGCCCGCCGGTAGTTGCGCCGCCAGCTCTCCAGGAATTCGACGATGTAGCGCGCGTTCTGCTCGCCGTATCTGTCGCGGAACTCACCGAAGTGGGGGTGAAACTCGGGCGCAAACTTGCGCGCCGCCGCCAGCCGCGTGCGCTCCGGGTGGGCCTTGTGTTTGAACCAGCCGGTGGTGAAGTAGAACGTGCCCGGGTTCCGCGCGAACTGCTCGGCGTAGGCCCGCGCGCTGCCCAGGAACAGCGATATGCAATCGTGCGCGCGCGGCAGCACCAGCGGCACCTCACGCGCCGTCAGCCCCGTCGTCCCGCGCCCGCAGAGGCCGTAGGCCAGCGCCACGGCATCGTAGCGGCCAGAGCGCGACGCGGCGTCGATCGCCTCCTGCGCAAGGAGCCGGAGCCGTTCAGGCGCGGCGTGCAAGCCGGCGTCGAGCAACTGCACGTCCACTTCGTTCGGCGAGCGCTCGGCCACTGCCTGCAACTCTTGCTCGAACACGCCGCACGCGATGATCTTCAGTCGGAGCTTCGTGCCCATCGGAACCTGCCCCGGAAATGCCGGTGGAGCGGAAACCTCCATGATACGCGGGCCGGCGCCGGGATGACAACTGCGCCGCCGGCGTCGTGGTTGACCGCCTGTCAGACGTGCCTGTATCATCAGGGCACGCCGGACACGCAGGCGCCGATGGACAGAGGTGAGCGGGGGCCATGGGGAAGAACGAACGCCCGCCCGACAAGAGGGAGATGTGGCTGGCGTCCGTCATAGGACGGTTTCTGATCGGCTTCATTCTGGGCGTCTGCCTATGGACCGGCGGCTGCTGGGCGAACATCTATGTCGGTATGCTCGAAGCAGAATGGCCGTACGACCCGGTGCGGTTCCTGTTTTTCACGCTGGGCTGCGGCTTCGTCGCGGTGATACTGCCGGACGAGTTCTTCCGCCGCCTGTCCGGAAGACTCTTAGCAGCGCGGAACTTCCCGTCGCAGCCCGCCGTCTAATGGCGTAGACTGCCCGCGGTGAACCATCTGCCCCTCTGCAAAATCCGGGAAAGCAGACCATGCACACCACCATCCAGACGCGCGTTGCGCTTGTCCTTGCAGTTGCGTTGATCGCGCTCGTGGCCCTCCAGGGCACGGCCGGCGCGCCGCCCTCCACGACCGATGCGGACAAGCTGTTCGACCTGAAGAACTACGCGGAAGCGGCCCAGGCGTACGCCGCCCTCGTCGAGGCCCGCGACGCCGACTGGCACCGCGCGGCCGACCGCCTGGTCATGTGCAAGCTGCGCCTGAGCCTGTACGATGACGCCATCGAGGCCGCCGAGGACTACGTGTCGCGGACGGCGGGCACGCCCTGGGAGGCACGGGCCGAACGCCTGACCGGCCACCTCTACATGCTGCTGCCGCACTGGGGGACGCGCGCCGGCGGCGAGTTCCACCGCGGCGAGCGCCAGCAGGGCCTGTACCTGCATAGCTGGCAATACGACAAGAAGCACGCCGTGCGCCACATGGAGCGCGCGCGTGTGCTGTACGCGGAGTACGATGGAGAGCCGGCCCGGCTCGCATCCCTGCCCGAAGATGATCGGGCCAACTGGCACGTCGAGCGCATCGAGTGCACCTTCGACCTGGCCAGCCTGGTCTCGCGCTTCACCATCTACGAGGACGAGCCGCAGTTCTGGTACCGCTGGTGGGGCGAGCGGGACGAGTTCCTGGCGGAGACGGCGGGCGAAGACGACTTCGACGAGGGTTACAGCTACTGGGAGATGCACCGCAAGCGGCCCATCGGCCTGCGGATCGGCCGGGACGGCGCGCCGGTGTTCCCCCAGGTGCCCGCCGAGTACTCGCCGGACCTCGACGACGACCAGAAGATCCTCGGCCTGCTGGCCGAGGCCCGGAGCCTGGACGAGACGCCCGAGCGGAAGTACGCCGCCCTGAGCTACTACCGCCAGGCCATGCTGGCGCGCAAGCGCTTCGGCATGGACCGGCTGGGTTCCTACGCGGGGCTCTACTATGACGGCCAGCGGACGCCCCTGCGCGAGGAGCTCGATGATTTCAACCCCTGGGAGCTGGGGGACGACGAGGCGCTGGTGCTGGCCGGAGGCCGGATCATGCGCGTTGAACTGCCCGATCAGTTCAACGTGCTGGCGCTGCTGCGCAAGGTGTCCGGCGAATACGGCGAGAGCGGAGTGGCCGATCAAGCGCGCTATGCGACGGGCCTCTACTACCAGAGCCGGCAGCAGTACGTCGAGGCTCTCGACGAGTACGAGGGGCTGCGCGAGATCTTCCCGGAGAGCACGTGGACCAAGACCGCCGACCAGCAGGCTGGCTCCATCAGAGAACGGCAGGTCCAGATCAGCCAGAGCGGAGTGCAGCTCTCCGGCCAGCCGGCGCAGGTGCAAGTCAGCTACCGGAATGTCGACAGAATCTGGTTCGTGGCGCGGCGAATCGAACTGAAGGGGATGCTCGAGGAGCTGCGCGCCGAAGTGCTGAAGGAAAACGAAGAGCCCCACCGCTACTTCCAGATGCTGCGGAACTGGTCGCATTACTTCGTCGGAGGGCGCCGCGACGGCTGGGAAACGCAGCTTGCCGCCAGGCATCTGGGGCCGGAGGTAGTGCGCTGGGCCGACGCCGTCGAGAACGACGGCACCCACCGCTACGCGCACCTCACCTTGCAGACGCCCCTCAAGGACGGGGGCGCCTACCTCGTCTATGCGTACACGGCCGAGCCGCCTGCCGCCCGCGGCCGGCTCGGCGACCAGGAAGCCCTGCAGCAGGGGGACAGCCGCGCCGTGCTCGCCCTCGGCGACCTGGCCGTCGTCGAGAAAAGGGTCCGGGAAGGCAATCTGTACTACGTCGCCGATGCGGCGAGCGGCGCGCCGGTCGCAGGTGCCGAGGTCAACGTTCTCGAGCTGTGGCACACGTACGACCCCAAGGTGCGCAAGAGTCGATACGAGCGCCGCCAGGTGACGCTCAAGACCGACGAGCAAGGCATGGCCGTGTTCGCTTCGGAGGCGGATCGCAACAGCAACGTGCACCTGCTCGTGACCACCGCAGACGGCCGCATCGCCTGGAGCGGAATGAACTACCGGCCCTACAGGCCATCGGCGCAGCAAGAGGGCCTGATCGCCTACGTCATCACCGACCGGCCCGTCTACCGTCCGGAGCAAACGGTGCAGTTCAAGGTGTGGGCCCGGCAGATGCAGGCGGGCGTCATGCGGAACATGCCCCACGCGCAGCTTGAAGTCACGATACACGACCCGCGCGGCAACGAGGTCCACAAGAGCACCACGCGCACGGACGATTTCGGCGGGCTGGACGGCCAGCTCACGCTTACCGCCGAGCCGCCGCTCGGGGTCTACAGGATCCAGGTTCGCGGCCAGAGGTACGCGGGCGGGGGGACCTTCCGCGTCGAGGAGTACAAGAAGACCGAGTTCGAAGTCACGGTCGAGCCCGATACGACCCACGCCAGGCTCGGCCAGAAGCTGACGGCCGTCATCAAGGCCGATTACTACTTCGGAGCGCCGGTCACGAACGCGACCGTCAGCTACCGCGTTCTGCGGGAGGAGTACACGCACACCGGCTACCCGCGGGGCGATTGGGACTGGCTCTATGGCCCGGGCTACGGCTACGCCTGGTACGGCTACGAATGGTTCCCCTGGTGGGGCGCAAGGCGCTGCTGGGCGCCGCCTCCGTGGTGGTGGGGATACCGGCCCGCGAGCCATCCCCGCGAGCTGGTCCAACAGGGCGAAACGACCATCGGCGAGGACGGCACCGTCAAGGTCGAGATCGACACGGCCCCCGCCCTCCGCGACCATCCCGACAGGGACCACCGTTACGTCATCCAGGCCGAGGTCCGCGACGCCAGCCGCCGCGTCATCACGGGCGAGGGCGACGTCAAGGTCACGCGCCAGGCATTCTACGCGCTGATTCACAGCGACAGGGGCTACTACCGCCCGGGTGAGGAGATGGAGATCACGGTCCGGTGCGTCACGCCGGACAACCGCCCCGTGCAGACCGAAGGCGTCGTGAGCGTGTCGCGCATCGTCTTCGGCGGCCCGGACAACGCCCACATCGAAGAGACGGAGCTGAAGCGCTGGACGGCAACCACCGACGAGCGCGGCATCCTGACCTTGCGGCTCCGGCACGAGAGAAGCGACCAGTTGAAGATAGAGTTCGCTGCACCGGATGAATGGGGCGAGACGGTCGAGGGCTACGGCCTGGTCTGGGTCTGCGGGCGCGACTTCGATGGGCGGCTCTACCGCTTCAACGACCTGGAGCTCATCACCGACAAGCGCACCTACCGCCCGGGCGAAACCTGCCACCTGATGATCAACAGCCGCCGGCCGGGCAGCTACGTCCTGTTCGCCGACCAGGTGGACAACGGCGCCCTCATCAGCTACCGCCTGCTCCACCTGCCGACCGGCCACACCGTCGTGGACGTGCCCATCGACGAAGGCGACAAGCCCAACTTCTTCGTCGAGGCGACCACTATCGCCGACCTGCGCGTCCACCAGGAGGCGAAGCGCATCTGCGTCCCGCCCGAAGACGCCGTCGTGGACGTCAAGGTCGAGACGGACAAGGCGGAGTACCGCCCGGGCGAATTGGCAACCGTGAGCATAGCGGCGACCACGCCGACGGGCGAGCCGGCTGAGGTGCAGGTGGCGCTGAGCGCCTTCGACAGGTCCGTCCTCTACATCCAGGAGGAGTACACGCCACAGATAGCGGGGTTCTTCCATGGCCGCCTGCGCCATCACAGCCCGCAGATGGAGACGAACCTGCTCGAGCAGTTCCCCGCGTGGGGCTACGTGCGGCGGCCGTTCCAGCAGCTCCATCCCCTTCCCCTCGCGTGGCAGGGCACGTGGGGCGTGTCCGTCGAGGGCTGGGCGTGGATCTCCGACGAAGAGTTCGAGCAGTTCAAAGGGCAGGTTATGAGGCGCGGCCGCGCTTCTGGGGCGGTGATGGAGGAGAGAGTTGCGGGGGACGCCCTCATGCCGGCCGCGGCACCGATGGCCCGTAATGCGGGAATGGGCGGCGGGGCTCGCCTTGCTGCCGCCCCGGAGGCGCCCGGCCCGGCGTTCGTCGAGGCCGAGGTGCGCAAGGAGTTCGCTGACACGGCGCTGTGGCTCCCCGCACTCACTACCGGCCCGGACGGCAAGGCCACCGCTACGTTCGAGATGCTGGAGAACCTCACCACCTGGAAGGTCAATGCCTGGGCCATGAGCCGGGAAACGCGCGTCGGCCAGGCATCGGCCGAGGCCGTCACCACCAAGAACCTGCTGGTGAGGCTCCAGGCGCCCCGTTTCTTCATGGAATACGACGAGGTGGTCCTGAGCGCCAACGTGCATAACTACCTGGCGAGCGAGAAGCCCGCACGAGTGAGCCTCGATGTGCCCGGGGAGCTCCTCGGGCTCATGGACGACTATCCTGCCACGGTGGACGTAACCGTGCCAGCCGGCGGCGAGCGCCGCGTCGACTGGCGCGTCGAAGTATTGAAGGAAGGCATGGCCGCCGTCACCGTGAAGGCGCTGACGGACGAGGAGTCGGACGCCATGCAGATGACGTTCCCCGTGCTCGTGCACGGCATGGTGAAGCAGGACTCCTGGTGCGGCTCGATCCGGCCGGACGAAACGCCGGCGACGCGGACCATCGAGCTGACCGTCCCGGAGCGGCGCCGGCCCGAGAGCACGCGGCTGGAGGTGCAGTTCGCCCCGAGCCTGGTCGGTGCCATGATGGACGCCCTCCCCTACTGCCTCGATTACCCTTACGGCTGCACCGAGCAGACCGTGAGCCGGTTCCTCCCGGCGGTGCTGACGCTCAAGACGCTGCGCAACATGGGCATCAGCCTGGAGGACGTGCGCGATATCCGCGGGCGGATGGCCGAGATACGCCGCGTCGAGGCGGGCGAACACCGCCGCATCTACGCGGACAGTCCGATCTTCGACTCGGACGAACTGGACCGGATCATCCGGGAGGGCCTGGGCCGCATCCGCAACATGCAGCACGACGACGGCGGATGGGCCTGGTGGAAGCGCGGCGAGTCCAGCGGATACCTGACCTGCTACGTCCTCAATGCACTCGTCACCGCACAGGAGTGCGACGTGGCGGTGGACCAGCAGATGATCGAACGCGGCATGCAGTTCCTGCGCAACTGGGAGACGGACCGAATGCGGCGGCAGCACTGGAGCCCGGGCGACACGGACGCGTTCGTCGCTTTCGTCCTTTCGCTCAGAGATCTCCAGGCCGGCGACGAGAAGACCGGCGCGTGCGCGGACAGGCTCTTCGAGGGACGCGACAGGCTGGGCCTCTATGGCAAGGCGCTCCTGTCCCTGGCGCTGGCCAACCTGGACGACGAGCAGCGGGCCGCCCTCGTCCTGCGCAACGTCATGCAGTTCCTCGAACAGAATCCCGAGACCGGCGTCGCCTGGTTCCGCACGCCGCCCCAGGGATGGTGGTATTGGCACAACTCCGACATCGAGACGAACGCCTGGTGCCTGCGCGCCGTCGTCAGGCTCGAGCCGAAGAGCGAAGTGGCGCCGATGCTCGTCAAGTGGCTGCTGGAGAACCGGCGCAACGGCTACTACTGGCGCTCCACGCGCGACACGACGTTCTGCGTCGCAGCCATGAGCGAGTTCGTCCTGGCCAGCGGCGAGGGGAAGCCCGATTGCGTCGTCACCCTCGACCTCGACCACGGAGCGGTCGTCAAGAAAGTCCGGATAGCCAGGGACAACTTCTTCACCTACGACAACAGCCTGGTGATCGAGGGCGTCGCGATCGGCGGGGGCGAGCACACGCTGACCATCACGAAGGACGGCGCCGGCGCGCTCTACTACTCGGCCTACCTGCGCTACTTCACCAAGGAGGAGGACATTCAGGCGGCGGGCCTCCAGCTCAAGCTCCAGCGCCGCCACTTCCTGCTGCGGCAGATCCCGTACGAAGTGGAGGTCGAGGGCGCCGAGGGGCAGGAGCTCACCGAAAGGCGCGTGCGCTACGAGCGCGTGCCGCTGAAGGACGGCGACCGGATCGAGAGCGGCGATCTCGTCCAGGTCGAACTCGAGGCCGAGTCGGACAACGACTACACCTACCTCGTCTTCGAGGACATGAAGCCGGCCGGCTGCGAGGCGACCGAACTGCGCAGCGGCGGCGAGGGCCAGGAAGGCTTCTACAGCTACATGGAAATACGGGACGAGAAGGTGGCCTTCTTCGTCAATCTGCTCGGGCGCGGGAAGCACCTGCTCCGCTACCGACTCAGGGCAGAAGTCCCCGGCGTCTTCCACGCCCTGCCCGCCACGGTCCAGGGCATGTACGTGCCCGAACTGCGAGGGAACAGCGACGAGGCACTGATCCGCATCGCAGACAGGTGAGGCTTCGCGAGCCGCCGTCGACGCGTCGGGGCGCGCTTGGCTCGGCGGCTTTCACTCGCCCCGGGGCCGCCGCCAATGCTATACTCCCAGCGGCGGCTGGAAGCACGATTCCCTCCCGCCACCTGTGAAGATCAGTACGGCGGCACCCGCTGTCAGCGCCCCTACAAACATGAAGAAGCCTTCCCCTGCCAGGCTATGCTACGCGCTGCTGCTGGCCTGCGTTTTCGCGTCGATGGTCTGCGCGTTCTGGGTGCCCAACACGCCGCGCCCTTACCTGTCCGAGCACCATCCCGGCGTGCTGCGCTTCATCAGTTCCATTTACCCGCAGTTCCCGGGCTGGAGCCAGTACTTCTGCGTGCAGACCCTTGCGGCCCTCATCGCCATCTGCGCCACGGCCCACGTCGTCTCGGGCGGGGCCGAATGGCTCAGGCTGCGCAGGCGTGACTGGCGTCTCATCTTCCCCTGCCTGGTGGGCACGTATGCGCTCTGGGCATCTGCGAGCTGGCTCTGGTCCGCATGGCCTTTCGGAACCCGGGGATACGTCATCCGGGAGCTTCCCTTCTACTTCCTCTGCGTGGTCGCCACGTTCGCGCTGCGCGAGGAGCGGCGCTGGCTCACCTTCGCCGGGGTCTTCCTCGCGGCGGCGTTCGTGCAGGCCGCGCTGCAGGCGCTCTCCCTTATTGACACTATCCACACGGACGACAAGCTCAGGGGGATGCTGGCGGAGTGCGACACATCGCGGCTGCCGGCAGCGTGGCTGGTTGCAGGGGGCGCTTTGGTCGCGCTGATCGCCCTGGCGTGGGTCTTCGTGCGCCGCGCGCGGAGCCGGCGCGACGCAGGCCTCGCCCCTTTCCTCGGCGCCCTCTGCGCGGCCGGGCGTACTTCGTTCCGCTCAACGCCGCGTTCCGCAAGCGGGCGGTCTACTACAGCAACCCGAACTTCGGTTCCGCCGTCATGCTCACCGCATCCCTCATATGCATCGGCCTCATCCTGCGCGGAGTACACGGCTTGAGGCGGAACTCCGGCGGTGCGAACGGGGCGGCACTCCGTTCGCCTGCACGCTCCCTTGGGGTGGCTCTGACCTGCGTGCTTGCCCTGGCGCTATTCGCCTTCCTGCTC
This sequence comes from uncultured candidatus Brocadiaceae bacterium, assembly GCA_964605915.1. GTDB lineage: Bacteria > Planctomycetota > Brocadiia > SM23-32 > SM23-32 > DAOVRD01. The sequence continues at coordinate 2,060 of CAZSET010000050.1, read as the reverse complement.
TGGACGGCGCATTCACTCGCCGGAGCCGTCGCGGCCGTTGCTGCCGCCGTGGCCTACCTGGTCCTTTTCCTTCCCGCCAGGAAAAAGCACCTGGTCGTCGGAGGGCTCATCCTGCTGATGATCTGCTCGGGGCTGGTCGTGTTGGGTTCCGGTCGGCTCCGAAAGAAGGCGTGCCGCTGGGCACTCAGTCCGAGTTCGACGGCTCACCTGCGCGTCATCGACGGGCTGGCAGCCTGGAGGCTGTTCGCAAAGAGGCCCGTCGTGGGCTGGGGCATGGGCACGTGGCCCGCCATCTACTCCCGCGCCGCGCCCCCGCTGGCCACGCGCCTTCCCTTCACCCGCGACATCCGGCCTACGCATCCGCACAACGAGTTCGTGCGCGTCACGACGGAGCTCGGCACGGCCGGACTGCTCCTCTACCTCGGCGTCCTGGCATTCGCCTTCACGGTGTCCTACGCGGCCCTGCGAGATAAGGCGCTGAAGCTCCGGCTCGTCGGCCATGCCCTGTGGGCCGGCGCGCTGGCTTTCGTGGTGCAAGGCGCATTCGGCAAGGCCCCGATGGACTGGAGCTTCGGCACGAACTTCTGGATCCTGCTCGGGGTGATGGCCTCGGCTTCCCTGTGGAGCGGCCAGGCGCCTCCCGCTGCGCCGCAGTCAGGCGCGGCGAAGGTCCCCCCTTCGGGCTGGGCCGTCGTCGCCATCATAACGGCGCTGGTGGCCTGGGCATGGTGGACGTGGGCGGTGGGCAGCTATCGGAGCATGGTGACTTTCCGTCATGCGAACTACGCCCAGCGACAAATGCGCTTTCCCGCGGTCGCCTGGGAATCTTTCGGAGCCTTCCGAAAGTACTCAAACCAGATGCGCACCCGATCCCTGTGGCCGGACGAGGCCATTCACCACGATTACGCCATGGGCTGGTTCCTCACCGGGCATCGCGAGTGGGCCAGTGCCGCGGAGCAACTGGAGAAGCTCCAGCAGACGGCGCCCGAGTTGCTCAAGACGCGCCTCTTCCTGGCCGAGTGCCACCTGGGAATGGGCCGGACGCTCCAGGCCGTGGATCATCTGGAGCAGTTCCTGCGACGCAACCCGTACAACGTCGAGGCATACAGGCTTCTCGCTCGGATCATCCCCCAGGCAGCCATCGACGGACTTGAACAGCACGTCATATCCCGCCTGACGGACCAGGAGGGCCAAATCGTCCGGGACTACCCGACGCCCGAAGAGGTGCAGACGTTGGTGGACTTCTACGTTCGGGCCGGCCAGTGGCAGAGGGCGAAGGCATTCGCAGAGCGCGCAGAGAGTTTTGACGCAGGGGCAAGGCCGCGGGACCGGGTCAACGTGCGCGGGCAGTTGCGGCGCCTGGCTTCGACCTACGCGGGAAGTGGCCAGTCAGAGCTTGCCCGCCAGGTTGGGGCGGTCTTTCCGAAAGCGTTCCAGGATGGCAAGGACGACTGATCCTCGCGTCAGGCCGATGGTCAGTCGCGAGAGGATCTTTGCAGGGCGATGCGGCCGGTGCGGACCATCTCCCGGATCCCATACGGACGCAGCAGGTCCACCATCGCTTCGATCTTGTCCTCCGTGCCCGATAGCTCCAGCATCACGTCCGTCCGACCCACGTCCACCACCCGAGCACGGAAGATGTCCGCCAGCTCCAAGATCTCTCCACGCCGGCTCACCGGTGAGTGCACCCGCATCAAGGCCAGGTCCCGCTCCACGTAGCTGGTGCCGCTGAAGTCCTGCACCTTCACCACGTCGATCAGCTTCGCCAGCTGCTTGCGCACCTGCTCCAGGATGGCTTCGTCGCCGGCCACCACGATCGTCATCCGGCTCAGATCGGGCTGCTCCGTCTCCCCCACCGCCAGGCTGTCGATGTTGAAGCCCCGAGCGCTGAATAGGCTCGCAGCATGCGACAGGACGCCCGGCTTGTTCACCACCAGCGCCGAGATGATGTGTTTCTGCATCGCCGGTCCTCTCAAGAACCGCTAAAGAATTTCACCGCAGAGATCGCAGAGAACGGCAAAACACCTGAGCAAGAAAGCCCGCCATGTATCCCTCAGAAC
>CAZSET010000049.1:0-18862 GCA_964605915.1 uncultured candidatus Brocadiaceae bacterium | reverse complement strand
CGACGCCGGCCGGGATCCGTTGGCTCCCGACCCCGGCGGGCAGGCACGGCTCGCGCAGGACGCGGACCGGACTGCGCGCCGGCAGGAGAACCTCGCACGCGAGATGGATGCGTTCGCGGCGGAGGACTTCCCGGGAGCCGTCGTCGCGCGCCAGGCAGGGCTCGCCGAACGCACGGCCGACCTCGGCGGTCAGGTGGAGAGGGTCCGGGAGGGCGTGCAGCAGCTCATGCCGAGTGAGGCCGGCTACGATCAGGGCAGGCGCGCGCTGGAGGAGCTGGAGAGGGCCGGCGGGGCCCAGCGGCGAGCCGAGGACGCGGTGGCCGAACGGCGAACCCGGGAGGCGCTGCCGGAGCAGACGGAATCCGCCCACGCGCTGGGCGAGGCAGCGGACGCCCTGGGCCGGATGTGGGCGGCCTACGCACCGTCTGCCCAGCGGCAAGGTCTGTGGGACATGGCCGCCGCACAGGCGCCGAGCCAACGGTCGCTGAGCGAAGCGGCCCGGGCGGCGGACGAGGCCTCCCGCACGCTCCAGCCGGAAGCGGCCGGCCGCGCCGCCGAGCACATGCAGGCCGCCGAGCAGCAGGCCGCCGCCCGCCTGGCAGAGCTGGGGCTGTATCAGGGCTCCATGCCGGACTACGTGCGCGGGCGCGTGGGACTTACCCTCGACCCCGAGCGGCTGGGACTGACGGCGGCCGACCTGCGCGAGCTATCGGCGCCCGAGCTGGGGGAGATTCAGTTCACTCTCGACGACTGGGCCAGATTGCCCGGCCAACTGCAAGACGAAATCCTCCAGGCGGCCGGGCAGGACAGCCCCGGCGAGTACCGGGAGCTCATCAAACGCTATTTCCGCGCGATCGCGAAGCGCGGCACCAGGGCGAAGGAAGAAGGCGAGCAATGAGGGGGACCGTGAGACCAGGCAGATCGCTCCGCGCACTTCTGGCTTTCCTGATTGCCGGATGGCTCCTGGCGGCCCTCGCCGTCCCCGTGTGGGCGCAGGCCGAAGAAGAGAAGGCCGGCCTGGTGCACTACGACGAAGCCGTGGACGAAGCGATCGAGCGCGGCCTGGCCTACCTGGCGGACAAGCAGGACGACGACGGCAGCTTCCCCAGCGGCTGGGGCAAGAACACCGGCATAACGTCGCTCTGCGTCATGGCCTTCCTGGCCAAGGGCTACACGCCGGGGGAGCACGAGTACGGCCAGGTCATCGACAAGGGGCTGGACTTCGTGCTGGCGTCCCGCAAGCCGAACGACATGCTGGTCGGCCCCGGGGCATCCCACGGGCCGATGTACGGGCACACGATCGCGACGCTGATGCTGTCCGAGGTGTCGGGAATGGTCGATCCGGAGCGGCAGAAGGCGATATCTGAGGTCCTGCCCAAGGCGTTGAGGGTGATCCTGGCCGCCCAGCAGGTCCCGAAGCTGGAGAGGTACCAGGGAGGCTGGCGCTACCAGTCGAACAGCACGGACAGCGACATCTCCTGCACGGGCTGGCCGCTGATGTCTTTGCGCTCGGCGCGCAACAACGGTGCGAGCGTGCCGAAGGAGGCCATCGAATACGCCCTTGAGTTCGTCATGCGATGCCGGACCAGCGACGGTGGCTTCGCCTACCAGCCGGGGGGCGGGGCGGGCGTTGCCCGAACGGGCGTCGCGCTCCTGTGCTTCGAGCTGTGCGGACTGCACCGCGACGAGGTCGCCCTGGCGGCGGGCGACTGGATCCTGGGGCACCTGCCGCGCAGCCCGAACGAGAGTTACTTCTACTACGGCCTTTACTACTGCGCCCAGGGGATGTACCAGCTCGGCGACGACTACTGGGAGCGCTATGCCACCCACATGTACGACATGCTGCTGAAGCTCCAGCGCCAGGACGGCTCGTGGCCCGCCGGCTCGGAGAAAAGGGAGGGCGAGTGCTATGCCACGGCCATGGCGGTGCTGGCCTTGAGCGTTCCCTGCTGCCAGTTGCCCATCTACCAGCGGTAGGCGGCCGGGCGGGGCGCCGGCTCAGGTTGCGTAGACGTGCAGGCCGGGGAAGATCCTGCCGGCCAGGTTGACCCAGAGCAGGCTCAAGACCATGGTGAGCGCGCCCACGATGGCGAAGGCGGCGTTCGCTCGGGGGCGCTTCGCTCCGGACACCGCGCGGAAGTGGAAGTAGCCGACGTAGATCAGCCACGTGGCCAGGGCCCACAACTCCTTCGGGTCCCAGTTCCAGTAGTCCCCCCAGGCGCGCTGGCCCCACACGGCGCCGAGGATGAGCCCCAGCGTCAACAGCGGGAAGCCGAACTCAACCATCCGGTGCGTGGCCAGCTCGCGTTCAAAGCGATGCTGCTGCTCCCGTGAGAACACCACCATGAGGGCCTGCGCGCTGGCCAGGATCAGTATCACGTACGCCAGGACGTAGGTCGCCACGTGGGGCACGAACAGCCAGCTCCGGAGGGCCGGGGGGAGCTGGTGCGGCTCGGCGCTGAAGACGAAGCCGGCGGGGAACAGGGCCACCACCCCGACGAAGGCGGCCGTCGCCGGGCCCTTCGCCCCCAGCGCGCGTTCGCAGAACACCCACAACGGCCAGACCAGGACGCCCAGGCAGAGGAACACGTCGAAGAGGTTCCGCGTCGGCGGACGGCCCACCTGGGCCCAGCGCACTACGAAGGCAACGGTCATCAGGATGAAGCCCGATGCGAAGAGGAGAGAGCCGAGCCGCCGCGTCCTCGCCAGGTAGGCCCCCACGGCGGCCAGCCACGCTGCCATCGCCACGTACATCAGCACGCCGAGTGCGCTCAAGTTAACCTCCATCCGCATCCCCCTTCCTGAGGAATCGGGTGGCCGGGCGACCCCAGAAGCGCCAGAACGCGCCGGCGCACAACATGCCGAACCCGGCGAACACCCACCACAGGCCGGAATCGGACGTGACGCGCAGCACCGTGTAGCGGCCCTCCGCCGGATCGAAGGATTGTTGATAGAGGTAGTAGCCGCCGTAGTGGAGGGGGCGGTTCACCTCGATGACGTGGCGGGCCGCTTCCCGGCCGTTCTCCCACACCACCACCTCGCTCTGGTAGGACTTGACCGGCGAGAGAGGCCTGACGAGCCAGAACCAGACGGCGTCCGCTGAACCCCTTTCGTCCGGTCCGAGAACGTCCCGCACCCACAGAACCGCCAGGTCTCGGCCCGGGCGCGGTACGAGCCACGCTTCGGCGCTGCCCGCTCCCGCCCTCCGCAGCGACAGCCTTATCGCGGGCACGTCGCTCTCGGGATCACTCACTGCCCCGTCGGGCTTCGTCAGGAGGGGCGTTTCCCCCGTGCCTTCGCGGTAGACGGGGCGCGCCGCCTCCAGGTACTGAAGGACCTTCACGCGGACGTCCGTGCCGCGGACCTGGAGTTCCCGTCCGATCTCCCACTCAAGCAGTTGCGGCTCGTCCCCGGCCGCCGGGACCTCGGCCACCAGGTGCCATCGAGGGTCCCCGAGAGGGTAGCGCTCGATGCGGAAGTCCCGCAGCTCCAGCTCGAAGGGAAGCTCCCCGATCACACGCTCACCGCTGGTGTCCAGGATCTCACGGCTTCGTTCTCCTTCGGGGACTACGAGGAGGCCTGCCGGGATCCTGGCGCGGCCAGTGAGCCTGCTCGACAGCTCGTGGCGCGCCTCCGATCCCCATACGCCGCCGACCAGCACCAGGACCACGCCCAGATGCATGGCGAGAGAGCCCGGCCTGCGCCGGATGCGTCCGGACATAAGGATGGCCGCGGCGGTCAGCACGAGGAGTAGCAGCCAGAAAGCAGCCAGCGGCGGGGAGTTGAACAGGGCCTTCGCCCGTTCCGCCCCCAGGAACGCGCCCACCACGGAGAGCGCGGCCAGACAAGCCACGGCCGCCAGAGCCCCCCGGAGCAAGATGGTCCTCAATGCTTTCACGTTCCGCACCGACCAGGGCGCGTTGTTGACTCGACTGCCCGCAGCGACTTGCCGTCCGTGGCCATTCTACGCCATGCGGGCCGGCGAGGCGAGCGGCCGGCGGGCGCGGCGAGCGAGCCGTTCGTCTGTTGCGCGGTCTGCTGCGCGGCGGTACACTTGAGGTACTGCACATATAGAACGAAGGAGGTGAGCGGGATGACGGATCTGGGCGAACGTATTCAGAAGGCCGATTGGAAGAAGGAGAAGCACGTCCCCGTTATCGAGTGCCCCGATGAGGTGAAGGCGGGCGAGATGTTCGACGTCACGGCTGCGGTGGGCAAGGAGATTGGCCACCCCAACACGACCGAGCATCACATCCGCTGGATCTCCCTCTACTTCCATCCGGAGGGGGAGCAGTTCACCCATCAGGTCGGGCACTTCGAGTTCCTGGCGCACGGGGAGTCCGCAAAGGGAGCGAACGAGGGGCCCGTTTACACCCACCACGGCGTCACGTGCACGATGAAGGCCGCCAAGTCCGGCACGCTGCACGCGCTGGCGCACTGCAACATCCACGGGCTGTGGGAGTCGAGCAAAGAGTTGACGGTGACGTGACGGCCTTCGGCCCGGGCCGGATTTGCGGCCTCGTGACGGAGCCGTCGCCAGCATCGCCGCCTGTTGTCCCCTTTGGCATAACCCCCATTGCCACGTGTCGCCTGCGGGTTCGTCCTCCCCTGAATTGCGTGGCGCGGCCGGTGGCCCTTGCTCGGTTCATTTGCACCTGAGGTACCACTGTGTTAGCGTCGACTACCGGAGGTCCGCTAATGGGCCTAAGTCGAAGGCTGATAGTCTGGATCTGTGTCTCGTGTGTACTCCTTCTACTGGTCTTGGCGGCGGTCCACGCGTTCCGCTCGGGGAGGGCCCGCGTACGTCGTGTCGCCAGCCACGCAAACCTGCACTCCTGGGGAGGGGCCATCCTGTTCTACCGGAGGATGAAGGGCGAGTATCCGGGCAGCCTTCAGACGCTCATCGACGTGGGCATCGTCGATGACTGCCCGTCCCTCGTTGATCCCTTCGATCAAGCGCCGGCCGCCGGCGCTAGCTATGCCTACGTGGGCCCAATCCCCGAGGATACGCCCCAGTGGACGATCATCGCCTACACCCGTAAAGGGATGGTGCCCGGGGAGCGGCTGGTGCTCTGGAACGACCGGAAGCCCAGCGTGGACTGGGTGTCAGAGGCGGACCTACACGCGCCAGAGGGCCGCGTCTCCCTCGGCAAGAGCTACGAGGCGGTGGTGGCGGCGTTCGGGGAGGTCCTGACGCCCGAGCGCGACGCCGAGCTGAGGCAGTTCTACGAGATCGAGGACTAACCTGGCTTGCGCCCCGTGGACTTCATCCAGACCCACATCCGTTGTGTCACGCAGGTTTTCACCCAATTCCTGTCCGTTGCTGACAACTCGTGGCCAGATGGGCGGGGAAACGGGCGGTGCGGGAGGACTCAGAAGTCTGCGGGGGTGGCCACGATACTCCACTCCTGGCGGATCCTGTCACGTACAGGCAGTGGAGCGGGCGACCGGGCTCGAACCGGCGATGTCCAGCTTGGGAAGCCGACATTGTGCCACTCGGATACGCCTGTTCCAACCACCATGGGCGGGCCGCGACCCACATGGTTGCGCAGCACTCCCGATTGGGCCAAGTGACCTGGCAAGACTCTCATGGCACGCCGGCTGCGCGCAAGGCCTGTCATTCCGAGGAGCGGCGAAGCCGGCGACGAGCTTCAGCCGCCTGCCGGCGGCAATCTCGTCGCTGGCGGCGTGGACGTCGGCGCGGGCAAGATTCCCGCCGATGGGCCGATAAACTCCATCCGCCGTGCAGCGAAATCAGAATGACGTCATCACTTTGACCGGGTTCAATTGCCTTTCCATACCTGCTCGAAGACGCGCATGAAGTTGCCGCCCAGCACCTTCAGGATCACCTCGTCCGAATGGCCCCGTTCCACCATGCATTCCGTGATCGCGGGCACCTTTGAGATGTCCTCCAGTCCCTTCGGCGCCTGGTGCAGGCCGTACAGGTCGGAGCCGAGCCCGACGTGATCGGGCCCGACCAGGTCGATGACGTGCTCGATGTCGTCCACCACGTCGTCCACGTCTTTGGCGGCGAGCAGAAAGACGCCGAAGACGCCGCCGTTCTCCGCGAGTGCCTCCAGACGCTCACGCCCGCGGGACACGTCGTAGGAGGGATGGAAGAGGCTGTCTTCGGGGTTCAGCGGGAAGTACTTGCGCGGGCTGCGGTGCGAGAGGACCACGGGTTCGGTGGCGATCTCGAGCGTCTCCCAGAAGCCGACCTGGTTGAGGTGGCCGACGTCGACGACGATCCCCAGCTCGTTCATGCGCCGGACGGCTTCCTTGCCCGGCCCCGTCAGGCCGCCCGTCTTGATGTTGTGCTGCGTGCCGTCGGCGTAGTAGTTGCGACGGTTATGGGTCAGGCAGGCCATCCGTAGGCCCAGGGCGTAGAAGATGTCCAGCATCTTCAGGTCGTATCCGACCGGTTCCAGTGCCTCGAGTGCCATGATGCCGCCGCACTTGCCTTCACGCTTCAGCCTGTGGATGTCGGCGACGCTGGTCACCAGTTCGAATTCCTCGTTCTCTTCCACCTCGCGGTAGAGCCACCAGACCATCTCGAGCGCGCGCCGCAAGGCGCCGTTGAGCTGCTCGTCCTCGACGAAGATGGCGCAGACCTGGGCCGTCAGGCCGCCCTTCAGGAATTGGGGCAGGCTGTACTGGCCGATGCAGCCGAACGCGTCGCCCCGGGGCCAGGGCGTGTACTGGGACGGTTTCGGCGGCATCGGGAAGGGCGGGCGCCACTGGTCGGGGTCGGGGATCTCCACCTGCTGGCCCAGGCGAACGTAGCCGTCGGCGATCGGCATCAGGATGTCGCTGTGGCAATCGATCACGATGGCTTGCCTGTGCAGTTCCGCCGCGTGCTCGGCGGCGCTCTCCGTGGGTTTCATGTCCCTATCTCCTCTAACCGGTGCGCGCCATCGTATGTGCTGCGGTGCGGCTTTTCAATGGGCGCGGTGGCCGTCCCCGGCGGGCCGGCTCCTCCCAGGCCATTGACACTCCGCTCTCATGCAGTGAGAATACGCCTTCCGCCGGCCATGCGCGATCCGGCGCGCCGGTGTTGCTGTCTGGCAGGAGGATTTCCCATGCGCTTTGGCATTGCAGTGACGGACATCACGCCGCCCTTCAAGACGCCCATGCGCGGCTACTCGGTTCGGAAGGACCACTTCGACGCGGTCCATGATCCGCTGACTTTCACGGCCGTGGTGCTGGAGGAAGGCGAACGGCGCGCGCTGATCGGCGCGGCCGACATCTGCGCGTTTCCGAACGACGGCAGCGTGCCGGGACTGCTGGCGCGGCTGGGCGAGATCGTCGGATGCCCGCCGGACAACGTCATGCTGAACGCCTCGCATACCCACGGCGGCCCCACGCTCCCTTCTTCCCGCTCGTCCACCCATCTCTCCGCCTCCGACGCGGAGGCGTGCGAGCGCTATGAGGCGTTGCTCTACGAACGCGTGGCGGAAGCGGCCACCGAGGCGGCCGGCCACCTTCGGGATGGGTCGCTCTGGTTCGGCGAGGGGCGGACGGCGCTGCCCATCAGCCGGCGACTGGAACGCGACGGCCAGATACTTCACGCGCCGGCCCCCGGGGCGCCGACCGACGATCGCATGCACGTCCTGGCGTTCAGGGATGCCGACGAGAAGCTGGCCGCCGTGGGGATGAAACTCTCCTGTCACCCGGTGGCCACGGCCTACCAGCACCTGCTGACGGCCGACTACCCGGGCGCCTGGCGGGAGGAGTTCTCGCGTGCGTTCGGGCAGGACGTCACGCCGTTCTTCCTCCAGGGAGCCGGCGCGGACGCGCGTCCGCGGCATACGGCCGACGGCGATCAGTGGCTGGCGCTGCCTCACGCGGAGCTGGCCGGCATAGGCCGTGAGGTGCTCGCCGAGAGCCTGTCCGTGCTTACCGGCAGGGGACTTGAGCCGGTCGATGACCTGCTGCTGACCGGGCGCATCAGCCCGGTGGACGTGCCGTGCGAGAAGACGTTCACCCGGCGCGAACAGTTCGAAGAGTTGCTGGATTCGGGCGACTCCCGCAAGCAGCGCTACGCCGAGGAGTGCCTGCGGCTTCTCGACGCTGGCGAGGAGGTCCCGGACCGGCAGACTTTCCACGTGCAGACCCTGTGGCTGAACTCGGACCTGGCGCTGATCGGCCTCGACGTGGAGCCGCTGTGCGGGCTCGGGCGCTCGGTCGAGGCGGCCGTGTCGCCGAAGCGCGCGCTCCTCCTGGGCTATACGAACGGCTCGGTGGCCTACGCGCCGGGCCGGGAGGAGCTGCCGCGCGGCGGCTATGAGGCGGAGAGCTTCTACGGCAAGCCCTGGACCGGGCCGCTGCGCCCCGGGATAGAGGATCACTTCGCCGAGGCCGTGATGCTGATCTGACCGTTGACGGGAAGGAGCGAATGCCAATGAGCGGGGACATGGAACAGCTATACGCCGAGCGGCTCAACCGCTACGTCACCGCTATGCAGAACGGGCGGCCGGACCGCATCCCGATCCGGCCGTTCGCCGCTGAGTTCACGGCCAAGTACGCCGGCTACACGTGCCAGGAAGTGACGCATGACTACCAGAAGGCGTTCGCCGCCGTCCGCAAGTGCGCGGCCGACTTCGACTGGGACGCCGTGGTGGGCAACATGGTCTACGTCTGGACCGGGCTGACCCAGGCCATCGGCTTGGAGTACTACGGCGTGCCGGGCGTGGACGTGCCGCCGGACACCGGCTTTCAGTACCGCGAGCCGCCGGTGGAAAAGGCCTACATGCACCCGGACGAGTACGATCACCTCGCCGAGGACCCGACCGGATTCCTTTTCAACGTCTGGCTGCCGCGCGTGGCGGCCGACGTGACCGCCATCGGTGAGCCGGCGACGTATCGCAACAACCTGTCCTTCCTGAAGGGCGGGATGGCCATGCTGAGCTACTTCGGCGCCTTCCCGGGGCAGGGGGAGTTGCTGCGGACGGAGTCGGGAAGCGTCTCGGCCATCGCGGGCATCCTGAAGGCGCCGTTCGACATCATTGCGGACAAGCTGCGGGGCTACGTGGGCCTCTGCATGGACGTGCTGGAGCGGCCCGACAAAGTGCTGGCCGCCTGCAAGGCCCTGATGCCGCACCTGCTGCACGTGGCTCTGTCCGGCGCCGACCCCGAAGGCAACGCGCCCATCACGATCTGGATGCACCGCGGCTGCGTGCCCTTATTCTCCCCTGAGCATTTCAACACGTTCTACTGGCCCACGCTCAAGCCCATCGTCGAGCAGATCTGGGCGCACGGGCATCAGGTGCTGTTTTACGCCGAGGGCGATTGGAACGCCCACCTGAACTCCTTCGCCGAACTGCCGGCCGGCAGCATCATCTACCACGTTGACCGCGGCGACATCTTCGAGGTGCACGAGGCGCTGGGGGACAAGTTCTGCCTCAGCGGGGGGATCCCCAATTACCTCTTGACCGTTGGCACTCCGGAAAAGGTGCGGAACCGCTGCAAGGAGGTGATCGATGGCGTCGCGGCGGACGGCGGCTATGTCATGGACGCCAGCGCCATCATCCAGAACGATGCAAAGGTCGAGAACGTCCGGGCCATGACCGACTTCACCCGGGACTACGGCGTCTACGATTCGAGCGGACCCACGCCGCAGGAACCTGAGGAAGGACCCGTGCCCGCACCCGGCGACGCGGGTCGAGTGCCCGAGCCGCAGAACCCGAAAGCGCGGCCCGGCGTCTGCATTCCCTGGGAGGAGAAGGCCAAGGAACTGCCCGCGATCTCCGGCGACCGGGAACTGGTCCGGAGGGTCTGGGAGGAGATCGACGAGCTGGCTTACACGTACATCTGGCATTGTCTGTTGTCGTTCTGAGCGACCTGCGTTAGGGCGGGGCACTGCTCCGCCGCAGAGAAGAAAGGGAGGCCATTCATGGTTGGCGAGGCGATGGTTGGCGCGCATCCGTGGGTCTACGCGGCCCGGCGGGAGGGCCGTGACACGTATCCGATCCTTGAACAGATCTTCTCGGACATGAGTTACGCCGGCTTCGACGGGATCGAGCTGATGAGCGAAGCCCTGGTGCCCGACGAGGCCCTGGAGAAGATCGCCGATCTGTCGCGGGAGCACTCGCTGTCGGTGATCGGGGCTTCGTTCGGCGGGCGCATGTGGGATCGCGATCAGCACGATGCGATCCTGGAGCAGGCCGAGCTGGTCGTCCCGCGGCTTGCCGAAGTCGGCGGGCGCACGCTGGGAACCTCGGTCGGCGGCACCAAAGAGCCGAAGACGGATGACCAATTCGACGCTCAGGCCGAGGTGCTCCGCAAGCTCATCGACTTCTGCGAGGGCCATGGCGTTGTAGTCAACCTCCACAATCACACCTACGAGGTCGAGAACGGTGAGCATGACCTGAACGGCACGCTGGCCCGCGTCCCCGACGTCAAGCTCGGGCCGGACCTGAACTGGCTCCTGCGCGGCGGCGTCGATCCGGTCGATTTCATCCAGAGGCACGGCGACCGAATCGTCTTCCTCCATCTGCGCGACCAGAAGGCGGACGGGACCTGGCCCGAGGCCATGGGCGAGGGAGACATGGACTACGGGATCATCGGCGAGGCCCTTCGCCAGATCGGCTTCAGCGGCGACGCCGTGGTCGAGCTGGCCCACGAAAGGGACTTCGAACCGACGCGGCCGATCAGGGAAAGCCTGAAGATGAGCAGGGACTACGTGAGGACGACGCTGGGCTACTGAGCGGACGTGCGAAGGCCGGGAGAGAGCCTTTCCAGTCACTCACGTCAGTCGTGGGGTAGTCCCATCGGCTCCGGCCGAGGAGCGCTTCTTTGACCTGGCGGGCCTTCGTCATCGGGCTTCTTGCGGCGGCGGGCATCTGCCTGCTCGAGGCCTACTCCGTGGCCAAGGGGTACGGGTTCTTCACGAACTCGTGTTTCCCCGGCGGCGCGGTGCTTGTGCTGGTGTTCACCGCGCTGTTCCTCAACGGGCTGCTCAAGCTCGCCGCCCGGAAATGGGCGCTGGCCAGGGCGGAGCTGATGCTCGTGTGGTGCATGGCGCTGGTCGCCTGTGCGATTCCGAACGAGGGGCTCGGCTCGTTCTGGTACGGCGTGGTGGCCGGGGGGCCGTACATGGCGCGGCGGGCCGACCTTCACTGGGAGGATGACGGCGCGCTCACGGCCGCGCCGGCGGACCTGGTTCTGAGCAAGGATCCCAAGTCCTTCGCCGCCCAGCAGTACTTCCAGGGCTCGGAGAGCGGCTCGGTCCCGTGGCGGCTCTGGGTTCCCCCGCTGGCGCACTGGGCCGTGTACCTGGTGTTGATGTACGCCGCCGTGTTCTTCGCGTGCGCGATCCTCAGGCGGCAATGGGTGGAAGTGGAGCGCCTGATGTTTCCGCTCGCCCGCATCCCCCTTGACTTCACCGAGGGGGATGCGCAGGCGGGCCTGCTGCCGAGAATCCTTGCCAACCGGGCGTTCCAGATGGGACTCATTGTCACCGTTGCGTTCCGCTTCGTGCGGGCCCTGCCGCTCATCTTCGGGGCGGACCAGGGCTGGAGCGTGACCATACCGATCGGCGACGTGTTCAAGGAGACGCCCCTGGCCCAGATGGATTTCCAGAACTTCAACATCTGGTACATCGCCATAGGCTTCGCGTACCTGGTGCCAGCGGACGTTTCACTCAGCGTGTGGTTCTTCTTTCTGTTCAGCCGGGTCGAGCTGCAGATCGGGAACTGGCTGGCCGTTCCGAGCGCGACCGGCGGCACGTGGTCGCACCTGATGCACTGGCAGCAGCTCGGCAGCAACGTGGCCTTCCTGGGCGGGATGCTGTTCGTCGCCCGCCGCCATTTGTGGGCAGTCTTTCGGAAGGCGATCGGCCTCTCGCGCAGCTCGGAAGACGCGGCGGAGCCGGTCGGCTACGGCGCAGCGTTCTGGGGCTTCGTCCTCACGATGGCCGGCTGCATCGCCTGGCAATGCTACTATGGCATGTCCCTGGCTATGTCCGTGGGGGCCATGGCCCTCATATTCTGCTGGTACATCGTCTACGCGCGGATGGTGGCGCAGGGAGGGCTCTACGTCGCCAGGATCACCTGGTCCGTGCCGGACGTGCTTCAGGGCGCTACGGGACGGCTCAGTGGGCCGGGCGCCGTGATAACGAGCACGGTGGGCATCTTTCTGGGCGGGGCGACCATTATGCTCGCGCCCGTAGCCATGGATGCGTTCCGGGTCTCGTCGGTTTTCGAGCGGCGCCGGCGGTGGTTTGTCCCCGCCCTTATCGCGTCTATCCTGGTGGCCCTGGTGGCCACGAGCTACATGGTGCTGACCCAGGCCTACAGCATGGGCGCGCTGAACTTCTCCTTTGTGTGGGCGGCCAAGGTGGTGCCCATCAGCGTCTTCGACCACGCCCAGCGGATCATGACGCAGCCGGCCCAATCCTCGCAATTCTACTGGGGCTCGCTCAGCCTGGGCGGCGTCCTCACGGCATTCACGATGTTCATGCGGTCGCGCTTCTTCTGGTGGCCGCTGCACCCGATCGGGTTGCTGGCCTGCAATAGCTGGCACGCGCACCGCCTCTGGTTCCCCTTCCTGCTGGGGTGGCTGACCAAGGCGAGCATCATGAAGTTCTCGGGCGGGCAGATGCTCAGGGCCGTGCGCTACTTCTTCATTGCGTTCATCATCACGGAGGTCTTCATCAGCGGCGTTTCGGCGCTGATCTGCACGGTTACGAAGGGCGCCGTGCCGCTCTTCTAGCGGAGCCCGGGTCCTTACTCGTCCTCGTCGTCGCCCCCCAGGACGCCCCGGAAAAGGCCCTTGCCAACGTCCTGGACGGCCGAGCCCGCCTCCTTCAGCGTCCCGCCTGCCTGTCCGGCAAGGGACTCGAGCTCGCCCGCAATCTTCCGCATCTCCTCGGCCGGTATCACACCTTCCACGGCGCCCAGAATCGCGCGATGGAGTTGACGGATCACGTCGGCGAGGACATCCCTGGCCGTCGCGACCGTTCCGTCTCCGGTGCCGAGTTCCGTGATCTCCAGGTCGGGCAGCCTGAACGTGGTGCCGACCGGAATCGGAATCCCCTTGACGTTTACGCTGCCGTTCGTGAAGGCGACGCGGCCGATGCGAAGCTTCTTTTCGCTCTTTCGCTTCTCCTGTTCTTCCGTGGGCTCCTTCTCCAACCGTGCCATGAGGGCGCCCCAGTTGGTCTTGGTGCCGGAGAACTCCAGCGTGAACTCCGCCTCGTCGATCACCACTTCGTGAACGACCATCTCCTCGCTTCGCAGGGAGCCGAGGTCCACGGATACGTGCGCGTGGCCGAGTCTGAACATCTCGGGCGCGTCGAATCCCTCCGGGCTCCCGAGCGTGAGGCCGTCAAGCCCGACGCTGCCTCCGAACAGCGAGACCGAGGCGCTGTCCAGCTCCGTCGGAACGCCCAGGATGAGGGACCCTCCCTTCTCGACGCCGACCTTGACCACCCTGTCCAGGTTCAGGACGAGGACCACTCCGCCGATGACAACAAGCAAGACCAGGGCGGCTACCACCAGCAGGATCTTCTTCACTTTCCCCCCCTTTTTTACAAGCACAGGACGAGCACAAGGCACGCAGCGGTCCAGCCCCCGACACTTACTCGCCTCAATACGAAGCTATAGCACCGATGGCCTGAAGTCAAGTGGGGCGGCCGGCGGCGTGATGGCCGGTGTCCGTATTGAGGGTTGGATGACCGCAACCCCATCCGGCCTCCTCTCGGTACCTTTGCTTGATCGCCTTTCCAGGCCGGTTAGGATGGGGGCGATTCGAGCGGACGGTGCGACACACGAGTTGCTCCTGAGAGGTCAGGCACGGTGCCGATGCATTTGCTGGCGGCGAGCACTTCTCCCTGATATTCACCGGGCGGAAGGAGAACGACTCCTGGAACGTAGTCCGCGGCAGCTTCACTGTCGACGGACAGTCCGGATAGCAGGTGCCGTTGGGACGAGCGCAATGGCAGGTGAGCACTGCTGGTGCGGCGCCTGCACATTCTCTGGGGCTGTGCCGATGACAGGATCGAGATGGCACTGGACGGCAACAAGCTTGGAGCTTGGCGTACCTGAACGTTGTGCGGAGGGAACGAGGCATGTACATAACCAGTGTTGCGAACACAGAATGCGTTAAGACCGGGCATGGCAACTCTCTATGGGTGCTGCTGCCGGAAGCGATCGGGGTGCCAAACTTCGTCCTGAGGTACTTCGAAGTGCCTCCTCGGGGGGCCACCGGCTACGGGAAACATGACTACGAACACGAGATCTTTGTGGTCAAGGGCAAGGGCATCCTGAAGGGAAGGACGCTTGATGGTCAGCCCTTCGAACAGATCATCGTGGGAGGCGACGCCGCTTTCATTGCCCCGAACGAGGAGCACCAGTTCTGCAACGAGGGCGATGAGGCGTTGGGCTTCGTCTGCGTTGTGCCCAGGGGCTGCGAGTGAGCTCCGTCACGATGCGCCCCGGAGCTTGGCTGTGATGGCATTCCCGAGGCGACTCGGCCGGGAGTTCCTGAGAAGCACATGCGGCGCGCGTCTGCTATCCAGCCCAGGCGATTAAGCCGCCGAAGGTGTCGGAGGCCGTCAGCGTTATCTGTGAGACTTTCGTCGAGTCTATCACGAAGTAGCTGCCGGTGTCCGCGTGGATCGCGTCCGTGTCCTCGTCGCTGGAGTCCTCGCTGATCGTGCCACGCGCGTAGACCACGGACAGGCTGCCCGCCTGCACGCTGCTGTTTGTGAAGCTGCCCAGGGAGAACAAGCTCGACAGGAGCCCGTCGGCCTCGAACCGGCTCTCCGTCACGCTCGCGCCGACGTAGACGCTGCCCAGCCGGCCCGACGATGGCCCTGCGCCGTTCACGTCCACCCAGACGTTCTGCATCCCGCCGCCCACGGCGAGGAGGCCCGATAGGTTGCCGTTCCCGACGTAGATGTCGGGGCTCGTCACCCCGTCGCCCAGAATGTCGCCGTTGATGGCCATCAGGGCGTTGATGGTCCCACCGGCCGAGATCGAGCGACCACCCGTCAGGTCGAGATCCCCGTTGATGGCCATCACGGTGCCGATGCTCCCGCTCGGGGCCTGGATGCTGCCCGAGATGCCGCCGCCCGAGGCGCCGCCGCCGATGGCCATCACGGTACCGACGTTGCTTCCGGTGAGGGTGACGTCGCCGTTCAGGTCCCCGCCGAGCAACTGGAGCAGCGTCAGGTTGCCGCCCACGACTACGTCGCCGTCCACGTCGCCCCGGGCAACGAGCGACCCTATCCTGTCTGTGCCATAGACAGCAGTCCGGTCGTCCGTATCCCCATCGCCGTCGAGGTCCGCGTCCAGCGCCCAGCCGCCCTCGGCCGCGAAACCATTGAGATTGGCGCCGGCAAAGCCTGCTTTCATGCTGACGGCACCCACGGGGCCCTCGCACGCAATGACTCCCCAGGCCGGCAGGCCCCCGGTCCCGTTGCGCAGGTCGACGATCGAGCCGACCGATCCAGTCCCCTCGATGACGATCCCCAGTTGTGCCGTCTCAGTGCCGTCGCCATAAACGCCTATGAAGGGGATGAAGGCATCGCCGACCCATCCTGCGTACACGAATACGTTCGTCTCTCCGTAGACGAACTCGGAGGCGGACCAGGCGATGTCGGGATCGCTGACGCCGTCGTCGGGATCGACGTCGTACACCGTGACGACGACCCCGTCCGCGTATTCGTGAGACTCAATGGGCCAGAGGCTCGTCATCCTGACCTCGAGCGGCAGCGAATGCCCCGACTCATTTCCGGCGGCGTCTACGATGGTCACGGTGTAGTGCAGGATCCCGACCGGCTGCTCCGACAGCTCCTCAGCGGTGCCCTGGCGATACACGGCCCCGTCATCCCCGAGGAGCGGTGCTTCTGAGGCCAGCTCGCCGTTCCGATACAGACGGAAGTGCAGGCCCTCGGGCGTCTCGACCTCGAAGGCGGGCGTCCGGTCAGCGGTTATGTTGTTGTCGGGGATGCCGGTGTCGCTTGCGGCCTGGAGGTCCGGGGGCGGCGGCGCGTCGGGCGGCGTCATGTCCACGGTCACGGCCGTAGGAGCCGATCCCGCGGAGGCGTTCCCGGCCGCGTCCAGGGCGTAGAGCACGTAATTGTGGACGCCGTCCGGCAGAGGGCCCTCGCTGAATGACGCCGAGCTCCCGTAATCGGCGCCGACACGCTCTCCGTTCCGCTCCAGCCGCCAGTATTCGCCGAATCCCGTGAGATCGAGAGCGAGGGTGGCGCTGGCGGTCAGGTTGTCGCTGTTGGAAATGCCGCTGTCGGCGGACTCGTGCAGGTCTGGCGAGCCGGGCGGCGCAGGGGCGTCGCGGTCGATCTCGACTTCGAGTGTCTCCGAGCGGGGCGACTCGTTCCCGGCCACATCCACGGCGGCGGCCGCATAGGACCATGAGCCCTGCGGCTCCGAGGCAACGGTGCAGGTCGAGCCCGCTTCGTAGTCCCCGCTGACGAGCACCTCGCCCCGGTAAAGGCGGAAGTAAGGCGCCGCGCTCGCCACGTCAAAGAGCAGCGCTGCCGCGTTCGTGAGGTCGTCATCGGGGGAGATGCCGGAGTCGCTCTCCGCCCGCAGGTCCGGCGCAGACGGCGCGACAGGCGGCTGCCTGTCGATCTCCACGATCAGTGCCTCCGATGGGGGCGACTCGTTGCCGGCCGCATCCACGGCCGTCACGGTGTAGCTCCACGCGCCTTCGGGCTCGGAGGCCGCGGTGAAGCTGCCGCCGGCCTCATACTCGGAGCTGATGCAGCCCCCATCACGGTAGAAGCGGAAGTAGCCCCCGGCCGACGCCACGTCGAAAACCGGGGACGCAACGTTGGTGACATTGTCCCCGTCGGAGACGCCGCCGTCGCTCTCGGGCCTCAGGTCGGGCGGCGGCGCGATCGGCGGCGGCTGAGTGTCGATGGTGGACGGGGCATTGCCGGCCGTCTCGTTCCCGGCGGTATCCGTGAAGGCGGCCACGACCGGGTAGTCACCGTCTCCGAGCGGAGACGCGGGCGTGCATTCGTGCGGACCGGCTGAATAAAGAACGGCCGTGAAGTCCACCGCTCCATCATCCTCCCAGTCGACGGCCACAGTCCCCGGCTCGTTGACCGTGATGACGAAGGTCGGCGTCAGATCGCTCGTAACATTGTCGGCGTTGCTGACGCCGGTGTCGCTCAGTTCGTGGAGATCGACGCCCACTGTGGGCAGCTCCGCGTCGACGAGGAACGCCGCCACCTCGTCCGAGCCACCGTTCAGCGGGTTGCCCGCGACGTCTCGCACGGTGCCGCTGCCGCTGACGGTGAGCTCGTAGGCTTCGTCCGTCAGCGGCGTGTCCAGCAGGAGCGTGGCCGTCCCCGTCGCTTCCTCGTAGCTAATGGGCCCGATCCGGGATGTGACCTCGACTTCGTTGGCGTCCCCGAACGTGCCGTCGCCGCCCGACCTGCGCAGCGCGTACGAGCCGGGGTCCGTGACGGTTTCATCCCAGATGCCGTTTGCTTCGCCGAAGGCGACCTCTATCTCGCTCACCTGGGCGCCCGCGGTGCCGGCCGGCGTCACCGCCAGGACGGTCGGGCCGGTGGTGTCGATCCTGACGAGGCATTCGCCGGCGGCTTCGTTGGACGCGGTGTCCGTGAACGTGACCCCAGTGACGTGATCTCCCTCGCCCAGGTCCCATCCGGGGGAGATACCGTACGTGCCCGCGCCGGGCACGACCAGCCCGGTGTCCGCCGTGCCGTCGCCGGTCCAGTCGACGGCGACGATGCCTGGCTCGTTGGCCGTGACGCTGTACGTGGGCCTGACAACGCTAGTTATGCCGTCGCCGCTGCTCTGCCCGGTGTCGCTGGCCTCGTCCAGGGCGACGTCTACCGTGGGCCCCTCAGCGTCGACGGTGAATGCGGATGCCTGATCGGCCCCGTCGTTCAACGGGTTGCCGGCCAGGTCGCGCACCGTGTCCGTGCCCGCCAGGATGAGCTCATAGGCTCCGTCGGTCAGCGACGAGCCCAGCAGCAGTGTGGCCGTGGCCGCGCCGTCGTAGTCCGCCTGGCCAACCAGGTCCGAAACGTCCACCTCGTTGCCGTCGGCGAACGTGCCGTCGCCGCCCGAGCGTCGCAGGGCGTAGTTGCCGGTGTCGGTCACCGTGGCTGCCCACATGGCTTCGCTGAAGAGCGCGACGACCTGGCTGACCTGGCTCGAGACCACCCCGGACGGCGTTACAGAGTCGACGACCGGGCCCAGCATGTCGATGCGGGTGGGGTCAGTGTCGTGGACTTCGTTCCACGCGAGGTCGGTGAACTTGAGCGCCACGGCATAGTCGCCGTCCGCCAGCTCAGCCGACGGAAGGTAATAGTAGGTGCCTGGCGCGCCGACTGCGTCGGTCACGTCAACGGTCGAATCGCCCTCCCAGTCTATCTCGACCGTGCCGGGCTCGCTTACGGTCACGGCGTAGGTCGGTGTGCTGTCCGCAGTGACGTTGTCGGTGTCGCTCGCGCCGGTGTCGCTGTCGGGCTCGAGGTCAATGCTGGCGGACGGCGCAGAGAGGTCCAGCGTGAAAGTCGCAGCGTAGCGGTCGTCGGGCAACTCGCCGCCGGTGCCGTCGCCGTCCTGGTCCATCGGCTGGCCGGCCAGGTCCAGTATGTCCGGGCCGATGACCATCTCGTAGAAGCCGTCCGCCAACTGTGGATCGAACCTGATCTCCAGCGTCTGGCTGCCGTGCCAGATACTCAATGAAATTGCGCCGGAGATGTCACCCGTCGGGCCCACGAAACTGGTCACGTCATCGGCAAGCGAGAAGCTGGCCGGATTGATCGCCTCGCTGAAGTAGAGCAGCACGGAGGACGGCGCCGACGTCGTCACCGTCCCCGAAGGCCAGTGGCCCGTCACGCTCGGGCCGCCCT
>CAZSET010000048.1:0-18880 GCA_964605915.1 uncultured candidatus Brocadiaceae bacterium | reverse complement strand
GGGTGAACTCCCGCACGATGTCGACGTTGGAGTCCTCCAGCATGCCCTGGCGGACTTGGCCCGCCCGGCCCTGCGTTCCAAGCGAGTAAACGGTCGACCCGGCGGCGGGCGTGTAGCGGTAATAGTTCCCGCCGGCACGCTCGAGTCCCTGGGCGTTGTCGAAAACGGCCATCCTGAGCGCGGCTACCTCCAGCGTCTCGCCGTTGCTGAACGTGCCGCTGATCACTCCGTCCGCGCTTACGCTGACGCTCTGCAGGGAGCCGGTCCCGTAGCCGTCCTGGAAAATCGCCCCGGCGGAAGACGCGCCGCCCATCTGCATCAGGCCGTCGTAGAAGCCGATGCGACCGAAATCGGGCACGATATCCTGGAGCGTAGTGATGGACGGGAACCGCAGGCTGATGTTGCCGTCCAGCTCCTCGAAACCGGGATCGGACGAGCTGTTGCCGAAGTAGTCGACCCCCGTGATGCCCTGGTAGATCCCGTTCTCGTCGAACGCGACGCCCGATATGCGCCGGTCGGGGATCTCGACCGTGTCGCTACAGGTGTTGATCACCAGGTCCCACACGTTCTCGTCCGTGGCGTGACGCACGAACGTGACCGTCAGGGAGTGGCTGCGGGCCTGGCTGTCGTAGATGCTGATGTTGGTCATCTGGGCTGCGGCGCCGCCCACCTCCAGGTAGTCGAAGTCCGCCGCAACAGCGTCCGCGTGAGAGCTCGACGATAGGCCGATGTCCAGCAGGCTGTAGCCGGAATCGGCCTCCTCAAGGGTGATCTTGCCATCCTCTATGGCAGCGGTGCACTCCGTCGACCCGCCGAAGGCCACCGTAATGACGTCGAGCAGATCCTGCACAGTGGTGCCGTCCACCCCGAAGGTGAAGGTTGCACTGACGGGGGTCCCATCGGTGGTCCTGCCCGTTATGTCAATGGTGTCGCCATTGACGAAGGACTGGAGCTCCGCTATGTCGGCGAAGTCGCTGGTGGCGTCCGCCAGCCCCCCGCCGATCAACGTGTACTCCAGTCCTGAGGCCTGCAGTTTGGTGGTGGTGGGCTCGTAATCGTCGGCGCTCAGGTTGCCCTTGAAGCCCACGGTTCCGGTTCGCTGTCCGGGCAGCTCGGTCTTGTAGGGGATCTGGATGCCGGTGTCCCCGGACACCTGGAAGCCTTCTTCCTCGCCGGTCGTCCCCAGCCTCTGGACGCGATACCCAGTGGCGGGATCGACGAGGTAGCCGTCCGAGTCGACGGCGAACGTGCCGTCCCGCGTGAACACGCTGGCCACGCCATCGTTGACAACGAAGAAGCCTTCCCCTTCGATGGCCATGTCGAAGTCCTTGTCGGTGGCCGTAAAGCTGCCTTGCGACATGTTCTTATCCACCGACGCGATCCGGACCCCGAGGCCGACCTGGATGGGGTTGGTGCCTCCGACGTCTTCGCTGGCCCTCATGCCACGACTCAGGGTGCGGGAGAAGACGTCCGCGAAGCTGACGCGGTCTTCCTTAAACGCCCGCGTGTCCGCGTTCGCGATGTTATTGCCCGTCACATTCAGCAGTTCCTGGTAGGCTTGCATGCCCAGGACTGCCGTCTGCAATGAACTGGCCATCTATGGCCTCCTTCCTGTCAGAAGATCCTGCAAATGTCGTCAAGGGCGACTTCCGTGCCGTCGACCACCAGTTTCACGGTGTCACCGGCGGTCAACACGCCCGTGACAGTTCCCTGGGTCAGAGAATCGCCATCCAGGTACTCGGCCTGCAGGCCCATCAACACCGTTCCGTTCAGAAGCTGTTGGAGCTTGAGCATTTCGCTGAAGGTCATCCTGAGGTTGTTCATCGCCTCAACGGTGGTCAGTTGGGCCATCTGGGTGATCATGTCGGTGTTGCTCATCGGCTCCGTGGGGTCCTGGTTCTTCAGCTCCGCCAGCAGCAGTTTCATATAGAAGTTTGTGTCAATCGCCGCGCTCAGTCCGCTCATTGCCGAGGCCATTGCGGTGTGCCTCCTTCTAGATCAAGCAGTCAACGCCCCCGGATTCGGTGAAGTGCACCCACCCGTCCGGTGGTTCAGTTTCGGATTGCATGAATTGCTCGTAGATCCGGCTGCCCTGGGGTGTCCTCTGCTGGGCCGCCGGTCCTCCCTGCCAGTCGCCCGAGGTGCCTGGGTCGTAGGTGCCCACCTCCATCCGCGCGACGTCCACCTCGGCCGCCCTGAATGCCCTGTTCAGGCTGGAGAGCTGGCTTTGCAGGGCCTCCCGTACGTCGGGGTTCTCCGCCTTTATGCGAACGGTCAGCTCCCCGTCCCGCATCTCGACCTGCACTTTCAGGCGGCCCAGCCCGGGGGGGTGAAGCCTTAGCGTGAGCTCCGAGCTGCCGTCCCGGCGCGCAAGTTGCGAGCCGCGGACCACGGCGGCCCGCACCCTTTGGGTCAGTGCGGGCGCGGCTTGCCGGACCAGCGGTGAGTTGGCAGCGGTTTCTCCCGCATAGGACCCGCTCAGACCGGGCGCCCACTGCGCATTCTGCAGGCCGGCCGTCGAGGACGTTTTCCCGGCCGCCTGAGCGCTCACGCGACGCGCCTGACCCGCCGACACAACCGGCGCTTCCATCCGAGGGGTAGCCGTCGCCTGCCAGCCGGTCCGGGACGGATGAGCCGCCGGCTCGGACGCATCCGCGCCCTCCGACCGTCCGGGGGCCGAATCGCCGCCTGAACGGACGTCGGCCTCCGTCCGCCCTTGCTGCGTGCCCCGCCCGGCGCCTTCGCCGGGGTTCTGCCGAACCTGACTGCTGGCCTCTCCTGCGCCGCGCCCTGACTGGGGCACGGCCTCAACGACCCGCACCTCCGCAGCCGACGTCTCAGCAGCCCGGGGCGCCGGCACGGAGGTCTGGTCCACAACGCGCTGAGCCGCCGGCGGGGCGGTTCGCGCCACAGCCACTCGGGCCGGCGACGCCGCGCCCGCAGTGTCACCGGCGCTCGTAGCCACAGCGGGATCGGGAGCGGGAGAAGTGAGACGCACAGCCATCTCCGCGCCGGGCTCCCGTTGCACGAAGCTGGCGCGGCCCGGCAAGACGATGCCTCTGACGCTCTCCTGCACCGACGCTGCCTGGGCCCCGCCGCCGAGAAGAGCCGCCTGGCCGTTCCCAGCCGTTGACCGGGTTCCGTTGCCGAGCACGATCGACATCCCGGTCCGTGGCGATTGTACCTGTAGCTGCGGCGGATCGTACGGAACGGAGTCCGCGCGAGCAGGCTGGGCCAGTGCGTTGCCAATCGAAGGCACGGCAGACCGTGCACTCGCCGCCCCAGTCGCATCGCGCGCGACGCTGGGAGAGGTCGCAACCGAGACCTCCGCGGCTGTCCCACGCAGAGCCGGAGCGCGCGTGGTGACGACCCGCCCCGCTGAGCTGCTCCCCCGTGTGCTGCCGGGGTCGACTCCCTCACGCCCGGTCCCGACGAGGCCCTTGCTCCGGACGGAGGCAGTGTCCGCTCCATCCGCGGCGGGGGTGGCCGCAGGAGCGCTGCGGGGGGCGGGCCGTACGAGTTCAGCGCTCGAGGCCTGGCGCGGGACGAAACGACCCGATGCAGTGCGCGCGGCGGGCCCGGCTTTCCCCCCGGCAGGCTGGCCCTGCGCCGGCACCCCTTGCTGGGGCGCATCTGCGTCGTCGCTGTCCCCTGCAGACGGCGTCCGGGAAGACGTCGGAGAATGCTCTGGCTCTGCGCGCGTGGGTGCGTCGGCCGCAACGGCTTTCGCACTCGGCACCGCGTCCTCTGTGGTGCGGACTTGCAGCTTGCCGGCGCGCGACCGGCCTTGCGCCCGACCCGGCCCTGCGGGGACGCCCTGGGCCCCGCCTTGCGCACGCCCGGCCGATCCGTCGCCGAGCGCGTTGCTGAGGGCGAACTCGAACGAGGCAGCGGCTTCGCCCCCCGTCGCGGCCGCAGCCGGAGAGGCAGAAGTGGGCCGACCTGCCGATGGCAAATTCGCCACATGGACTGATGCCGCGGTCACCCTATCCCTCACACGCAGTAGACGAACGAGGTGGTATTCGGGGTAGGGCCGGTTGCAATCGGCGTGCCGCGGCGGGCCTCGCAAGGCCGGCAAGTGTTCCTCAGCGGCAGGGAGGCCGCCCAGAGGGGCGTTCGCTGCTTTCGATCACCCTCTGGCCCGCAGGCACGTGCGGGGGGAGAGGGAAGGTGAGTTTTTCCGAGGGATGCGAAGAACTTTCCGCCCTGCCGGGGCGAGCAGGGGGCCGGGCCGAGGAGCATTTCTCGGCCATCGGCGGTAACCCGAAGCGCCGCTCAAAGGGCGGCAACGATCCTGTCCGCCACGGTGCCGGCGACGAACCCGAGGAAGTAGCGCGGCGAGATGAGGAAGAGGTCGGGGCCGAATCGGCAGTCGTCGCTGCCGATGTTCTGCCGGTAGTAAGCGTCGATCGCCTCGCGCACGTCCTCGCGGCCGCTATCCCACTCCTGCGTAAGCTCGAAGAGCACGGCAGCGGACGCCGTGTCCAGAACCTTCACGCTCACGTGCACGGACGGCGGGTAATAGGGATTGTGAGCGTAGACGGCCCCTATGACCAGGGCGTCCGCCATGTACGTGGTCCGTGCCCTGACCAGAGCGTCGACGGATATGGCGCCGGCTTCGAACGGGTCGAGGCCGGGCCCCATGACGTCTGAGGGCACGACGACCACGTCGGTCCCCGCGACACGCTCCGCCAGTCTATCCCGTAGCGCTCGGGTGAACCCTTCGGCCGTGCCGCTATGGGCGGTCCTGTCCACGAATTCCACCACCGCCACCCGACGCCACCCGATGGCGTTCGGGCCGGCGTGCGTCGGTGGGCGCTCCTCCGCGGTACCGCACCCGACCAGCACGCAGGCCAGCGCACCGAGCGCCGCCGTCACTGCAACCATTGCGCGGGGGCTCATTGCGGCACCTCTTCCTTCTGAAAGCTCTTGAGGATCAGCAGTACTTGCTGAAGCACCTCGATCTCGGCCTCCTCGGCCTGCCTCATTTCGTCCCGGAACCCCAGCACGTCCTGCTTCCACTTGCCGAGCGAGCCCTCCAGGGTCTGGAGCTGCTCCGTGAATGCATCACGTTCGAGGGTGAGTTGGGCGATCGTCCTGTCCTTCTCGGCCAACTGCTCCCCCAGGCCCGCCACCTCCCGCCTGAGCCGCTCGTTCTCGGCCTTCTCCTTCTCCAGCATGCCCAGAACCTGGCTCAGGGTCTCCGTGAGGGCGGGGGACGGTTGGGCCAGTTTGATCTGGCGACCCGGCGCCTCGGCCGGCGCAGCCGGGGGCTGTTCCGGCTCATCAGGCGGTCTGCCTCCCTCGACGGCTGCGGCCCCGGGGGTGTCCGCAGACGAGGGGGCGGCCACGGGTCGCGCCTGAACGTGTGGCTCGGTGGGCGTGACTTCGGCGCCGGCCGGTTCGGCGGCGGTTTCTTGCCGAGCCGGGACGTCCGCCGCGCGGACGCGCGCGGCAGGAGCCGCACACGACGTCGAGGCCAGAAGCAACAGCATACTAATCCCCAGCCTAAGAGTCCTGTCCATCTTGATGGCCCTCTTCTCCGATGTAATCGCACTGCAAAGTTATCTGCCTGCCGCAGGTGCAGCGGACAGTTATCGCGCGTATGGTCCCGTCGTCCGCCCGGACCACTTCCACCTCGGGTTCCTGGGCGGCTGGCGGCGCAGCGGCAGGGCGCGGCAGGGAGCCGGCGGGAACGACCGCCGCCCCCTCCCCCATGGCTACGCCGTCACGCCCTATCAGGGCGTCCTTACCGTTGGTGCGGGAGCTTGGCATGCTCAGGTTCTCACGTCAAGGTTGCGGCCGCGTTCCGGCTCAGGGTCGGGAGAGTCTCCCGCGGCAGCCTGGTCGGAACCGGGTTGCCGACGGGAGCTGGAGTCCGCACGTTCCTCTTCCGACTCGCGCTCCCCGACCAGCTCGGCCAGCTTCTTGTGGAAACGCTCCTGGTCCTCGTCGCTATCTTCCCTGGAAAGCCGCCTGACGCGGTGCGGCCTGTAGATGCTTGCTGGGTTTATCTCTTCTGCCATCATCCTTCCTCCAGCTTGCGCGTCAGGTTGTAGATGGCGCGCGTGTGCAACTGCGAGACACGAGATTCACTGACGTTGAGGATCGCCGCCATCTCAGCCATGTAGAGATCCTCGTAGTAGTACATCACTATGATCTGCTGCTCTCTCTCATCGAGCCGCCCGATGGCCCTGACCAGGCGTTCGACTTGCTCCCTGCGCTCTGCGGCCTCGGGCGGCGTCTCGCAATCGGCCGCTATCAGGGACCCCAGCACGGTTCCCTCGTCGCCGCGGTTGTTGATGGAATCGTTCAGGGAGCTCACGTAATCGCACTTCTCGTAGGACAGGTAACGCAAGACCTCCGACTCGGGCATACCCGCCTCGGCGGCGAGCTCCGGAATCGTGGGCCGCCGGGCCATGCGGCTGCGGAAGTCCCGCACGATCCTCCGCAGGGCCGTGAGCTGGTTGCGCGCCGACTTGCCGAGCCAGTCGTTCTGGCGCAGGCAGTCGACGACGGCGCCTTTGACCCGGGGCGCTGCGAACGCAATGAATGCAACGCCGCGGGAGGGGTCGAAACGATGGGCGGCCTCGACAAGGCCGACCGTGCCCGCGCTGATCAGGTCGTCTTCGGAGATGGCGCCCCCCACGGTGACGGCCAGCCGGTTAACGATGCGTTTCACGAGAGGCAGGTGCTCCATCACCAACTGCTGGAGATGCCCCTTGCAGCCGGCTGCGTCTTCGTAAGCTGTTTCCGCTGGCGTTGCCATCGCCCAGGAACCGCTTGCTAACTGGTCTCGTCCCGGTCAACTCCCTTGCGGAGCCCGTCCCAGACGACCCCGATTGCAATGTGAGTGCAGAACCACGCCACGAGCAGCACGGCCAGCCCCCCGAGCGCTCCCCTCTTCAGGGCGATCAGGGGCGGGCAGTCGCGCAAGAGCGCAGCCAACATACCCGCGTTGAAGGCCGTTATCCCGCTCAGCAAACCCACGTTCTTTGCCAGGTTACTCATCGTCGATCTGCATCATCCTTCGGAAGAATCTGCCCCGCCCGGAATCGCCATCCGGGCCTGAGCTGACCAGGCGCGCCGCGATCTTCCGCACGTCTCGGGTGCAGGGGGCGCCCGCGTAATGGGTCAGGAAGTCCACCTGGCGCTTGCTCGCCTCCGTGACGGTATCGTCCCGGACTACGGAGCCCAGGTACTCCACCCGAAGGTCCAGGAAGCGCTCGGCTGCCAGGCGCAGGCGGTCGAAGGCTCGCAGCGCTTCCTCCTTGCTGTCGATCTGGTTCATGATCAGGAGGATCGGCTTATCCGCCGCTTCCGGCCGGCGGCTGGTGATCTTGAGCAGGCCGTAGGCGTCGGTCAGGGCCGCCGGCTCCGGAGTGGTGACCAACAGGACTTCGTCCGCCGCCATCAGGCAATTGATGACGGAGGGAGAGACGCCGGGCGAGGTGTCCACGATGACGAAGTCCATGTCCTCGCAATAACTCTCGACCTGGCACAGGAAGGTCTGTATCTTGTGCTCGGGCAGCCGGGCGAGCCGCTCGACGCCGGAGGCGCCGGGCAGGATCTTCAGCCCCAGCGGGCCGTCCAGCACGACGTGCTCGATCGGCCGGCCGTGCAGGAGGACGTCCTTCAGGCTGAGCTGCACTTCGAGGCCCAGAAGGACGTCCACGTTGCCCAGTCCCATGTCGGCGTCGAGCAGCAGAACCTTTGCCCCGAACATGCGCAGGGAGCCGGCCAGGTTGACGGCCATGCTGGTCTTGCCCACGCCGCCTTTGCCGCTGGTTACAGCCATGATCCTGGGTCCCTTGCCGGATGCGATCACGCTTGTTCCTCTCGGCCCTGGGTTTGTCCTGCGCCTGCCGCCGCGCGCCTGCCGGCGCCCACAAGGTCGTCCTCCACGGGCGCGATGACGCCCACGTTCCTGACCTGCACGCCCTCCGCTATCTCGTCATAGGACATGACGGGCACATCGGGGAAGACTCGACTGACGATGCCGCGCACGTAGGGTCGGATCTCAGAGTCGGTCAGGATGACGTTCTCCGAGCCGACGCGGAAGGCCGCCTGAGCCTGTTCCGAGATGCCGGCGATGATCTGGCGGAGGCGGCCCGGCGGGATGTTGATGCGCAGCTCGGAGTCGGTCTTCTCCAGCGAGTCGCGAATCTCTTCTTCCAGGTGGGGGTCCAGGCTCAACGCGTTCAGACACCCCTCGTCGTCGGCGAACTTGGCGCAGATGGCCCGGGCGAGCCACTTCCTGACCAGCTCGTTCAGGAGGATGGGATCCTTGACCTGGCCGGCGTAGTTGCCCAGCTTCTCGAGGATGTAGGAAAGGTTGTTGATCGGCACGCCCTCGGCCAGCAGATGCTGCAGCACCTGCTGAACCTGTGCCAGCGAGAGGACGTTCGGCACCAGCTCCTCCACTATGGCGGGGTTCTCTTCCTTAATCCCGTCCACCATGTGCTGCACGTCCTGGCGGTTCAGGATCTCGCGCGCGTGCCTCCGGAGCACCTCCGACAGGTGCGTGATGAAGACCGAGTCCGCGTCCACGACGGTGAAGCCCTTGGACAGGGCGTCGTCCCTTTCGCTGCGGGAGATCCAGACGACGGGCAGCCCGAAGGAGGGATCGGTCGTGCGTATGCCGCCCAGGCCCGTCGGCTCGGCGTCCGGCTTCATGGCCATCAGCCAGCCGGGATGGAGTTCGCCCTCGGCCACCTTGTGGCCCGAGAGCTTGATGACGTAGTTGTTGGGAGGCAGCTCCACGTTGTCCAGGATGCGCATCTTCGGCACGATGACGCCGAGCTCCCTGGCGAACTTCTTCCGCAGGGCCCTGATGCGATCCAGAAGCGTGCCGCCCCGGTGCGGGTCGATGAGCTGGATGAGATTGTAGCCCACTTCGACGGAGATGCGGTCGGGCTCCAGGAGCGATCGGATCGTCCGCTCTTCGCTCTCCTTCTCCTCTCGCTTCTCCTCTACCGACTGCTCCGGCGGTTCCAGCCGGGCCTGTTCCTTGTCGCGCACCGCGAAGTAGATGCCGGTCAGGCCCAGGCCCAGGACCATGAACGGCATCATCGGCAGGCCGGGCATGAGCATGAAACCGAAGACAACAGCGGCCGCGATGCCGATGGCCCTCGGCCGGGCAAACACCTGCAGTCCCAGCTCGCGGCTCAGGCCCATGTCGCTGACGGACTTGGTAATCAGAATGCCGGCGGTGGTGGACATGATGACGGCCGGTATCTGCGTCACCAGGCCGTCGCCCACGGTCAGCAACGAGTAGGTCTTGATCGCCTGGCCGACGTTCATGCCCTTGGTCAGGCCGATGATGATGCCGCCGATGATGTTGATCAGGACGATGACGATGCCGGCGATGGCGTCTCCGCGCACGTACTTGCTGGCCCCGTCCATGGCGCCGTAGAAGTCCGCCTCGTCCATGATGGCCTGCCGCCGGGCGCGGGCCTCGGCCTCCTCGATGAGGCCGGCGCTCAGGTCCGCGTCTATGCTCATCTGCTTGCCCGGCATGGCGTCCAGCGTGAACCGGGCCGCCACCTCGGAGATTCGTTCCGCGCCCTTGGTGATGACGATGAACTGGATGACGATCAGGATCAGGAAGATGATGAGCCCGACCACCATCTCGCCGCCGACCACGAACTGGCCGAACGATTCGATCACCCGCCCTGCGTCCGCGTTGAGCAGGATCAGCCGAGTCGACGCAACGTTCAGCGCCAGGCGAAACAGGGTCCCGATCAGCAGCAGCGACGGGAAGGTCGAGAGCTCCAGCGGCGAGTTGACGCTCAGAACCACCACCAGGAGCAGCAGCACGTAGGAGAAGTTGAACGTGAGCAGCACGTCCAGGATGGGTGTGGGCAGCGGGATGATGAGGGCGACCAGTATGCCCATTACGCCGGCGGCCAGCACAATGTCACTGTGCCTGACCAGCAGCGCGCTCGTTTTGTCCAGGCCTGATCGCACTGTCTACGCCCTTCCTAAGCCCTCTTACCCTTCCGGAAAACGAACGCCAGGACCTCCGCAACCGCGGCGTACAGCTTAGCCGGTATCTCCATGCCCACCTCGACCGTCTCGTAGAGGGCGCGGGCCAGCATCCTACGTTCAACGACCGGCACACCATTCTCGCGAGCCACCTTGACGATCCTCTGAGCCAGCAGGTTCTGCCCCTTGGCGACCACGGTGGGAGCGCTCATCTCCTTCTCACTCCAACGGAGGGCGATGGCGACGTGGGTCGGGTTGGTCACCACCACGTCCGCCGTCGGCACGGCCTGCATCATGCGGCTGCGGGCCAGGGAGCGCCGCATTTGGGCCTGGCGGGCGCGCACCTCGGGGTTGCCCTCGTCCCTCTTGTATTCGTCCTTCAGTTCGTTCTTCGTCATCATGAGCTGCTTCTCGTAGCGCCACCGCTGGTAGGCGTAGTCCAGCAGGGCCACGACGAACATGGCAGCCACCACCCTGGTGATGAGCGAGAAGCAAAGGCCGGTCGACGCCGACAGCACCTGCCAGGCGTTCTTGCCCGCCAGCGAATAGAGCCAGTGCACCTTGCCCCGCACCACCAGGAAGGCGATGGCGCCTATGGCGACGATCTTGACGACCGCCACCAGCAGGCGCATCAGCGCGGCGAGAGACAGTATGTTCTTCAGCCCCTTGATGGGGTCCACGTGGCTCAAGTCGGGGGCCAGTTTCTTCGGCGTGACCATCACGCCGGTCTGGACAAGCGAGGCGAACAGCCCGACCACGCCGACCAGCACCATGAACGGCATGGCCGCCGCGGCTGCCCTGCCGGTCGACTCCGCGGCGAGTGCAACCACACCTTCCACGGTCAGTTCCGGTCCGGCCAGGCAGCCCAGGTGTTGCGTCAACGCTTCCAGCATGGTCAGCAGCGTGCGGCCTCCGAAGAGGACCAGCGCTCCGACTGCGGCCATGAGCACCAGAGCGTTGTTGACCTCGCTGCTCTGCGCCACCATGCCCTGCTCGCGGGCGCGTCGGCGCTTGCGTCTGGTTGGCCTCTCGGTCTTTTGTCCCGCCGATGTGGGCACGTCCCTTTCGCTCCGTCAAGCGTTACCCGCCGCCGACGACGCCGGCCATGAAGCGACCCATCATGCGGGCCACCTCGCCGCCGTAGTTGACCAGGACGGGGACAAAAAGCGTGAGGCCCAGAAAGCCCACGCCGATTCGCAACGGAAAGCCGACGATCAACACGTTCACCTCGGGGACCAACCTGGCCATTATGGCCATCACCAGGCTGACGGTGAATCCGAGCAAGAGGAGCGGCGCGGCCAGTTGGAAGGCCATGCCAAAACCGCGGGCCACGGCGCTGACGCTGACGCCCTTGACGAACTCGGGGGCCAGAAAGGCGCCCAGCGGCCAGCGAACGAAGCTCTCATGCAGGGCGCGCAGCATCCAATGGTGGCCACGCACTACGAAGAAGACCAGCACGCCCACCGTTTCGCAGAAGTTGCCGATCGGCGTTGCCTCAACGCCGCTGAGCGGATCGGCCACGACGGCCAGCGCCATGCCCATCTGCTGACCCACCATCTCCCCCGCGATGCGGAGCGCCTTGAACACCAACAGCGCGCTGAAGCCCAGCAGGGCGCCGAACAGGACCTCCGCCGCCACGTAGAGGAGGAACTGGATCGGCTGCCAGGCCAGCACCGGGGCGGCCACGCTCCCGAGGGGTGCGAGGGCCAGCGACATCACGACGGCGGCAAGCGCCTTGACCGCCGCCGGGACCGTGCCCTCTCCGAGGAACGGCAGGAAGGCAAGGACCGTGGCCACCCTGACCAGGACCAGAACGAAACCCATCAGCTCGCCCAGCTCCATCCGTCAGGCTCCGTAGTAGCGCATCCACTGAAGGACGTTCGCCGTGTAGCCGACCACCACCTTCAGCATCCAGGGAAGCAGCCAGAGCAACACACCGACGACGGCCACGATCTTGGGGATCATGGTCAGCGTCATCTCGCGTATCGAGGTGACCGCCTGGAAGATGGCGACCGCCAACCCCACCACCAGGCCGGCCAGAAGCAGGGGCCCGACCACCATCAGGCCGGTGATCAAGGTGCGCCTGGCCAGAAACACCACCATCTGCTCGGTCATCGCTACAAGCCGCCGAAACTGAAGACCAGGGATTCCGTGATCAGGTGCCAGCCGTCCACAAGCACGAACAGCAGCAGCTTCAGCGGGGCCGAGATCATGACCGGCGGCAGCATGATCATGCCCATGGACAGCAGCACCGACGCACAGATGAGATCAATCACAAGGAAGGGCAAGAAGAGAACAAAGCCCAGCTCGAACGACCGCTTCAGCTCGCTGATGACGAAGGCCGGGATCAAGACGTGCGTGGGGACGTCGCCCCGGTCCTCGGGGGCGGGCATTCTGCTCAGCCCCACGAACAGCGCCAGGTCGCTCTCATCCGTCTGGCCGAACATAAAGTCCCGCAGTGGCTGGACGCCTTCGCCAATGGCTTCCTGAGCGCCGATGCTCCCGCGCACGTAAGGCTGGATGGCCCGGCCGTTGATCTCGGCCAGCGTCGGCGCCATGACGAACAGCGACAGGAACAGCGCGAGGCCGACGACCACCTGGTTCGGAGGGATATTGCGCGTCGTCAGCGCGCGACGGATGAAGGCCAGCACGATCACGATCCGCGTGAACGAAGTCGTCAGCAAGAGCACGGCCGGCAGGATGCTCAACAGCGTGAGCAGCAGCATGATCTTGATGGGCGTGGCCAGCGCGTCGGGCGACTCCTCGTCGATGCGCTGCACTAACTGGCTTATGTCCGTCAGCGTCGGCATGGCGTTCGGCTCGGACGGCTCCGCATGAGCCGGCACGCACGCGCTGATGAACAGCACCGCTCCCAGGATCACGGCCACCTTGGCCTTCAAGCCTGCCCTCCTGCCAACTTCCGGAATAGCGAGCGGAAACTCAGAGGCTGTCCCTGTGCTTCGGGAGATTCGAGATCGGGCATCTCTTCGGCGGGGAGCTCCGCCAGCCGCGTGACGTTGCTGCCGCAGCAAGCGAGCAGAACAACCCTGTCGGCCACCCGAACCAGGAACAGTTGCACCTTCCGTCCCGCGGGGCGCACCTCCAGCACTTCCATGTGCCGGCCCCTGTTGAGCGGCAGCCCCCCGTTGAGCTTCTTCGCCGCGAAGACCCCCAGGCATATCAGTCCGACGACCGCGCCCGTGCCCCACAGAAGCCGCCACCAGGGAATGGACGGCGCAACCGACAGGGGGCCCAGGGCCTCCATGCCCGGCGGCACCCCCGGCTGCGTGCCCTGTGCCGCCCATGCGTCCGCCGACACGGTCAACATCAACAGGAGGGCCAGGCACGGCAGGACCGCGAGCCGTTTCGCGACCATCGAGGGGACTCCTGAAAAGGGGCGAAGAGCCGCTCGAGAAGGCGCAAGAGGCGTGCCATTGGCGGGTCCGTCGGCCGGAAAGTGCGAGGCAGGAAGGTGGCAGCTAAAGGCTTGGGTAGACAGAGCTTACAACTTGAGCCTTAGCGCCTCCAAAGCGGCCAGGCGGGCAGTTGCCGTACGGCGGAAGGGAAGGCTGCAGCGCACGTGGTGTTTCTCAACGTCAGTTACTTTTGTCAACTCCATCTTCGCTCTGCCCCAGCTCGCGGATGCGCCGCTGCGGGTTGATAATCTCCGTGATGCGCAGGCCGAAGTTGTTGTCCACCACGACGACTTCGCCGCGCGCAAAGCGCACGTCGCGCACGTACAGATCGATGGGCTCTCCGGCCATCTTGTCGAGGCCTACGACGGAGCCGGAGCTCAGGTGCAGCAGATCGCTGATGGTCATCGAGGCGCGGCCCAGTTCGACCGTGACCGGCATGGAGATATCCAGCACGAGGTCCAGGCTCAGTCCGGCGCCGCGGACCTCGTCCGTCAGCTCACTGAACTGCGCCGGCTGCGCCTGGACCTTCTCCTCTTGTTGTTCCTGTTGGGCTTGGTCGGCGTCTTCGGCCATGGTGATTCAACCCTCCATGATGAGCTTGACCGCGAGCTTGCCCTCCCGGATACCCGGATATCCGCGGAACTTGGGCTTATCATTTACCTTGACGACCACGGCGTCGGTCAGCCGGGTATTCAGCACGACGACGTCGCCGGCCCGGGCGCGCAGCAGCTTGCCCACCTTGATATCGGCGATGCCCAGCAGCGCGGTCAGTTCGACAGGGACCTGCTTCAGGCTCTGGCGCAGCAGCGCCTCGGAAAGGCCGTCCCCGGCCGCCGGGGGCGCCTCATGGTTCTCGGCTTCCGGCGGCAGCGACCTGACGGCTTCGAAGGGCACGGACAGGACGACCTGGCCGGAGCCGACGCTCGTCTGCATCAGGAAACAAAGCTGGAACAGGTCTTCGGTCGGCGGAAAGAGGTCGAGTCCCTGCGCCTCCTGCATGCCGGGGCCAAGTTCGACCCGGAACTCGCCGATATTGCGCCACAGCTCCGGCAACGGCTCCAGAAAGGCGCGGATGAAACTGGTAAATACCCTGACGTCCAGCTCCGTCAGATTCGCATCCACTTCGCCCTCGGCGGCCTGTCCGCCCATCATCCGATCCAGGCAGGCGGCGGCGAACGGCCGGTCAACCGTGACCACGCCACGGTAGCCAAGAGGCGCCAGCTCGAGGACGAACGTGACGACTTCCTCGCCAAGCTCGTCGCGCAGTGCCTCCCATTTGACGTGGTCCATGCTCACGAGCTGGGTCTTCACCGTGCTTCTGAGCAGCCGCGGCGCCTGAGCCGTAACGTGCTGGACGAGACCCTCGTTGATGCGGCGCAGCTTATCCAGTTGCGAGCGGTTGAACCGGCTGGGCTGCTGGAAGTCGTAGCCTTGCACGCGGCGGACGGCCTCGCGCTTCTCGGCGGATGCCGGCTCTTGCCGACTCGCGTGGAGCAGCGTTTCGACTTCGTCCCTGGTGAGCTTCCCTTGTTCGGTGGGACTCACTGAACGATGAACTCCTCAAAGAGGATGGCGTCCACCTTGTACTGGCCATCCTCGGCCAGAAGGGCATTGAATCCGTCCTGGATCTCCCGGCCCAACCGGTTGATCGACTCCGTGCCCGTTACGTCCTTGAGGCCCTTGTCCGAAAGGTGCCTGACCAGCCAGTCCGTGTAGACCGCCTTCCGGTCCCCGGCCAGGAGTTCCTTCATGGGCTGAGCGGACTCCTTGCTGGTGCGCAGCTTGATGTTGATCCTCATCAGGCGAGTCAGACGGCCCTCCGAAAGATTGACCGTTACCGGCCCGAAAGGCACGATGGCTTCATCCGAGGACTGTTCCGTCTGGAGGTCTTCCTCCAAGTCGGAGAGGGCGCGTTTCTGGCCGGCGCCGGCGCTGAATGCGTATGCCGCGAGCAGTCCGATGGCTGCCGCGACGACTACGGCGCCCAGCAGGACCAAGGCCGTTCCGAGGGTGAAGGCTTCCCTGCCGTCATTCAGTTTGCGTTTCACTTTCCGGGGTCCGCTCCTGTGTCAACTGGCCCGTATAGGGCTTAGTCAAGAGGATGTCAACCCTCACGATCTGGGGCGGCGGCATGCCCTCCTCGCCGTCGGCAGTCGGGCGACTGCAGAAGGAGTAGACGCGTTCCGCCGCCACCTGCCGGGCCCTGGGGGGCATGCACCGGATCAGCTCATCTCTGAGGAGCCCCGCGGCGCGCAGGGCCAGGCGCGTCTGCTCGCCTTCCGTCTCAACGGCGGGCCCGATCGTGCAGCCGACGCGGATGATGAACCTTCTGGCCAGCAAGAGCGGCACGAGTCGACGGCCGAGCTGCCGGCAGAAATCCTTCTCTTCCGGGGTGAGGCCCTGCTTATCCGGGCCGTACGAGCACGGAGTGGGAAGGGTCACCCGCCAGCCCGAGGCGTGGGTGGGCCGTCGCACGTCGAAGTCCCGCTCCAGGGCCGCCAGTGCCCTTTGGGCCTCCTCGGCCTCGGGGTCGATCCGCCGTTCTTGCGGGGTGGCTTCTTGCCCCTCAGCCGCCCTGTACCGCGCGCTGGGGAAGCCCTTGAGCATGGGGCCGCTGCCCGGACCCAGCACGCCCCCCAGGCCGAACGTCTTCAGGGCCCGGATGAAGGACCCGCGGCCCGCATAGAACAGGCCCGCGCTCTGAACCGTGGCAAAGGCCTGCAGGATGATGAAGAACGCCAGCAGCAGCGTCATGATGGAGCAGTACGCCACCAGGTAGCGGGGAGCGTACTTCTTCTCGTCTTCTTCTGATGTGGGGATGATCGATGCGATCGCTCAGACCTCCAACAGGATGACGTCGCAGTAGCCCGGTGGCAGCGGCGGCCGGGACAGCTCCACGTTGTCGCTCAGCCCGATGTCGGGGCAGGCATCGCCCGCCCGTGCCCTTAGATACGCAACGACCCTCAGTCCGAGCGCCACCGAACGGGCCTGCACCTCGGCCGCAGGCCCCCCTTCGGCGGCCCTGGCCCTCACGACGACGCTGTACGCCCGAGAGCGCGTCATCTTTGCGATGTGGTCGAGTATCTTTCTCCCGTTTGCGCGTAGCTCGGAGCCGCCCTCAAACAGCGCAGCCAACGGGATGCGAACTTGCTGGGCGCCCAGAAGCTCGTCCAGTGTCGACACGTCTATGTCTTCGTAATAGTGCGTCAGGTCTTTCAGGGGGACGTCTTCGCTCGTAGGGGGAGTCTCGGCTCCCGAGTCGTCGAGCTTGCTGGCGAGCGGTGCCTCATCCTGGGGCGCCAATCCGTCCTCATTCGGGGAGCCCGCGCTCAAGCCCATCAACTGGCTTCCCTCCAGCAAGCCGCGCGAGAGCTCCCCGTAGTCCTCGGTGTTTGGAGTCGAGAAAGTGAGAAGCAGCACGAAGAAGGTCAGAAGCAGCGTCACCGTGTCCCCGTAGGTGACCATCCACGTCGGGGCGCCCTTGGGGCCGGCGTCTTCCTCGGCGGTCTGGTGCAGGTCCGGGCTCATGCCGCTTCCTTTCGCTCGCCGGGCGCCAGGAAGGAGGTGAGCCGGTCCTGCAGGACCCCGGGGTTGACGCCCGACTGTATGCCGGTCAGTCCCTCGATCATTATCTGGCGCACAACTTCTTCTTCCTTGCCCCTGGTCTGCAGCTTTCCGGCCAGGGGGATGAACAACAGGTTCGCCAGCAGCGCACCGTAGAAGGTCGTCAGCAGCGCCGTGGCCATCCCGACGCCGATCCGGGACGGATCGTCGAGCTGCCGCAGCATCTGCACCAGGCCGATCAGCGTGCCGATCATGCCGAACGCGGGTGCGGCCTCGCCCATGAAACTCAGAATGCTGGCGCCGGTCTTATTGCGGCGCTGCAAAGTGTTCAGCTCGATGAGCATCACCTCGCGGATCTGGTCGCTCTCGGTGCCGTCGATGACGAGCTGCATGCCCTTGGCCAGGAAGTCGTCGTCCAGGCCCT
This sequence comes from uncultured candidatus Brocadiaceae bacterium, assembly GCA_964605915.1. Lineage (GTDB taxonomy): Bacteria > Planctomycetota > Brocadiia > SM23-32 > SM23-32 > DAOVRD01. The sequence continues at coordinate 1,489 of CAZSET010000048.1, read as the reverse complement.
GCGCGGCCTCCTCAAGGGCCAGCACGCCGTCGCGCCGCGCCGTCCGCGCGTACTCGGACATGTCAGCGATGACCCTCTCGGCCAGCGGGATGTTAACGGCGAAGGTGCGCTTGACGACGCTGAATATCTTGAGCATCTCCCCCATGGGGAAGTGCACCAGCGTGGCGCAGACAGTGCCGCCGATGGTGATGAGTATGGCGGGCACGTTAAGGAAGGCGCCTGCCCCGCCACCGATGAATATGGCCACCGCAATCACCACGAAGCCTGCAACCGCGCCCAGCATGGTGGCAACGTCCATCGTCTAGCCTCCGGACTGCTCGCTCTTCATGATGTTCTTCAGCCGCTGCGTGATATCCGCACTGATTTGCGACTCGCTGAAGGCCTCCAGGGTCTTGGCCGCCGCCCGGCTGTCCATCAGGTAAATGAGTTTGACGACGGCGTCCTGCTCCGTGCCGGCGTACATGCGCTCCAGTATCTCGGCTGCCTTGTCCGAGGACATCTTGGTGTATATCTCGGCCGCCTTCTTGAGGTTCGACTCCTCTGCCTGTACGATGGCCACCTGCGAAGCTTCCACCTGAGACCTCTCTTGTGCGAGCTGCTGCCGTTGGCTGGCCAGGTCTTCGCTCTCCTTGTCCAGCTTGGCCCGGACGAGATCTCTCTCCTGCTCCAACTGCTTCTGCCAGGCATCCAGTTCGCGCTCCCTGCGTCCCAGGCGTTGCAGCCGCGCCTCATAGTCGGCCCTCTTGCGGTCCAGCGTCTCGGCGAGGCGCTGAAGCCTTACCGGTTCGCCGAAGCGCAGGAAGGAAACGCCCGCCTGCGGCAGCGCGGCCAGGCCGGGCTCTTCCGGCTCGGCCTCCACCTCTTCCGGCTCGGGCTGGACTTTGAGGAGCCTGCCCAGCAGGGGCGCGTTGGCCAGACCGGCGCGCGAGGGGCTAAGCCCCCCCCGGACGTTGATGATCACGACAAACGTGATCAAGAACGCCAGCCCGGCGGCCGCCACGGCGCCGGCAATAGTGACTGCCTTGTTCACGATACCCTCTTGGCACGGGAGAATTTACTTATGGAATGCAGCTCTACTATGCGTTCCTCGGATCTTTCCTGGTCGGCAAGGAACTCCCGCCTCAGCCGGTCGCGGTAGTTATCGAGCGCCTTGCGGGACTGCAGCGTCTTTTCCAGTTCTCGCCGCACGCGTTCCCTGTCCTGCTCAAGCTCCCTGGCCTGCCGACACAGGCTCGCGATCTGACCCCTGACGTGACGCATGTAGCGGGTGCAGTACGCGTTCAGTTCCAGATCTCCACCGGAGCGGGCGCGGCGCAACTCCTCCAGGAGCCTGCGCCGGACGTCTTGCCATCGCTCGACGTCCGCCTGTTTGCGCAAGATGGCACCGTCGACCTCAGACAGCCGAATCTGCAGCGCGCGCTCCTGCTTCTCCTTGACGTCCAGCCTCTTCTGGAACGGGAACTTGAACGCGTCCGCAGTCATCAACTCC
>CAZSET010000047.1:0-19143 GCA_964605915.1 uncultured candidatus Brocadiaceae bacterium | reverse complement strand
GGCGCAAGTGGGCGCTCCTCGCCGAAGTGCAGGCGGCGCTTTGCTTCCAGAAGCTTGATGCCTACGGCGTCGGCGGCAACCGGATCCTGCGAGATCAGCAGGCCGCCGTAGGGCCACACGTAGCGGCGGTCGAAGTGGTGCGGTCCCCGCCCGTGGAACAGCGGCGTCAGCACGACCAGGATGTTCAGCCGGGTCTTGCCCTTGACGATGGGCAGGTTCCATATCTTGCCCAGGTCGGCGCAGATGTCGGGATGGTAGTCGCTGGGCCTGGGGGTGAAGGGAACGTAGTTCTTCAGGCAGCCCCCGATGGCGGCCCAGTGATGGCTGCGCAGGGGACGCGCGTTGATCAGCGCCGTGCAGTGGGCGAGCGTTTGCCGGGCGCCGCGATCGTCCACGCGGACAGCCTCGGCCGGCACGCCTGCCTGGATGATCCGCTGCCTCAAAGTGGCCACCAGCGGCTCCGGCGTGGGCAAGTTCGCCCAGGCGTTGTTCTTGATACCGACCAGGTCGTCCGGCCTGACCAGGCGGCGCCAGGCTGTGGCCGCGTCGGCTTCGTCGAGCAGTGCGGCCACCCCCTGGTCCGCCATACGTTGGATCGCTTCGGCGTTCAGGGCGCCGTCGCTGCGGACGGCTTCCCTGTCGCGCACCAGGACCACCCTGGCCTTTGGCAATGCTTCACCAGTCTCCTGGGCCCCCGCCGGCCGGGCCAGTCCCGACACGGCGGCGGCCGCTGCGGCACCGGCTCCGGCGCGGAGGAAATCCCGCCGCGTTATCGTCCGCACTTTGCCTTTCATGGCTTTCCTTTCCCTCCTGTCGCCCAGGTCGACTGGATTAGCGAACGCGCCTGCGCGGGGGACGGGGCGTCGAAGACGATGGCGAGCAGCTCCTCATTGCGTTCCGCCATCACCCAGCCGCCGTCCTCGGTTTGCACGCCCTCTCCGGCGGTGGCTTTGGGCGCGTATGCCTTCAGGAACTCGTCCAGGGCCGCGCCCGCCTGCTGCGGCGTCGGGTAGCGCACGAGCAGCAGCCGAAGATTGCCCCTTTCGGTCCGGTACGTCGCGAGCGCCGCCTCTGTCTGCTGCCCGATATGAAGGATGTTGGCGTCCGCGATGTAGTAGTGGTAGGTTAGCAGGAGGTGGTCCCGGAAGTAACGCACCCGATTGGGGAGCAGGCCCGGCTTCGGCAGCCGGTCCACGACTTCGGGCCGCGGGCCCGTTTGCGTGATGGCGCCGGCCACGGCCCTGCCGATCTCGAGGACGGCCGCCCTGGTTTCCGGCGCATCCCGTTCCGCAAGGACGGACACGAAGAACGAGCCTTTCCAGAAGCGCAGGAACCCGCCCTCGAACTCGGAGTCCTGGCCGATCCCCGCCTCGTCGCCCTCCCTCTCGAACGTGAAGATCCCGTACGCGTTCCGCGGTTCGCCCATGTCGAAGACGTCCGCCGTGACGGCTGGATGGCCGGGGCGCACGAAGCGCCGCGCCAGTGCTCGTCGAAATCCGTAATGCAGGTACGGCTCCGCCCCGCCGTCAATGTAGTCGAAAAGGGTGGACCGGTCGTAGACGGAGTCCTTCTCTGCGCGCAGGCCAACGACCTCGCGCGGGATGCGGTCGGCAAGCGAAGGGGTGGGCTCTGCCATCGTGCATCCCCAGCAGTGGACGAACGCACAGAGAGGAACGAGCGCAATCGCGATTCTCCCGGCCATGCGTCCATCCTACGCCTGCCGGCGGCGCCAGTCAATGCGGCGGCAACGTGCGGGCCCAACCGGAGGCTGCGGCCATTCGACACCGTCCCCGCCGAGGCCGTAGAATGCTCGCGTGGCGGGCCCCAGGCGGCCCCGCGCAGGGACATACGTCGGGGAGGAGAGCCATGGAGTACCGGAGGCTGGGCAAGACGGAGCTGGACGTCTCGGCGGTGGGCGTCGGCACGTGGCAGTTCGGCGGCGACTGGGGCAAGGATATCTCCCAGGACGATGTCAACGCCATGCTCGGCCGGGCCAAGGAGCTCGGCATCAACTTGATCGACACGTCCGCGTGCTACGGGCCGAATCGCCTCTCCGAATCGCTGATCGGCGGGTTCCTGGCAGGGGACAGGCGCGAGGATTGGATCGTCGCCACCAAGTTCGGCCACATACACGGGTGGACGCCCGACGGCGTCCGGCAGACGCTGGAGGAGTCGCTCCGCACGCTGGGGACTGACTACATCGACATCTACCAGTTCCATTCCGGCCCGGACGAGGACTTCGATACGCCGGGCCTGTGGGACATGCTGAACGAGCAGGTCGAGGCGGGCAAGGTCCGGTTCCTGGGCAACTCGATCGGCAGCAACGATAACCTGTACCAGACCGCCAAGTCGACCGAGCTCGGGATATCTGTGATCCAGGTGGTCTACAACAGGCTGGACCCCGCACCGGAGGAGCGCGTGTTCCCGTCGTGCCAGGAGCAGGACCTCGGCGTGCTGGCGCGCGTGCCGCTGGCCAGCGGCTTCCTGAGCGGCAAGTACACGCTGGACGCGCAGTTCCCGGACAATGACATCCGTTCGCGCCGTGATCGCGCGTATATCGAGCGGCTGATCCGGGATGCCCTGCGCGTCAAGGAGGAGGTGCCCGAAGGCGTCGACATGGCGCAATGGGCCCTGGCGTGGTGCCTGCGGCATCCGGCGGTCACGAGTGTGATCCCCGGCTGCAAGAGCGTCCAGCAGGTCGAGGCCAACGCTGTTGCAACGGCGCTGATTGAGGCATAGGCAAGAGCGTTCCTGGCCTCCACGGGCCCCCTGTCTGATTGTTCAGGATTGGCTTAGGACCTGACGCATGCAGACTGCCCCTGTCTCGCCACGCGGCCTGGTGATCTTCGACCTGGACGGGACGCTGTTCCGCGCGGAGTCCGTGACCGTGCCCGCCGTCAGGCGGGCGTTCGGGATGCGCGGGCTGCCCGAGCCGAGCGACGAGGAGATCCGTTGCTTCATCGGCCGGCCGACGCCCGAGTTGCACGCCTGGATATCGTCACAGTGCCCGGCCGACATGGGTGAGGAAGTCGCGCGGGACGTCGACCGCTTCGAGATCGAGCTGGTTACGGAGGCCGGGGAGCTGTATCCGGGCGCCCTCGAAGCCCTTCACGAGCTGCGCGCGTCGGTGGCGCAGATGGCCATCTGCACGAACGGGCCGCGGCCCTACGTGCAGGCCGTCCTGGGCGGCTACTCGCTGGCCCGGTTCTTCGACGCCGTGCGGTTGCTGGAGTCGGACGACGACAGGAAGCCGGGCATGGTGCGGGACCTGCTGGCGCGGCTGAGTGCCCGGCCGGCCGTCGTCGTAGGCGACCGCGGGGACGACGTCGCCGCCGCCCACCGCAATGGCCTGCCCGCAGTGGCGGCCATGTACGGCGTCGGGAGTCGAGAGGAGCTGGCCGCCGCCGACGCGCTGGCGGCGTCCCCTTCCGAACTGCCGCGCCTGGTGACGGAGCTTCTGGCGATCCAGCAAGAGGACGAGGGATCCGCTCCCGTTCCCTGACGGAGGGATGATGAAGGAGTTCTGGCTTTGCTTCGTGCCGCTTTGTGTCGCCACCGACGCGGTCGGGACGCTGCCGCTGCTGATTGGGATGACGGAGGATCTGTCGCGGGCCCAGGTCAAGCGCGTGATCGTGCAATCGGTGTTCGTGGCCATGGTGGTGGCGCTGCTGTTCCTTGTGGGGGGCAGGTTTGCGCTTCAGTACCTGGGCATAACGGTCGCTGACTTCATGATTGCCGGCGGGGCGCTGCTGTTCATCATGTCCGTGGGGAACGTCATCGGCGTGGAGAAGCCCGAGCACAAGCTCGATCCCGAGAGCCTGGGGGCGGTGCCGCTGGGTGTGCCGTTGATTGCCGGCCCGGCCGTGCTGACGACGACGTTGCTGCTGCTCGGTCAGTACGGCCCGGTGCCGACGGCCCTTGCGGTTTACGTGAACATCGCCCTGGCAGGGGCGGTGTTCTCCCTTTCGGGTGTGATCATGCGCGTTCTGGGCAGGACGGGCGCCAAGATCGTCTCGAAGCTGTCCGGCCTGATTCTTGCCGCCATCGCGGTTATGATGGTGCGCAAGGGGATCGTCGAGATCGTGTTGTCCCTGCGGCCGGGCGCCTGACGTTCGCGGGTCTCAGGGCGCGGCAGGCAGCGGACCGTCGGAGAGAACTCCAGCGCGGGAGGGCCTCATGGAAGGCACGGAAAGGCGATCTTTTCTGGGCTGTGCCAGCATCGTGGTGGCGGCGGCGCTTGCGACGGGAGTGGTCTTGTATCTCCTCTCGCAACCAGCGGTTGCACCGGGAGGCGGAACGGCTTCCGGATGGAAGCTTCACGGCCTGGACGGCACGGAACTCGACGTGGCGGACCTGAAGGGAGAGGTCGTGTTCCTCAACCTCTGGGCCACCTGGTGCCCGCCGTGCCGCGCGGAGATGCCCAGCATCCAGCGCCTCTACGAGAAGATGAAGGACGAGGGCGTCGTCTTTGCCCTCGTGTCCAACGAGGGTCCGACGACGGTCCGGAAGTCCGTCGAGGAGAGCGGCTACACCATGCCGATTTACACGGCCGCCGGCGCGGCGCCGCCGGCTTTCCGGACGCGCGCTATCCCGACAACCTTTATTATCGGGCGGGACGGCGAGATCGCGTTGAGGCACGTTGGGGCGAAGGACTGGAACGATGAGGACACCGTGAGCCTGCTGCGTCGGCTGCTGGCGGAAGAGCCGCCGGCCGCCGCCACGACGCTGGAATGAAGGGGTGACACGATGAGGCGCGAGGGGACGCCGTTCCGCCAGGAGGAGCACGACGTCGACTTCTGCGTGGTCGGCGGCGGCTTGGCGGGCCTGTGTGCGGCGCTTGCAGCGGCCCGTCGCGGGGCGAAGGCCCTTCTGATGCAGGACCGCCCCGTCCTGGGCGGCAACGCTTCCAGCGAGATGCGCGTCCACATCTGCGGCGCCGACCGGCATAACAGCGTCAAGAACATGCGCGAGACAGGCATCCTGGAGGAACTGCGCCTGGAGAACTTGCGCCGCAACCCCAACTGGAGCTACTCCATCTGGGACGCGATCCTCTACGAGAAGGCGCGCTACCAGGACAACCTGACTCTCCTGCTCAATTGCTCCTGCGTGGACGCCGAGATGGACGGCGAGCGCATTGGCTCGGTCACGGGCTGGCAGCTCACCACGCAGACCTATCACACGGTGAACGCGCCGCTGTTCGCCGACTGCTCCGGAGACGGCATACTGGCGCCGCTGACGGGCGCCGAGTTCCGCATCGGGCGCGAGGCGCGGGACGAGTACGGCGAGTCCATCGCGCCCGAAGTGGCCGACCGGCGCACGATGGGCATGACGTGCTACTTCCAGGCGCGGGAGCACGACGGGCCCCAGCCCTTCGACCCGCCGGCCTTGGCGCACCGGTTCGATAGCTGCGAGGAGATTCCCTACGGCGCGGGCGGGCATCGCTGGTGGCGCATGGGTTACTGGTGGATCGAGCTGGGCGGCGAGCAGGACAGCATTCACGACACCGAGCGCCTGCGCGACGAGTTGCTCAGGATTACCTTCGGCGTCTGGGATCACATCAAGAACCGTTGCGTGCACCGCCGGGAGGCGGCCAACTGGGCGCTGGAGTGGGTCCAGTTCCTGCCGTCCAAGCGCGAGAGCCGCCGCTACGTCGGCGATCACGTGCTGACCCAACCGGACCTGGAGGCGGGCGGCGAGTTCGACGACGTGGCGGCCTACGGCGGATGGGCCATGGACGACCACCACCCGGCCGGGTTCTGGTCGGTGCGCATCGGCGCGCCGGCCACGATATTCCACCCCGCGCAGTCGCCCTACGGCATTCCCTATCGGTGCCTCTACTCGGTGAACGTGCCCAATCTGATGTTCGCGGGGCGAGTCGTAAGCTGCACCCACGCGGCGATGAGCTCGACGCGCGTCATGGGCACGGCGTGCAGCATGGGTCAGGCCGTCGGCACGGCCGCCGCAATGGCGACGGGGCTCGGCGTGGTGCCCCGCGAGATCGGCGCGCATGTGCCCGAGCTTCAGCAGGCGCTGCTGCGCGAGGACTGCTACCTGCCACGCATCCGGCAGGAGTTCTCCTCCCTGACCGAGGACGCCGAGCTCAGTGCGTCACGCGGCGATCCGCAGCCGCTCCGCGACGGCATCAACCGGCCGGTCGGGGACGACTTGCACCGCTGGGCCTGCCGGCCGGGCGATCACGTGGCCTATGAGTTCAATGGACCTCGGGAGGTCGGCGAGGCAACGCTGATCCTCGACAGCGCTCTGGACAGGGACATCCAGATGAGCCACACCCATGCGGGGGAGCACCTGAACGCGCCGCCCGACGTCGTGCCCCGGGCGTTCCGTCTCGAGGGCATGACGGGCAAGGGTTGGGTCGCCGTGGCGGAGGTCTCGAGCAACTGCCGGCGGCTCGTGCGAATCCCGGTCGGGCGGGAGCTGCAAGGGGTCCGCTTCACGCTGCTGGAGACCTGGGGTGCCGCGGAATCGAACCTGTATGCTTTCTACGTGGACTGATGCAGCCAATTGAGAAAGGGCGCGAACTGAGATGGACGCAATCGAGCGTAAACTGAAGCAGTTGGGGTTGGAGCTGCCGACCGTTCCGCAGCCGCTCGCCGAGTACGTGCCGGCCAAGCTGGTCGGCGAGCTGGTGTTCTGTTCGGGCCAGATACCGATGAAGGGCGGCCGCCCCGTGCGGGTGGGCAAGGTGGGCGCGGACCTGACCGTCCAGGAGGCCTACGAATGCGCCCGCATCAGCGCGCTGAACTGCCTGGCCGCCATCAAGGGCGTCATCGGTTCGCTGGACCGCATCGCGGAAGTGGTGCAGCTTCGGGGGTTCGTCAACAGCGCTCCGCGGTTCGACCGCCAGCCGGAGGTCGTCAACGGCGCCTCGAAGCTGATGGTCGAGCTGTTCGGGCAGGCGGGCCGCCACGCCAGGTCGGCCGTCGGGACGTCCGACCTGCCGCGCAACGTCCCGGTCGAGCTCGAGATGATCGTCCGCGTCAAGCCGGAGCCCGCCGCCGCCGAGCCATGACGACCCGCGTCAGAGAAGCGGCCGAAGGGGACGCGGTGCCCTGATCGTCTGCTCTCTGAGGCGCCCCTGGTTTGGAGGCCGCGCCGGACACGGGATCGAGGCTCTGGGCGCCTGCCAAACGCAAGCCCCACGTCCGGGGTGGACGTGGGGCTTCGCGTCAACGTCTGTTGAGCCGCCGGTCTAGTACTCCGGCATCGGCGGCGCCGGTTTCTTCTTCTCGGGGATCTCGCTCACGATGGCGTCCGTGCTGATCAGCACGCCGGCCACGCTCGCGCCGTTCTGCAGCGCCGTGCGCACGACCTTGGTGGGGTCGATGACGCCGCGCTTGACCAGGTCGCAGTAGTCGCCTTTGGCGGCGTCGTAGCCCCAGGAGTCTTTCTTCGACTCGAGGACCTTCTGAAGCACGATGGCGCCGTCGAGTCCCGCGTTCTCGGCTATCTGGCAGAGGGGCTGCCTGAGCGCCTTGCGGACGATGTTAATGCCGACGGCCTCGTCCGCCCCGGCCTTCAAGGTGTCCAGGGTGGCGGCCGCACGCAGAAGCGCGACTCCGCCTCCCGGCACGATGCCCTCTTCAACGGCGGCGCGGGTCGCGTGCACGGCGTCCTCGACGCGGTGCTGCTTCTCCTTCATCTCGACCTCGGTGGCGGCTCCGACGTTGATCTGCGCGACGCCCCCAGCCATCTTGGCCAGCCGTTCCTCCAGCTTCTCCCGGTCGTAGTCGCTGGTGGTTGTGTCGAGCTCCTTGCGGATCTGGTTGATCCGCCCCTGGATGTCCTTGCTGTCGCCCGCGCCCTGGATGATGGTGGTGGTGTCCGACGTGATGACCACCTTCTTGGCGCGGCCCAGATCGGCCAGGCCGACGGACTTCAGCTCCAGGCCCAGGTCCTCGCTGATGACCTGGCCGCCGACCAGAACGGAGATGTCCTGCATCATGGCCTTGCGGCGGTCGCCGAAGCCGGGCGCCTTAACGGCGCAGCACGGCAGCGTGCCGCGCAACCTGTTGACGACCAGCGTGGCCAGCGCTTCGCTCTCGACGTCCTCAGCGATGATGAGCAGCGGCCGGCCGGAGCCGACGATCTTCTCCAGCAGCGGCACGAAATCCTGCACGGAGGAGATCTTCTCCTGGTTTATGAGGACGTGGCACTCCTCCAGCACGCACTCCATGTCCTCCCGGTTGGTGATGAAGTGCGGGCTGAGGTAGCCGCGGTCGAACTGCATGCCCTCGACCAGGTCCACCGTGGTTTCGAGGCCCTGGCCTTCCTCGACGGTGATGACGCCATCCTTGCCGACCTTCTCCATGGCGTCGGCTATCTGTTTGCCGATGTCGGGATCGTTGTTGGCCGCGATGGCGCCGACGAAGGCGATCTCTTCCCTGCCCTTGATGGGCCGAGACATCTTCTTGAGTTGCTCGGTGACCGTACTGACGGCCTTGTCCACGCCGCGCTTGAGCGCCATGGCGTCCGTCCCGGCGGCGATGATCTTCAGCGCTTCCTCGAAGATTGCCTCGGCCAGCACGGTGGCGGTCGTGGTTCCGTCGCCGGCGTCCTCGCTCGTTTTGGAGGCGGCCTGCTTGACCAGTTCGGCGCCGATGTTCTCGATGTTGTCGGGCAGCTCGACCTCCTTGGCAACGGCGACGCCGTCCTTGGTCACCGTGGGGGCGCCGAAGCTCTTCTCGATGACGACGTTCCGTCCGCGTGGCCCGAGCGTGGTCTTGACCGCTTGCGCAAGCTTGTTCACGCCGCGGCGCATGGCCTGGCGGGCCTCGACGTCAAACATTATCTTCTTCTTGGCCATGAGAGTGCACCCTCCGTCAGTTGATGATCGCCAGTATATCGTCCTCGGACATCAGTATATACTCTTCGCCGTCAATCGTGACCTCGGTGCCGGCGAAGGAGCCGAACAGGACCGTGTCCCCCTTCTTCACCTGAAAGGCGGCTTTCTCGCCGGACTCCAACTGCACGCCGTCGCCTAGGGCGATGACCTTGCCCTGCTTCGGCTTCTCCTTGGCCGTGTCGGGCAGAACGATGCCGCCGGCCGTCTTCTCCTCCGCCTCCAGCCTCTTGACAAGAACTTTGTCCCCAAGGGGCTTGACCTTAGCCATGGTCCGGACCTCCCTTACGCGTTCGACAGGGCTGAGAATGCTCCCGTAGGAATCGGCAGAAGAACGGTGCCCTCACCGCACCGGCGGGCGCAGAAGTTGCAGACATCATGCCTACCCGCCGGCCGCCCGTCCGGCTTTGCCGAAAGACCTCTATTTTACACTTTTCCGCGCGTCGGTAAAGTGCATGCGGGCCTTCCGACGGGCGCAAGGAGCGCGGGGCGGCTGTCAATCTGACAAGACTGCCGTTGCTCCGCCTCGGGCGTCCTGTCAGTTTGGCACTCCGCCTGGTTGCCGGTCCACAGGCTTTGGGGTAGACTCGCCTGCATGGCCAGCGACCGTTTGCATTGCCAGCACTGCGGCCGTTCGTACGCTCCAGAAGCGGGCTGGGAGGGCATGGAGCTGTTCTGCGCGGGTTGCGGCGGCCCCCTCGGCCCCGGCGCCCCGGACGTTCGGGGCCGCCGCCGGAAGGATCCGTTCAGAGGACGCACCGTCGGCGGCGCCAGGCTTACGAAGCTGATCTCCGTTGATCCGACCCGCCGTGTCTACCGGGCTCGCCACAGGGGGCTGCGGAGCCACGTCAGGGCGGAGGTGTTCCCGGAGCCGTTCGCCAGCGAGAACCTGGCCTACGTGCGGCACCTTTTGCGGCAGGCGGCCCTAACATCTGAAATAAACAGCCTTTACGTGGTGACCGTGCTGGACCTCGGGCGCCTGGCCGATTGCTATTACATCCTGACGGAATGCCCCCCCGACTGCCTGCGGTCGCTGCTTCGGAAGGCGGGTCGGATCGACCTGAACCGCGTGCTGGCGCTCATGGAAGAGGTCCTGCAGGGGCTGACCGCCGTCGAGGGCGCCGGCGCCTTCCACGGCAACGTGACGCCGGAGGGCGTCTTGCTGGACTACGACGGGGCAGCCAGGCTGGACCACCTGGGCACGGCCCTCAGGCCGCAGGAGCTGAACCGACTGACCGTGGACGAGGACGGCGCCGTTTGCAGCCCGGCCCTCTACATCGCTCCCGAACGCGCGCTGGACGGGCGCCTGGCCGACATCCGTTCCGACCTGTATTCGCTGGGGGTCACCGCGTACGAGATGATCTCCGGGCGGGCGCCGCACGAGGGGGCCAACGCGCAGGAGATCATGTGCCGGCGGATGGAGGAGCCGGCGCCCCGTCTCTCGCAGCGGGTCCCGGACGTGCCGGCGGCGATGTCGCACTTCGTTGCCCGCCTGATGGCCGGGGACCCGGCCGCCCGGCCCCCCACGTCGCAGGCGGCGCTGGACGAGCTGCGGGAGTGCGCCGTTGAGATGAGCCGCGCGCATGAGATCGGCCCGGTGCGCGCCGCAGTTCCCTCGGGCCGCACGGGGGGCGGCGGCAGGTGGACGGCCCTGTGGTGGGCCGCGGCCTTCTTCCTGTTTGCCCTGGCCGTCATTCCCCTCGCGCTGCTCTATAAGCAACACCGGGTCAGGGAGGCGCTTGCGCGAGAGGCGCAGGAAATGGCGCCTCTCACTGTGGCCGTGCTAATCCGGGAGGCCGACTCGGCGGCGGCCGACCCGTTGCCCCGGGGAATGGCTGACGGGTTGCTCGCGCTCCTTGCTCACGGTCTGGCCTTCTACCCGGAGCTTCAGGTTATCGATCCGGCCCGGACAGCCGAGTTGCAGGCGGCCGGACGGGACCCCCGGCAGGTGCGCGATGAAGTCGGCGCCAATTGCCTGCTGGTGGCCGAGCATGCGCCGGGACTCGAGCGGCGGCGCTGGACCCTCGTCTTCGCCACCAATCGCGGGGAGCCCTGGTCGGTGCACGCGGAGTGTGCCGTGGCGCAGGATCGCGAAGGCGATGCCGCTCCGCTGGCCGACGCCCTGGGGGACTTGCTGGCCTCCTTCGCTGCGCGGCTGGCATGGGATCCCCTCCCAGAGGGCGCCCTCGAGACGGCCGGGAGGAGCCTCGACGCGTGGTCGGCTGCGGCCGGTGCAATTCGTGCCGAGAGGCTCGGTCGGTGGCGGGAAGCCGCGTCCTCGGTTGAGCGCGCGCTGGCCACGGCGCCCGGCACGCCCGCCTTCCAGGTGCTTTCGGCGTTCTACAACGCCGTCCAGGAAGCGCAGGAGAGGGGAACGCTCTCAGGGGCGGCGGGGCTTCCACTGGCAGGCCTGCCTCCGGAGATGGGGGGACTCTCTGGGGCGCTGGCAGCGATGGCCGGCGGCGACCCCGATGGAGTTGAAGAGCGGTTCGGCGAGTTCCTTGCGCGCAGTCCAGGCTCGGGGAGGGGATACTTCCTGATGGGATTGTGGCGCCAGCACACGGCGGGGCGGCCCGAGGAGGCCGCGCTGTCCTTCCGGCAGGCGGTCCGCATGGATCCCGGTTACCTGCCGGCTGCGTTGGCGTGCGTCGAACTGCTGGCACAGCGCGACGCGGCGAGCGCCCGGCAGTTCGTGCAGCAGTACAAAGAGACGGCGCCTCCCCGGGAATGCGTCTACCGACTGACCAGGCGTGCGGAGGAGCTTCTGGGCGGGGCGGTTCAGTAGTCCACGACGTCTGTCAGGCGCGAGACGCTGACGATCTCCGTGCGCATCACGTGGACCATGCGGCGGTTGGCGCGGATGCCGTTCTTCTTCGTCTCCAGCACGTAGAACTCGCGCGTGCTCTGTGAGTCCTCGCAGGGATGCACGTCGGCGTCGGCCAGCACGAGGGCATCGGCGCCGACTGTGTGCAAGATGCCGATGTAGACGTAGGGCGCCTTGACGTCGACGACGACCTGGTTGCCCAACAGGGATTCGAGCGTGGATTTGGCATCGAATGGCTGGCTCATTGCCGGTCCGCCTCTGCTATTCGGTTGTGGCTCTCTTATTTGAGCAATTCGTTCGCGGAGGTGTCAAGGAAGCGCTCCGTCGCCACGCCGCTCACCTGCGCACGTAGCGCTGGCCGGCGAGCTGCTGGATCAGCCCGCGGATCTCGAGCGTCAGCAGCGTGCTCGACACGATGGACGGCGCCAGGCCGGTTTCCCCCACGACCTCGTCGATGTGCAGAGGGGAGGCGCCGAGCAGATCATAGATGTTTCTTTCTCGGGCATTCAGGGACAGAACGCGCGGATCCCCGACGGAAGTCGGCGCAGCCTCGCCCCCGGCCTGGTCGGGTTGGGGCAGTTCGATCGGTTCACTGAGCGGGCCGAGCCCCTCCACGACGTCGCGGGCATTCTCGACCAGGACGGCCCCGTCGCGGATGAGCGTGTGGCAGCCCCTACTGGTCGGGCTGTCCACGCTGCCGGGCACGGCGAAGACGGCGCGGCCCTGCTCGCCGGCAAGTCGCGCTGTGATCAGGCTGCCGCTCCTCCGTGCTGCTTCCACCACGACGACGCCCAGGGACAGGCCGCTGATGAGACGGTTGCGCGGTGGGAAGTTCCCCGGCCTGGACGGGGTCTCCATGGGCAGCTCGCTGATGAGGGCGCCGCTCTCGGCGATCGCCAGCGCGAGCTCCGGCTCCCGGCCGCTCAGGTTGCGGGCAAGCCCGCATCCCAGCACGGCGAGGGTGCGCCCCTTGGCTGCCAGGGCGCCCCGGTGCCCGGCCGAGTCGATGCCATCGGCCATGCCGCTCACAATGGTGAACCCCATGCTGGCCAGGTCGGCCGCCAGGCGGGAGGCCTGCTGCCGGCCGTAGGTGCTGCACCGTCTAGACCCCACGATGGCAATCGCCAGTTGATCCTCCCGCCGATACTCGCCTCGTATCCGAAGCAGAGCCGGCGCGTCCCTTTCCAGGTACTTGAGCGGCGGCGGGTAGTCCTCGGCGGAGAACGGCACGAGCCGCGTCCTGAACCTTTCCATCAGCTCGAGCTCGCGGGCGACCTTGCCTTCGTCCGGGCCGCGCCGGACGGCGCGGGCTGCGTCCGGCATCAGGCCGTCGACCTTCGCCAGTTCTGCGGCAGTGGCCTCCAGCGCCGCACGGGCGGAGTCGAAGTGCTCCACCAGGGCGAAGATCGTCTTGCTGCTGACGCCTTCGCACGTGGCGAGTTCCAGCACGGCCAGAGCTTCATCTTCGCGTTCGGTCATGGCGGCCTGAAGACCCGGCATCGGCCGACGGGCAACGCTCTTCCCGCCGGGCCGCTGTCTGTGAGAGCCGACATTATTGACGATGCTGTGCCGGACGCGCAAGGCCAGTGGCGGCGCGCCCAAACCGCGCGGGACCGGCGTCGTGCCGATTGCAGCGCTCGCCGGACCTCACTATACTGACGGAGCATCCGTCCACAGGCCCGGACCGGAGGCCCGGCTTGGCTGAAGGCACGATCATCTGTTCGGAAACGTATCCGGCGCTGGAGGACGCGTTTGCGTCGGGGCTGGCCCGGGTCATGCAGCAGCCGGCCCGACCGGTCTGGGTGCTTGTGCCGACGAATCTGCTGGCGTTGCACCTGCGCCGGGAGGTGGCCCGGCGGCTCGGCGGCGTGATGGGCGCGGAGTTCCTCACGCTTGTGGATGCGGCGCGGCGAATGGCGCTGCCGGAGCTGGCGGCGCGCGGGCTCCGGCCTATGCCGCCCGGGGCAGTGGAGATCGTGCTTCAGCGCCTCATCGGAGGGGTGCCGGACGGTTCGTACTTCGCGCCGTTCCGGCGGTTCACCAACGGCGCAGCCGCCGTCGCCCACGCGATTCAACTCCTGGATGGCTGCCTCTGGACGCCTGCGGCGCTTCGGGAGGCGGCGGGCAGGGGGCACTTCAGGGATCCCGGCGCCGGCCGACGGCTGGCCGCGCTGGCCGCGCTGTGGCAGGGGCTGTGCGGTTGGAAGGCACAGGAGGGCGTCTTCGATGCGGACGATCTCGTCCGGGCGGCCGGCCGGGAAGACCTCGAGCCCTCGGAACACGCCGACGCGCTCGTCATCTACGGCTTCTACGATTTCACTCCGGCCCAGCGAAGGCTCGTCGGCCGGCTGACGACCCTCGCGCAGGAATGCTCCGCTTACGTCCTCTGGCAGGAGCAGGACGGCGCGCCCGGGCCGGGTTTCGAGTACGCGGAGCCGGCCGTCCGGTGGCTCCAGCAGGAGTTGGGCGTGGCCGAGGTGGAGGCCGCACCGGGTCAGGCGTCGGCGTCGGACCTCGGCGCCCTGGTGCAGGACCTGTTCCGAGGCGGCCTTGTTTCGGCGGCCTGGCGGAGCGAGGACGCTGAGCGCGGCCCGGCCCAGGACGGCACCGTGCGCGTCGTGACCTGCCCGGGCGAGGTGTCCGAGGCGGAGGAGGTGGCCCGAGAGGTCCTGCGCGCGGCTCTGCAGTCCGAGGGGCGGGCGAGCTGCGGCGTGCTCGTGCGGAGCGCGGCGGAGACGGTCGGGTTGCTCGCCGAGGCGTTCGGGCGTGTCGGCATTCCGGCGTACGTGCGCGAGGGCCTGCCCCTGGTCGATACCGTGGCGGGGCGGATCGCCCTTTCCGCCCTCGACCTTGCCGTGAGCGAGTTGGAGCGGGAAGCCGTCCTGGATTTGCTGGGCCTGGCGGCGCTGAGCTGGCCCGCCGGCCTCTCGGCCAGTTCGCTTGACCGGCTGACGCGTGAGGCCGGCATCCTGAAGGGACGCGAGACCTGGAAGACGCGCCTGCTACGGCGCGCAACGCACCTCCGGCGGGAAGCGAATGAAGCAGAGGACGAGGGCGAGCGCCGCGTCTGCGCGCGCGACGCCGAGATGTGCACCACCGCCGCCGGCCTGCTCGAGGAGCTCTTCGAAGATATCGACCTCTTGGGCTCGGCTCGCAGTTGGGCCGATCTGGCCGGCCGGCTGCGCGCCCTGGTGGACCGGCTCACGCCCGCCGAGGACGAGGGCAGGGAGGCGGTGCTTGACGTCGTCGGGGAGCTGGCCCGCCTGGACCTGACACGGGCCCCGGCCGGCGCCGCCCGCGCGCGGTGGCTGCTCGGAAGGCGCCTGGCTCTCCAGAGCCTGAGGCGCAAGCGTTTCCAGCACGTCGGCGTCACCGTGTCCGGCATCATGGCGGCGCGGGGGGCCACGTTCGACGCGGTCATCGTTCCCGGCCTGGTGGAGAAGGGCTTCCCGCGTCACATCCCGGAGCAGTCGCTGGTCACCGAGCTGGACCGCGACGCGCTGAACGAGATCGCGCAGCCGCTCGGATGCGGGGCGCTGCCGCTGCAGTGGAACCGTCCCGCCGAGGAGCGCTATCTCTTCCGCATGGCACTTGGCTCGGCGCGGCGGCAGGTTGTGCTGACCTATCCCCGGCTGGAGCAGGACACCGGGCGGCCCAGGATGCCGTCGCGTTTCCTGACCGAAGCATGTGCGGCACTGGGCGAGGTCGCGCTGGGTGAACGTGGCGAGGCCGGCCTGGTGCGCACGGTCCGGCTCAACAGCAGTGCGCGAGACCCGGCGGAACTGGCCCTGGCACTCGACGGGCCGGAGTATGACGCCGCTGTCTTCGCGGGCGGCGGGGCCGGGGCCCGGCGCGTGGCCTACATGAAAGCGATTTCGGACTCCTTCGCCCGCGCGGTGCAGATGGACCGCGCGCGATGGGGCCGGCCTGACTTCGGCCCATATGACGGCAAGGTTCGGGCGGACGACCTGCTGGAGGGCCTCCGGGAAAGGCACGGCCGGTTCGGGTCGGCCGTAAGCGCAACCAGGTTCGAGACTTACGCCCATTGCCCCTTCGAGTACTACCTTACCTACATCCTGGGTGTCTCCGAGATAGAGGCGCCGTCGGAGGAGCTTCAGCTCCCGCCGCGCGAGCGTGGACTCCTCCTGCATGACTTGTTGCGGGACCTCTACAGAGAGCGCCTGAAGGGCCGGCGGCTCGGCGAGCTATCTGCGGACGAGATCGACGCTCTCGTAGAACGGGCAGCGGGGCTGCTGGACGGGCTGGGGCGGATCCATGCCGAGAACCGCCCCGCCACCTGGATTGCCGAACGCGAGCGGGCGCTGGACGAGTTGCGAGCCCTGCTCGTCCACGAGCAGCAGCGCCACGGCGACGCCGCCCCGGCTTTGTTGGAGTACGAGTTCGGTTCGGAGGCGAACGCCTACGCGCTCGACCTCGGGGACGGCCAGAGCGTCGGGTTCCGCGGCCGCATCGACCGCGTGGACAGGCTGGCGGACGGCGGGCTCCAGGTCGTGGACTACAAGACCGGCAAGGGCAGCGGCTTGAAGAAGGATGCGCTGCTCGGCGGGCGGCAACTCCAGTTGCCCATCTACCTGCTGGCGGCCGCCGGCAGCACGTCCGCCGAGTCGGCCCGAGCGCTTTACCTGCTGGTGTCCGGGCCGAGGGACGTGCCGGAGTTCACGCTGGCCTCCCTGGGCGAACGGCTGGAGGACTTCCGCAAGGCCGTGCGGCTCATCCTGGAGGGGATCGCCGCCGGGGACTTCTTCCCCCTGCCCGCCGACCGGTCCGAGAGGCACGGTCATTGCAGCAGTTACTGCCCGTTTGCCATCGCGTGCGGCGCCGCCCGGCTCGCCCTTGCAGAGATGAAGCAGTCCGATCCGGACGCCAGTCGTCTGGCTGAACTCAGGGACATAGTGTGAGGTGGCAGCTTATGGAGCCGGCGCTGGCCATCAGTGAGATCTTCAAGAGCATTGAGGGTGAGACTTCGTACGCCGGCCTGCCGTGCACCTTCGTGCGCACGATGGGCTGCAACCTGCGCTGCTCCTACTGCGACACCGAGTACGCGCGCGACGGCGAAGGGATCAGGCTCACGGTGACGGAGATATGCCGGGAGGTAGAACGGCTCGGGCCCCGGCTGGTCTGCATCACGGGCGGCGAGCCGATGGTGCAGGCTGACGGAGTGATCGCACTGGCCGGGCGCCTGCTCGAGGACGGACGCACGGTCCTTTTGGAGACGAACGGGACGATCGACCTCGAGCCCGTCCCGGACGGCGTCGCCAAGATCATGGACGTGAAGTGCCCCGGCAGCGGAGAGGCCGGCAAGACGCTGCCCGGGAACCTGGCGTTGCTCCGCGCTGCGGACGAGGTGAAGTTCGTGATCTCCGGCCGGGCGGACTTCGACTGGTCGGCATCGTTCGTCGAGGAACACGGACTGGCGGATGGGCCGGAGATCCTCTTCGCGCCGGCGTTCGGGCGCCTGACCGGGCGCGAACTGGCGGAGTGGATCGTGGAGTCCGGTCTGGAGGTGCGCCTCCAGCTCCAGTTGCACAAGATCCTCTGGCCGGACAAGACGCGCGGCGTCTGATGGATCCCGCTTCACCAGCCGCTGCTCTACGCCCGGCGTGTCTTCTGACTGCTGCAGCCGTTGCGCGATTCGCCCATTTCGGCCACAATGACGCACGCAGGAGCCTTGCGCAGAGTGTTGAGGGGAGAGGGGCCGGAAGTGGACGAGCTGGTCTTCGTGGCCTACGGCCTACTGGTGCTGCTGCGCCGGCGGGGCCGTCTGGGGCGGTGGTGCCAAAAAAGGGGCTCACCGTCCGACAGACCCTGATGGCTCTGCTGCAGTACCTGAGGCAGCGCTTTGTGGAACGCTGGCTTCCACAGAACGGCGAGCTTTTCAAAGAGCATCTACAGCAAAAGGGCTACTGGTTTAGCCCGCAACTTGTGAACATGACAAAGTAGCACTAAAAGCACTCGGCATAGGGAAGTGAACCCAGAATCGGGGCCCATGCGGTTCCGCTGCGAGCTGCTGGAGGGCAAGTAGCGAAGTGGCAGACCGTACACGAATGGGAGGTGCACAGGACGGAAGAAGTGGCGAATGACAATAATCCACCGATCTGCTATCTATGTGGCGAGGTGGTGCAGGGCGAGGCCAGCTACGACCATGTGCCGCCGAAGCAGTTCTTCCCGAAGGACCTCCGTAACAGGGAGAACCTTCTGACCCTCCCTACGCATGCGTGCTGCAACGCTTCGTACGGCAAGGACGAGGAATACGTGCGGCATGCGCTCGGGGCCGTAGCGTTAAGGGGGCCCATTGGCGAAGAGCTTGGGCAGGACATGGCCCGTGCTTACCATCGGCCGGACGGAAGGGGCATGTCTCTGTATTGCAAGATACATGGGGAGTTTGAGCTGAGACCTGGAGGCATCTACCTCCCGCAGGGGGTCATCAGTAAGACGTTTGATGGCGAGAGATTGCACCGAGTCATGTGGAAGATCGTGCGCGGGCTGTTCTGACACCATGAAGGCCGTTTCCTGCCGCGGAACACGCCGCAGCATTTCCACGTGTTTGGCCGTCCGCAGGATATACCGCAGCACTTCCGGGACGTCGTTGACTTGCCTCTGGAAGTGCACGGTGCCCAGCCAGATGTGTTCGCGTATCGATACACGTGGGTCGCCGACACAGAGGAGCAGGCGGGCGGCTGGTGGTGGGACATGCTCCTATGGGCAAGCGTCGTATGCGTGCTGCCGTTCCACGACCCCACCTGTGCCTGGGAGGTTTGCGGCGAAGCTCGAGGCGGCCCACAAGTGCATGAGGTAGGATGAGCTCTGCATCGGACCGTGTCACGCCATATAGACCTGGTCCTTGAAACGGACGGGTGACAAACCGCGCGCGACCCAGAACCGACCAAAGTGACCGCCGGGAGTCCCGCATCCAGGAGCCGGTGTGGGCCTCTCCGGGGCCCGATCGTCGAAACACTGGAAGCCGTGCCGAACTTCAGACGGGATAGCTTACCTCCAGCCCCTTGCTGGCAACCTGAGTTCTTTCTGGCGCCGAGGCGGACGGGATCGTATCGGAAAGAGTCGGAGATGGTGCACCCGTCGTGATGGCTGCGGAATAGGCCGCGAGAGCCGCACCCAGAAGACTCGATCCCACGGACGCAGGCGTGGGCGCCTAGCGGTACGCTGAAAGACGGCAAGCTGCTGGCGAAGGGCGGTGTTCTCTGCAGCGAGGTCCCGCCTGTCCCGGAGGAAGGCTGCAATGAACGAGCAGATCATTCGAAGGATGGGCGTTCACCACTCTCCAGAGGCACATGAGCTTGCGTGAATCAGTGCCGGAGAGGATACTTGCACTGCGTCATAAGTCCAGCGACACCGGTCACGACGGAGTTCTCGGGAGGTACAGCTCAGGATGTCTATCCATCGGCAAGGTATCGCCATCGGAAGTCTGACGGATCTCCCA
>CAZSET010000046.1:0-19437 GCA_964605915.1 uncultured candidatus Brocadiaceae bacterium | reverse complement strand
AGGGGGATGAGCGGCTTGGGGACGGCAAACCCCAGCCTGGACCCCACTCCCGCAGCCAGAATCACGACCTTGAGCCGGTCGGTGTCAACTGCCATAGGTGTGCCCTCCCGAGCTGTCAGTTCCACAACATGTTCTGAATCTCTTGCCAGACTCTCTCGCACGAGCTATCGTCAGCTACCTGGTTGATGATGGAATTGATGAGGTGCCGTTGGTCCGCCCTATAGGTCGGATCGTCCAGGGATGCGCGGATCTCTGCCTCCAGGGCCTCCTGGTCGAGCACCTTTGGGCCGGGCGCCCAGAAGTCGTACGGCTCCAGCAGGAAACCGCGGGCGGAGCGATACTCGTCCACGTCCACCGGGACGAATACCGTCGGCCTGTCCAGCAACAAGTAGTCGAAGTACACGCTGGAGTAGTCCGTAATGAGCAGGTCCGCCGCAGAGAGGATCTGATAGGGATCCGTGTTCGTCCAGGACAGCGCGTCCGCCCTGAGCACGACGATGCCGTCCCGCCACTGGTCGGACAGGACGTGCATCATCTGGGCCTCGTCGTTTATGTGGAACTTGCAGACGAGAAGGGCGTTCAGGTCGCCCAGAAACGCCCTGAAGCGGGCGAGGTCGAACGAGTCCAGCTTGAATACGTTATCCGTCAGGGCCCGGCCCTCGACCGGCCTGTGCAGATTGGTGCGGCTGCGCCACGTGGGCATGTAGAAGATGATCTTCTCGTACTCGAGAACCTTCGGGCCCAGCACGTTCGCCAGTCGCTCGCGGCCACCGCGCTCAAACAGCCAGTCGTTCCGGGGCTGGCCTGTGATCGCCACCTTCCTGGCGTCCACCTTGAAGCACGCCGCCATCACGCACCGCATCAGCGGCGACGTGGAGATCAGCAGGTCTATGTCGTCGGACAACTGCCCGAACCCGGCCATGTCCTCGGGCGGCGCGTTAGTGTCGGTGAAAATCAGCCCTTTCAAGGGCATCCCGTGCCACAGGTTGATCAGAAGCTGGCCGTCCCGCTTCTCGAACGGGATCCCATGGGTGAAGACGAGGGCGTCCGCGCTGTAGGCGGCCTCCAGCTGCTCGGGGCTGTCGTACCAAAACGCTTCGACGGACCCGTTGCCGTTGCGCTCCAGATAGCTGTAGAGCGCAAGCGCGTTGCCCGTCTTCCAGGGCTTACTGACGAAGGCGACTCGCTTCTTCTTTCTCGTGCGCAACATGATCTCATGCCTCGGCCATTGCCGGCTTCTGCAGCAGGAACCTGTACTCGTAGTACTGCTTCTGGCGCTTCCAGGTTCCCATCTGGCAGTCCAGCACCTTGAACCCGGCGAATCTGAACAGCTTCACCCACGCTCTGTGCGGCAGGACAGAGAAGTGCGGCGGCCAGTTGCACCAATGGGCGATGGGTTCGGGAACAACGGCCACGAAGTGGCCCCCGTCCTCCAGGGACTCGAAGACGTTCGCGATCATCAGGAGCGGTATCGGCGAGTGCTCCAGGACGTGCCGGGCCAGCACTGCCTTGCACCTTACGTCGAAGTAGTGGGCGTCATCGGGCAGATTCAGCCCGATGCACCTCAGGCCCAGCTTCTCGTAGATCTTTCGGAAGGGCTCCTCGTGCCCGATCTCCACCACTTCGTCAACGTCATCGGGAAACATGCGCAGTGCGGCTTCGAAGGCATCGAACTTCTCCGGGAACAGCCATCGGTCATGCCTGAGCTGCTCCTCGTTGCACGTCCTGATGATGTCCTCGGCGGTCTTGACGCGCCCGTGCTCCCTTGCGGGCCGCGCGGCAGCCCCGTCGGGGGCGGCCGATGTAACGGTCGATGTCTGTTGGCTCGCGCGCAACATGGTCGCCTCAGTTCACCTCAAGCACTCTTGACACCGGCGCACAGCTCAGGCCCGTCTGGGCTCCTCGGCTTTCTCCTGCGCGAACTCCCGCAGCAGACGGCCGACCTGCTCCACCTGGCGGCTGCGGGGGTAACGCTCACTCACAAACTGCCTGTGGGACTCGGGGGCCGCGTCGTCCTCGTGCAGCATCGCCAACGCTTCAGGCACACTGTTGAAAAGGAACTCGTCCGGCAGGAACTCCTTGGCCCCGGGGTAGTGATGCACCACGGG
The DNA here is from genome assembly GCA_964605915.1 of uncultured candidatus Brocadiaceae bacterium. Classification (GTDB taxonomy): domain Bacteria; phylum Planctomycetota; class Brocadiia; order SM23-32; family SM23-32; genus DAOVRD01. The sequence continues at coordinate 17,329 of CAZSET010000046.1, read as the reverse complement.
CCTGAGCCCGGACGCCATGGCTTCGAAAACGGCGTAACCGAACGACTCGCTGACGCTTGTGGACAGAACGTAACGCTTGTCCGCCAGCCAGGCGTCCATATCGGACACCCAGCCCTCACAGACCAGATGCCCGCCGAGGTCCATCTCGGCGCACATGTGCCCGAAGTAGTGCTCCAGGTCGGGCTGCTGCCAGTCGCCCGCCACGCAGATGCGCCTGTCGCTGCCCATCTCCTTCAGCCCCCGCGCTATCTGGAGGAGCATCGGCAGGTTCTTGCGGAAGTTCAGATGGCCCACGAAGGCAATGTCCCGGGCCGTCTCCTTGCCCGGCGCGATCCGGTGGCGCTCCAGGTCAATGCCGTTGTAAATGACCTGCCTCGGGGTCGGAACCGTGGGGAACCGTCGGCCGAAGACGTCCTTCATGTGTTCCGAGACGAGGATCAGCCGGTCCACCACGTCCCAGTTGATCTGCGCCGGCAGATCCGTGAACGCCTCGTATCGGTGAAGTCGACAGACGACCCTGGTGTTCTGGAGGAGATCGATCTTGTGCGTCATCTGGACGGCCAATTCGTTGGCCCACTCAAGCCAGACGACGTCGGCCCACTCGAAGGGGATGTGCTGCAGCCACGATTTCAGCTCCAGGTGGCGGATTTCCAGGCCGTCCACCCCGGCCATTGACCTGACCAGGTCCCCGAGGAACCGGCCGAGGCCCTTGATCTCGAGGCAGAGCACGCGCAGGGCGTCCGGGGCGGATGCTCGTGGCCGAGCGGAAGCCCAAGACGGCCTGTCCACGGTCGCGTTGAGCGTGCTCGCAGCCGCCCTTTCCAGCAGAACGGAAAGGTTCTCCCCGATGGCGGCGTCCTCGGGGGACAGCTCCGCGGCCCTCTGGATGTAACCGACGGCTTCCGCCCCCTTGCCCATCGCGTCGGCGATGACGGCCAGGTCGTTCCACGCCTGGGCGTTGGACTCCTCGCCGCGCGCCCACTGCCGGGCCAGTTCATAGGCACCCCTCAGGTCGCCCTGGGCGAAGAGCTCCTCAACCCGAGCGCCGGGGTCGCCGTCTTGCAGGGCTGACTGCTCAGCCAGGGCCTGCGGCTGCTCGGCGCAAGATGTTTCCGGCTGGCGGGCCGGGCCCGATACGCCGGCCAGCACGTCCGCCAGCGACAGGCCCAGCGCCCGGCAGAGCATTGCCAGGTTGCTGCGCGCTTCTTCGCAGCCCTCGTCCACGGAAAGGGCCTTCACGTAGTAGCGGCGGCTTTCCTCCATGCGGCCCAGCGCGAAGCAGACTGTGCCGAGGTCGTTCAAGACCTGGGCATCGTCGGGCAGCGCTTCCGCAAGTTGCTGGTAGAAGCCAAGCGCCCCCTCCAGGTCGCCTCGCTCGTAGGCTGCACGGGCCTGTGTGCGTAACTCCTCCGGGCTGCTCATGGGCATTCCCCCTGCGCGAACCGGTTCCGCCGGCCGGGCCTGGTCTCAGTCAGCGTGGGGACGGGCGCAAACACCGTGCCGCTGCTGACCCGTGATTGGACGGAATACAGGAGAGCCCCGCTCGCGCCTCCGCGCCCGGCTCCAGGGGGCCGGCACAGCCAAACCGGGCGCGCGGCGGCGCGGGGGACGGTTCGTTTTCCCAACGGCCGGTGGAAACGTCAACGGGGCTCACCCCTGCCCCTATCGGGGGCGGAAGAGCGAGACGGCAGCGACCGCCGCGCTTTTCGGCCTCCCGTTTGCATCACCCCTTCGTGGCCCCGAGCGCGGCTGAGAAGCGCAGAAAGCCTGTCTCAGGGCGAGAGCTTGCAATGCGCTTCGCCGCTTCGGAATAATGTGACCCACTGATTGCATCCTGTTAACGGTGCGCCGCTTACGGGCCGTTCCCGCCGGCCGACGCCGGAGCAACGGCGTCCCTGCCCCGCCACACTCGGGACGGGCCGGGCAGACCCGGTACGGCGGCCCAAAGCCCATTTCCAGGTCGACGGGCCAATGGAAGCCAGAATTGGCGCCAAAGAAGAAACCTACTTCCCGATTCACCTGGCCGTCATCCAGCCCGGGACCCTGGCGCCGGTAGACCTGTTCCTGCCCACCGCGGGTGCAACGTCCTTCGTCCTCTACAGGGGCGCCCACACGGCCTTCACGGAGGAGACCCGTCAGAGGCTGCTGGACCACGGCGTGGACCGGCTCTACCTGCGCCAGAAAGACGAAAGGGCCTATCACGAGTACGTCGAGCAGAACATCGGTGCCATCATCCGGGACGACCTGCTGCCACCCGAAAAGGCGAGCGAACTGGTCTACGAGAGCTCGTCCAGGGTGATGCACGACGTCTTCGATGACCCCCGCTCGGGCAGGAACCTGCAGCGCGCACAAACGATGGTCGAAGCGATGGTGCTGTCGATCATCAAGAACCCCGACGCCCTGTGGCACATGACGACGATCGCTTCCTACGACTACTACACCTACACGCACTGCGTGAACGTGAGCATGTTCCTGGTGGCGGGCGGCCGGGAGATACTCGGCATCGAGGACGTCGCAACGTTGCAGCAGGTCGGTCTGGGCGGGATGCTTCACGACATCGGCAAGACGCAGTTGCCCAAAGAGATACTCTTGAAGCCCGGCAAGCTCACCGATGCCGAGTTCGATAGGGTCAAAGAACACCCCCTGCTAGGGCTGGACATGGCCAAGCGGCACAGGGGGATGCGCGCCATCGGCGCCAATGTAATCCGTTCGCACCACGAGAGCTCTGACGGCAGCGGCTATCCGGGCGGGCTTAAGCAGGGCTCCATAGACAGGATCTCCCGGCTCGCCAAGATTGTGGACGTCTACGACGCGCTCACTACGAAGCGATGCTATGCGGCCGCCCGAGACCCTTTCGAAGCCGTCAGGCTGATGGTCGACAAAATGAAGAGCCAGTTCGACGGGGCCATGCTGCGCAGGTTCGTGAAGTTCCTGGGGCCCAGGAACGGTTTCGCGGAAGTCCCAGCAGACTCCCCGGCCGGGGCAGTTCCGCCGAGCGAGAGCGTAACGGAAACAACACAACAGAAAAGCACCTGAGGCAAGCCCTTCGCATGAAAAACGTATCGGACACCGACACCGGCCTGGTCAGAAGAGAAGAGGAGCTGGCCGATCGCGCCGCAGAGCTCGAGCGAGTTGAGGCGAAGCTCCAGGAGGCGCAGGAGGCCCTCGAGGCAACCCGGGAAGTGCACCAGCAGGTCCTTTCCGCAGAGACCGACGCCATCATCACATTCGACGCCCAAACGCTCCGACTACGCGATGTCAACGACGCAGCGGTCGAACTCTATGGCTACAGCCGCGACCAACTCCTGGCACTCAAAGTCTCGGACCTCTCCGCCGAGCTGGACGTCATCGCCGAGGACCTCGAAAAGACGCTCCGGGAGAGCCCCCAGAAGGGGCTGCGCCGTTACAACAGGAAACGGGACGGTACGATCTTCCCCGCCCAGATCAGCTCGGCCGCCGTCACGCTGGCTGGCCGCAAGATGATCTGCCAGGTGATCCGCGACGTCACCGCCCACAGGTGGGCGCAGGAGGAACTCGTCCGCATCCGTGCCGCAGTGGACGGCGCATCGGACGCAGTGCTCATAATCGACCTGAACGGCAAAGCGGTCTACATGAACTCGGCGTTTCAGCGGCTGTCGGGCCACACGCTGGACACGCTGAACGAGGCCGGATTCGAAGGCCTATGCGTGGATATCCCGGAGGCCGTGCGGCTCCGCGAAGCCGTCAGTGCCGGCCACAACTGGACGGGCGAACTCCAGATGAGATCGGGAACGGGCCGCGAGTTCCCGGCCTCTGTGCGCGGCAATGCGGTACTGGACGCCGAGGGCAACCACATCGACACGCTGCTCATCTGCTCGGACATCACCGCGCGGAAACGCACCGAAGAGCAGTTGCTCTACGAAGCGACGCATGATTCCCTGACCGGGGTCCTAAACCGCCGCTACCTGATGGCTCAACTGACGGCCACCGTCCAAGCCGCAAAGCGATACGAACGGCCGCTGAGCCTATGCCTGTGCGACGTGGACGGGTTCAAGCACGTCAACGACTCATACGGCCACGCCGTGGGGGACCTCGTGCTGGCCAGGTTCGGCAAGCTGCTGACTAACGACACGCGGGGGCACGACATCGCGGGCCGCTACGGGGGAGACGAGTTCTGCATCGTCCTGCCCCAGACCTCCGTGGAGGGCGCCGTCCGTTGCGCGGAACGCCTCCGAAAGAACCTGGAAAGCGGAACCGTCAAAGCAAAGGACGGAACGGAGCTCTCCATAACGGCGACGTTTGGCATCGCCGAGTTCGACAACGAGCAGATGACGGAAAAGGATCTGATCGTCTCAGCGGACCGAGCGCTGTACGAGGCCAAGGCAGCAGGGCGGAACCGGATCGTCGTCCATCGCCTCCCCGAACGTGAGGAAGGGGAGTAGCAGCGCCCAACTCCAATCGGGCGGGGAAGGTCAGGCGTCCCGGCGCTTGCGCGCCCAGTCCTTCCCGAGTCGCCATTCGACTGCGCGAAGGGCTCAGCCCACGCCCTCTCGTTCCTCCTGCGCAGCGGCCGGAACCACGGGCGGGAAGTAGACGAACAGGTGGCTGATGCGGTCGCTCTCGCCGAAGTAGACTCGCCCGTCCGGCGCGGCCACCGCGCAGTCGAACTCGTAGCCGTACCACCGGCGGTCAACTGCCGCGGTCATGACGCCAAGGTCACGCAACTCGCCCGTGGCCGGCGAATGGCAGAACAGGTGGCAGATGGTCCCGCGCTCCCCCGCCACGCCGTAGACCCGGCCATCGGCCGACGCCGCCAGGGCGCGGACGTGCGGCTGGGCGGTCGGCTTGCCCAGCACCCGCACCTGCCCCGAAGCCACGTCCAGAACCGACAGCAGCCCGTCGGCAACGTCGCCCGCGTAGATCAGGCCCGTCCGGTCATCCAGCGTCCAGGCGCCCACCTTGCTGTACTGCCCCCGCCCGGCCAGGCCGGGCAACTGCATGCCCGTGTCCTCGATGGCCCCTGAGTCGGGGGCGAACCGGATGATGCGTCCGACGGTCCCACAGCCGTAGACGAAACCGTCCGGGCCAAGGATCAGTTCGGGGCTGAAGCGGTGCAACTCGTCGATCACCCCGTGCGTCGCGAATGCGCCGGACTCGGCGTCTACGGAGAATAACGTGCCGGTTGCGTCGCTCAGGCCGTACAGCCGGCCGCGGGCGGCGTCGCCGATCATGCAGGCCACGCCCTCGCCGGACACGGGACGGCCCAGCGAGTCGACCTCAGGGCGGACGAGGTTCCACTCCTGGATGACGCTGCCAACGGTGCGGGGCAGCGCGAGCTTCAGGACTTCTCCGCCGGCGTAGTCCTCGCGCCTGGACGCGCTCGTCCCGGCAAACAAGGCATGATCCGGCATCCACACCAGGGCATGCCGAATGCCCGTGTGCTCGCCCAGGGCCGCCATCCGCAGGACTGCTTCGTCCGACGGATGAGGGCAATAGGCGAACACGTGCGCCCGCGTGCCCGACGTCGCGCCGAAGACCCAGTCCTCTGCCGCGGCCAGGGAGGTGATGGCGCACTCCCCCGCCGGGATAGGGCGGCTGCTCCCGCGTATCGAGAGCTCCTTGGCCATGACGTAGCCTTCGCTGACCAGGCCGTGCCACCGGGCCTGGTAGAGGCTGCGCATCAGCGGCACGTCCCTGTAGCGCGGGTCGCGGTTGAGGGGAACCGGCCATTCTCTGTCGTCCAGGTCCGGCCTCACGGCATTCTCCTCGTGCTACCCCCAGTAGCGGCGCTGGCTCTGCGGCCAGGGCCCTTCGGCGAACTCCTCGTCCAGAACGACGTGCACGAACCCCGCGCTCGTCCGGCCGACCATGCCCATGACAAGATGCTCGGGGCCGATGCGGACGGCGCGGCTGATGTAGGGGATGACAGTGCCGCCCACGTCCACCAGCTCGCACAGGCGCCGGGCCTCGCCCGTTTCCACGTCCATCACCTTCAGCACGGCCGGCGCGTGGGGCAGGATGTCGCCCGGATCGTCGCCCCCGCACACGGAGAAGAACAGCTGCCCGCCGGCCCCGAAGACGAGCCCGCCCGCGTGGTTCGTGTTCACCCCGCGCGGCGAGAACCCGTCGATGCCTGGCGTGGCGGGACCGAGGTCACGCATGGTCCCCGTGCCCATCTCCTCGCCGGGGCTGAAGCGCCACAGGTAGGGGTCGACGTTCCAGTTCACGCCGATCACGTCGTCCGTGCCCGGCACCTGCACCACGTCGTAGACCATGTTGTGCCACCCGTCCTGGTACGGCGCGCAGGGCGCCTTCAGGTCGGTGTCGATCAGGGCCTCGGACTCCGGGTCATACACGATGACGCGCCCGTAGTCGTCGGTGGTGTAAGCGCGCATCCGGGAGTCCAGCCAGATGGCCTGCGGGTTGACCGTGCCGATGCGGCCCAAGTCGCGGCGTTCCCGCGTTTGCAGATCGTAAACGTAGAAATGGTTGCGGGGGTAGCCGATCACGTAGATTCGCCGGCGCGTGCGGTCCAGTGCCATGCACCGGCAGCCCTCCCAGGGGATCAGCGTGTCCGTCCAGAGGACCTCTTCCGACCGCGTGTCGTAGGCAAAGAGCCGCGCGCCGACGAAGCTGCGGTGCGGGTCGTCGAAGGTGGCCCAGGGATTGTAGCTGACCTCGCCGACCGCCGGCCCGCTCAGGTGCGTGGCGCCGTACATGACGCCGTCGTCGTCCACGATCATGCTGTAATGGATCTTGCACTGCGTGGAGCGACCGTCATCCGGGGGGCAGCCCACGGCCTCGGCGACGTCCAGCAGATACTCGACCTGCTCGGTCCGCGGATCGTAGCGAAGGACAAAGACGGTGCCGCCCGAACTCCGCTCGCAGCAGGCGGCGACATAGGCCCGCTTGTCCGGCCCCTCGATCAGCGACCAGCAGGTGTCTGCGTAGGGCAGCTTCTCGAACGGTATGAAGCGTATTCTCATCGCGCCAAGACACCCCGGCCGTCGCACCGAAAGTATCCGAGGACCGGCAGACCTCCGCCTGCCATGGCCGCTTCTCCCGTCAGTCTCCTGAAACGTACTCTTTGATGCGCAACACGTTATCCGGCGGCGTCTCGTAAGGCAAGGCGCCGGTGCCCAGGCAGACGTTCTCGCGCCCGGCGGTCAGGTCGAGGATCCTGTCCACCTCGGCGCGGATCTCCTCCCAGGTTCCGCCCGCCGTCACCTCCGGCGCCATGTTCACGCGGACCTTCACCTCCGTCCGATCCCAGATGACGTCCATGAACGCCCGCTGGTCCGTCTCGGCCGGACAGATAACGTATCCGGTGCCGGTCTCGAGAATGGCGTCCAGGATGGGCGTCGTGTCGCCGCCGATGATGCAGGGGACGGGATGGCCGACGACCGCGGCCGTCCTGGCCATGATGGCCTTCAGGGCGGGAAGCTCGACCTCGCGAAATTGCCGGGGCGAGAGCAAAGGCGGCGCGGCAGCCGACTCGAAGAACGCGATGTCCAGCCCCCGGCGGTGCACCTCCTCGCAGAACCGCACCTGCCCGTCCAGCAGTTGCATGAGGGCCGCCGCCGTCTCCGCCGGCTCTTCCAGGACCGCTGTAAGCAGTACCTCGGCCCCCATCATATTGATGGCTATCGAGAACGGGCCGCTGAGCGGAATCCGCACGTCGGCGTCCGGGAACTCCCGCGCAAGCCGCTCGCCGACGTCCATCACCATTGGAATCCGTCCGGCGCGTGCGGGATCGAGCGGCTCAAGCCCGGTAAGCTCCGAGGGGGAGTCGCAGACGTGACGGCTGATGGCCGGAATGCCGTTGCCGCTGGGCTGGTCGACCCGCGCCCCGTAAGCCTCGGCCTCCAGGTTGTAGATGTCGATCCCCACCACCACGGGGGAATGGGAATAGAGGCGGTAGGCCTCGGCATGCCCGCGGAACATCAGTTCGGCGTCGCGCGACACGTCCCACGGGCTGCGCCCGACCAGTTGCGCCGCGTGCTCGTAAACCGAAGGAGCAAAGTCCAGCTTCCGTGCGGCGGTTTCCTTCATCTCAGCCTCCCTCCCTCTCTTCGCCGGCCAGTTCGATGATGCCGGCCCGGTCGAGGCGCCAGGACTGGGCGCCCGTCCCCTGCCACAGCACCCAGTGCGGGCCGGCCGACTTGCGCACGGTCAGGTTGCAGGCCAGCCGGCGGTGGCGTTCCGGGTCGGCGCCGAGCGACGCGAACGGGATCCGCCACTCCGCGGTCCAACGGTCTGCGTTCACGACGCGGGCGGCGTACTGCACGCCTTCCGCGGCCCGCCTCACCGCCTCCACCGGGGCGCCCGCCTCACCGCTGCTCTCGAAGTGGCCTGACGGATAGCCGCGCAGCACGAAGATGGGCGCGTCATCCCCGGCCGCAACGTTGCGCAGGGCCACCTCGACCGCGTCGTCCCGGCCCCACTCGTTGCCACGCCGCAGCGGCGCGCCCGTGTCCACGGTGTTGTCGAACGCCACGTAGAGCGCGCGATCATCCCACAGCAGCCAGGCAAGGGTCTTCAGCTCGACCTTCTGACGCCGGACGTCCTCTTCGATGACGATACCACCATCCGGTTGCATGCCGCCCCACTCGGCCGGCTCCAGCGCGCCGTCCACTTTGATCGGCGACTCGGCCCGAGGCACCTCGAACACGGGCGGCGCTCCGGTGCGCGCCTGGAAAGGCGGCGGCTTGGGACGGGGGACCGGTTCCGGCTGCGCCGAATAGGGATGGACCTCGTACGTCACGGGCCACGATGCCCGCAGCTCGTCCTCGTAGAGCCCGATCCTCTCGAACGGTATGCGCTTGAAGCCGATGCGGTAGGCGGGCGAGTCGTCCCGGAGCTGGAAGTTCATGTGTTCGGCGTCCACGAAGAGGGGGTCGACGTCCTGCAGGTTGTCCTCGATCGTGAGGTAGGGGCGGGCCTGGTCCCGGACGTCGTCCCACGTGCCGCCCCAGCGGACGTTGCGGGCGATCAGGTTGCCCTTCGGCGCATTCGGTTCGTCCTCCAGGATGGTGACCAGTCTCGGGTAGCGCGTGCTCCACGGGAGCTCTCTGTAGGGCATCGCGGGCAAGCGCTCCCGGAGCTGGACGAGCCGGTGGTCGTCACCGCCCATCCACGTCAGGCCGCGGGCGTCCACGTGAAGGGCCGGGACGCAGTCCACGAAGATGTTGTTCTCGTAGGCGTTGTCGCGCCCGCCGCCGATGTAGGCCGCCTTCGTGACCTGGTAGAAGACGTTGCCGAAGATGGTGATGCCGCTGGCCGCGTCGTCCAGGTAGACGCCGTTGGCGCTGTACTGGCCCGGGCCGCGCACGTGGTGGAAGAAGTTGTGACGGATGACTGTGCCGCGCGCCGTCCAGTCGCGTCCCATGTAGAAGGCGCCCACGTCCCCCGTTTCGTAGCAGACGCTGTGGACCTCGTTGAACTCGATCACGTGGTCGTTGCCGCCGAGCAGGATGCCGCAATGAGGGCCATGGTGTATGACGTTGTGGGAGATGCGGTTCCCCACGCCGTTGACGTGGAAGGCCGGACGATAGGTGCGGCAGGTGCGGCCGAAGTGGTGGACGTGGCAGTTCTCGGCGTAGTGGTTCGCCGGGGCGAGCGTCTTGCGGTCGCCGCCGCTGATGCTCACGCCGGTCCCGCCCGTCTCGTAGACGTCGCACCCGACGACGCCGTTGGACGTCCCGCCCGAAATGGAGACGCCGCTGGCGCCCGTGTTGCGGATCGTGCAGCCGGCGATCAGGTTGTTCAAGCCGCCTTCGACCCGGACGGCAGTGTCCCGACAGGCCTCCAGCGTCAGCCCGCGGATCGTGACGTGCGAGGCGTTCTTCAGAGAGATAAGGCCGGGCGCCAGAGAGACGACGGCGTCGCCCTCCGCGATGAGGGAAGGCGGCCAGAAGTAGAGCACGCCCGACATGCGGTCCAGGTACCATTCGCCGGGCTCGTCCAGCTCCTCCAGGACGTTGAGGAAGTAGAAGCGCTGGCCCTCCCGGTAGCCGTAGACGCCGTGCGGCGGCACCGTGGTGACGACCCCTTTCTGTGTGTCGATCGAGGCCACGCGCTCGTAGGTGTCGGCCCAGTCGTGATACCAGTAGCCGTGGACCCAGAGGTCGGCGTCCTTCTGCCAGCGGGCCGGACGGTCGGCCTCGTAGGCGAACTGGCCGCCGTCCTTGCCGGCGGGCACGTCCGTGATGCGCAGGAAGCCGTCGTTCGGCCACCGCGCCAGGGTCATCGACCGACCCTTGAAGGAGAGCTCCAGCGCAGCCCCATGCCGGGGCCAGGCGAACCCTCGCCGCTCCAGCTCGCCGAAGTCCGTGATGCCCTGCGCGCGCAGGTCGGCCTGCATCACGCGGTCCCTGGCCGCCGGGGTGAGCCGTTGCAGAACGGCCTGGTCGGCCACCGGCCGGAACCCCGTCACGGTCCGGCCGCCGACGAGCCGCACCTCCTCGCCGGGGCAGGCGCGGTAGATGACGGGCGCCTCCGCCGTGCCGGAGTCCTCCTCCGTCAGTGCGAACACGGCGTGGCGATAGTACACGCCGCCCCGGATCCAGACCGTCACCCCGCCGCGCGGCAGCGCCCCTTCGCTCTTGAGGACCCGGACGGCCTCGCGCGCCCGTTCGAGCGTGGCGAACGGAGCCGACTTCGTCCCCGCGCCGGAGTCGCTCCCGTCCGGGGCCACGTAGAAGGCGACGCCTTCAGACGCCGAAGCCGCAAGCGCGCCGCTCGCAGCAACGGCCAAACACGCCAGCGCCAGGACGGTAAGCTTCATGTGTTCACGTCCCCGATAGCGGGATCAGACTTGGCAGCAGTAATCGAAGAAGCCGACGGCTTCCAGGTCGGCACGGAGCGCCCCGCATTCCGCCTCGTCAAGGCGGCGGAGCGGCAGTCGGGGCGGGCCGCAGTCCAGGCCGATCATCTGCATGATGGGCTTGACGGCAGCCAGGCCGCCGTGCCTTCCCAGCACGGCCACCATCTCCCTGGCCCGCGACTGGTCCTCCTGGGCGGCGGCCATGTCGCCCCTCTTGTAGGCCTCCATGATGCGCACGTAGAGGGGCGCCGCGAAGTTGTAGGTGGTGCCGATGGCCCCCCGTGCGCCGAGGGCCAGTGCCGACAGGAGTATCTCGTCCCGCCCGAACAGCATGTCGAGCCGCCCGTCCTCGAGGACCAGGCAGCGGCCGTAATCCATCAGGTCCTCGTAGGTGAACTTGCAGCCGGCCAGCGTCGGGATGCGGTCCGTCGCGGCCTGCATGAAGTCGGTGACCGGGATGGCGACGTTCGTCATCGACGGCATGTGGTAGTAGTAAAAGGGCAGCTCCGGCGCGGCCGACGCCACCTCCGCGCAGAACGCGACGAGCTCCTCGACGCGATCCGGCCTGAAGAAGCTGGGCGCCATGGCGGCGATGCCGTATGCGCCCGTCTGCTGCGCATGCGCGGCCAGCTCCTTGCTGTCTTCCAGACAGTTGCATCCGACGTGGACGATGACGACGAACTCGCCTTCAGCCAGCGCGCACCAGCGTTCCGCGACGTGGCGTCGCTCCTGAACGGTCAGCGACATGCTTTCACCGGTCGTGCCACAGACAAACGCCCCGCGCGCGCCGTTCGCCGTCAGCATGGAGAGCAGTTCTCCGACCCTCGCCAGTTCGACGCTGCCGTCTGCCCGCATCGGCGTGGGCGGCGCGGCCAGCAGGCCTTCCAGGTGCTGTGTATCCACGAATTCCTCCCTCAAGCAACGATGGCGGGCCGCATTATATGAGGCGCGCGCCACGAACTCCACAGAACCTCAGGCCGGGCCTTCTCGCAAGGGCTAGGGGATGAGGCAAGTGTGCGCAGCTTGCCTGCTTGCCGGGCGTAGGCTAGAATCGCCCGTTCCACTCGTTGACAGGGAGATAACATGGCTGGCAAGGTGCTCATGCTGGGGCTCGACGCCCTGGTACCGAATATGGTGGAGAAGTTCAGCGAGGAAGGCCTGCTGCCCAACTTCGACCGCCTGTTCGAGCGGGGGTGCTTCACGCGACTGCTCTCGGCCATCCCCGCTCAGACGCCGGCGAACTGGCACACCATAGCGACCGGTGCGACGCCGGGGCGGCACAGCGTCACCGTCTGGGGCGCGCACTGGCCCACAGACCCGGCTGCCGAGAGCCACAGGGACGAAGCGTTCAACTCCGGCCTCTGCATGGCCGAGTACATCTGGGAAGCCGCCGCCCGAAGCGGCAAGCGTAGCGTGGTCATGAACTACGCCGGCTACCCGCCCACCACCGACCGGGCCCTGCACATAGACCGGCTGTACCAGCCGGCACGGTCCTACTACGACATCGCGCCGCCGACCGTCTACCACAACCTGGAGGCCGAGGCCGGCCAGACGATCGCCTGGGAAGAAGCGGAAGGATGGGAGCACCTGCCCGAGTCGAGCCTGCCGCCCCTGGAGGCCGAGATCCGCATCGAGCCGGCGTCCCCCGGGAGCGGGCCCGTCTACCACGCGCTGCTCACCGCGAAGGGCGAAACCTACAACGCGCTGACTCTGTGCCAGTCGAAGGACGCGGCCGACCCGCTGGCCCGGCTCGCGCTCGGGCAGTGGAGCAAATGGATCCGTGCGGACTTCCGCACCGAGGAGATGGGACAGGTCGAAGGCGCATTGCGCTTCAAGCTGGTCGAGTGCTCGCCGGACGCGAAGCGGTGCCGGCTCTACCGGAGCGAAGCGTTCCCGACCGACGGCAGGTTCTGTTCCGACGCCGAAGTGGGCGCGGAGCTTGTCGAGGAGCTCGGCCCGTACGTGCACGCCACGATGACCGCACAACTGCACGTCGCCCGAGGCGTTCTGGATTGGCAGACCGTGGACGAAGCGCTCGCGGACGAAGCCGTCTGGTGGGCCAAGGCCGCCCGCATCGCCATGGATCGAACGGAGGCCGAGCTTCTCTACCTGCACTGGCACCTGCCGGACCTGGTCGGGCATACGCTGGTGCCGTGGGTCGATCCGGAGGGCACGGAGTACACCCCGGAGAAGGCGGAAGAGGGCTGGCGCCAGCTCCGCGACTACTACGGGGCGATCGACCGCTTCCTGGGCGAGTTTCTCAAGAGGTTTCCCCCGGACGAGAACGTCATCGCGGTCACGACCGATCACGGCATGCCGGCCAACAAGAAGGCCGTCGCCCTCGTGAACGCGTTCAAGGACAGGGGATGGCTGAAGCTGACGCCCGACGGGAAGGGCGTCAACTGGCAGGAGAGCGCCCTCTTCATCGATCAGAACCACCTGTGGATCAACCTGGAGGGTCGGGAGTCAACCGGAGTGGTCCCGCCCGCCGACTGTGAAGCCCTGCGGGCCGAGGTGCAGAAGACCATGCGCGACATCAAGGACCCCGACACGGGCGCGCACGTCTTCTCGTTCGTGCTGACGAGGGAAGAGGCGCCGACGGTGGGCCTGGCGGGCGAGCACGTGGGCGACCTCGTCTTCTGCTACGCGGGCGGCTATCGGTGGTCCGGACCGCAGGTCCTGAGCATGGGCGAGGAGCGCGTCGTCTTCCCCTGCACCGGCGGCAACCACGGCCCCATGATCCCCACTTACGAAACGGCAGTGTCCTCAGTCTACGCCATGCTGCTGATGGCGGGCCCGGGCGTCCGCGAGGGCGTTCGCGAGGAGCCGGCCCAAAAGGGCTCTCGGCGCACCGTAGACGTTGCGCCGACGCTGGCACACCTGCTTGGCATCGGACCACCCGCACAGAGCGAAGGACGTGTGCTGCACGAGTTCCTGGAGGGCTTCGACGCCGAAGAGCCGGAGCGCACGCTCACGCCGACGGCGCGTGACCTCGTCAGCCGGCCGCGACCCGCACCAAAGGTCCAGCTCAAGGGCGACGTGACCGATGAGGAGAACGCCTGACGGCGGGGCAGACACCGAAGCATTGTATGGAGGAACCAACACATGGCCCAACGGCCCCACATCATCATCTTCAATCCCGACCAGTGGCGCGGCGAGGCGCTCGCCCACGTGGGCAACCCCTGCGCCGTCACGCCCAACCTGGACCGCGTGGCGGAGAGCGACGGCGTCTCCTTCCGCTGGGCCTTCACCCAGAATCCCGTCTGCACTCCGAGCCGATGTTCTTTCATGACGGGCTGGTATCCGCACGTGCGCGGGCACCGCACCATGTTCCACATGCTGCGGGATGACGAGCCGGTGCTGCTGAAGATCCTCAAGGACGCCGGTTACATAGTCTGGTGGGGTGGCAAGAACGACCTGACCCCGGGCCAGAACCCGCAGGACCCCTACTGCGACGTCCGCTTCCGCCCCGAGCGCCGCCCCAGGCCGACGTGGCAGATGGACCGCGCCCACGAATGGCGGGGCGCGAAGGACGGCGACGGCTTCTACTCCTTCTACGTGGGCAAGCTGGACACGGGCGACGAGGACATCTACTACGACGGCGACTGGGCCGTCGTGCAGGGAGCGGCGGACTTCATCAAGAACGCGCCGAAGGACAGGCCGCTATGCCTCTTCCTCGCGCTGACGTACCCCCATCCGCCCTACGCGGTGGAAGAGCCGTGGTACTCCCTGATCGATCGCGCCAAGGTGCCGCCGCGCGCGCCGGCCCCTGAAGGCTGGCACGGCAAGCCCAGCCTGCTCAAGGGCATCTACGAGAAGCAGGGCCTCGCAGGCTGGAGCGAAGAGCGTTGGGCCGAACTGCGCGCCACCTACTACGGCATGTGCGCCAGGACCGATCACCAGTTCGGCCTGGTGATGGACGCGCTCAGGGAGGCCGGCATCTACGACGACACGGCCGTGTTCTTCTTCAGCGACCACGGGGATTTCACGGGGGATTACGGCCTGGTCGAGAAGACGCAGAACACGTTCGAAGACGCGCTGTCCCGCGTGCCCTTGGTTGTCAAGCCGCCGGCGCGGACGGACGTGCAGCCGCGGGTGTGCGATGCGCTGGTCGAGCTGGTCGACTTCCCGGCCACGGTATTCGAACTGGCGGGCATCGAGCCCGACTACACGCACTTCGGCCGCTCCCTCATGCCGCTGCTGACCGGAGAGGCGGACGAGCATCGCGACGCCGTCTTCTGCGAAGGCGGCAGGCTGCACGGCGAGACGCACTGCATGGAACTGGAGAGCAAGCAGGACCCCGACGGCCTCTACTGGCCCCGCCTGGTCTGGCAGCAGCAGGAGGGACCCGAGCACTCGAAGGCCGTCATGTGCCGCACCCGCGACCACAAGTACGTGCGCCGTCTCTACGAGAGCGACGAGCTCTACGACCTGCGCGAGGACCCGATGGAGCTCAGGAACGTCATCGACGATCCGGCATACGGGGAGGTGCTCGCCCAACTGAAGGAGCGCCTGCTGACGTTCTTGCTGGAGACGGGCGACGTCGTCCCGCACGATACGGACCGGCGCTGGTGAGGCCGCTCTCCAGCGGCGCCGCGGCATGCCGATGCCCCCTGAACCGCAGCAGTCGAAGCCCCCTCACCGTCGACGCATGAGTGACCGCACTTCAGAAACCGGGCACGGCGCCCGCCGTGATCGCGCGCACGATGGTGGAGACGCCGCCCACAAATGCCTCCACGATGATGAGGGCAATGAAGAAGTAGCGCCCATGCCTGAGCAGCCGTCCCCCGCTGAACTTCATGATGCATACTTTCGTCAGCCACCCGAGGAAGAACGGCAACCAGAGCCGGTGCGCATGCCAACTGCTGCACGTCAAGAGCCCGATGGCATGGATGGGCCACCAGTAGAGCCGCGCCCTCATGAACATCATGAAACCCATACCGGCCGCGCCGATAAGGAGCGGCCCCGGGTACGCCTCGGCGGACTGGCTCGGCTGCTTAATCATCCTGTCGGCCTTGTCGAACTGCCACCTGGGCTCACGCTCCTGGGACCAGGGGTCCGCCATGTTGGCCGCCCCGAGGCTATACGCGGTCGTCAGGGCCGAGTAAGTGCCTAAGACGAGCGCTACCAGGAACGCAATCATGAGGACGGGGACTAGCAGCCGACGCCTGCGCCTCTCAAACACCTCCGAGATCCGGAACGCGTTCATGGCCATCGGCGCGAGAAACGTGGTCCCGCCGGTCACGAGCAGCGTGTCCTGGATGTTGGAGATGACGGCCCCCGCGCCCGTGAAAAGGTGCCCGCCGCTGACGCCGTGCACCACGCTGCCCAACCGCCATATGGTACGGCCAACGTAGAGCCCCCCCTGGGCCACCATCCTGGCGTAGACCAGGTACCAGCACAAGATCAGGGCGAAGACCGCCGCCCCGGCCGCCAAGTTCATGCCGTGATAGACGTACCAGCCCAGGCAGCCGGCCACGGATAGGACCAGGCCCCAGAACGCCAGCCTGTAGCCGACGGGTTCCTCCGAATCGTCGAAGCGGACCAGGCCGAACGCCTTCCGCAGCACCGTCAGCAGATGCCGGCGCGCCATGAACAGCGTGCCCATCGTGAAGGCGATGTAGGCGCCGGCCTGCTGCCAGCTCATCAGGCGGCCGTACGTGCCCCCGTACTGCGGCAGACCCACCCAGTTGGTGGCCATCAGTTCCATCCGCGCGAACCAGTAGAAGAACCAGACGCTCAGCGACACGTCGGCCGGCACCAGGTAGGCGAATCCGATGGCCGACGGCCACAGGTTGATGTTGTCGAAGCTCATCGGCTGAAACGGCGTCTCCGCAAAGATATCCCTCAAGGGGAGCGCCAGCGGGATGACGCTCTCCTTGCCGAAGAACAGCGGCAGGGCGCGGAAGAGCCGGAAAGCGAAGGTGACCGCCAGGCCGATCAGGAAGCCCTTCTCCCGGAAGATGCCGGGCAGCAGGCCGCTGCGTTCGCTCCCCTCGGTGAATTCGAGGGGAACGCGTGCCAGCGGAAACATCAGCCGCTCCGACTCGACCCAATGCTTCCTGAGGATGGCCATGAGAAAGAAGACGACCAGGTAGAGCAGGATGAAGAAGACCGTCCAGTGGGCCAGCGGCGTCACCCAGTACCGCCACGGCACCCGCCCCTCGGCGCCCTCGTAGTACTGCTTGGCGGCGACGGATCGGGGGCTCTTGCTCAGCACGAGCTTCTCGGGCGCGTAGGTCAGCGCGCCGTCCTCTTCCCACGCCAGGTCCGCGCGCCGCGCCAGGTAGGGCCCCGAGGCGAGCAGCGGGTACCAGAAGCGGGCAATGCCGTCCCCGGGAAACGTCGCCGCCACGATGAGCATGCACCAGACGAGCATCAGCTCGGCCTGCTTCAGCGCCCAGGCGCGCCGGATCAGCTTGACCAGCACGTTCAGGCCGACCGTCAGGACGACGATCACCAGGACGGCGCCGCCGGGGAACGAGCTGCTGCTAAAGCCGCCCCAGCCTTTGCCGTGGCTGACGT
>CAZSET010000045.1:0-19447 GCA_964605915.1 uncultured candidatus Brocadiaceae bacterium | reverse complement strand
GTAAGTGAGCATCGTGACGGAGGCCATCGGCTCGGCGTAGGGGAAGCCGGTGCCGAACAGCAGCCGCTCGGCCCCCACGTGGCCGGCCATCGACTCAAGGCCCAGGTGCACGCTGTAGGGGCTGCCGACGGCGAGGCAGACGTTGGGAAACGCCTTCATCAGGGACACCAGCGTGCGCTGGGAACGGTAGCCGACCTGGTACATGACGATCGGCAGGTCCGGGTGCCGACCGGCCAGGTCGGCGACGGCTTCGAACCCCAGGGCGGAGTCCCGGCACAGCACGGGGATGCGCCTTTCCTCCAGCAGGCCGAGCAGCGTGCCCGCGCACCATTCCGCCGTGCTCCAGCCGTCCTGTCCCGGCCTCAAAGTCGCGGCGCCGCTGCCGTGGGCGATCAGCTCGTCGATCTGCTCCCCCTCGGACGGCACGTCGCCGTGGCCGGTGGGCAGCACGGTGGGACAGGGCACCAGGCGCCCGTGCTGCGCGCACGCCTCGTAGAGCAGCCGGTTCGAAAGGATTGGGTCGCCGTCCATCTCCTCAAAGTCGGTCCGCACGAGCGCCCGGGCAATGGACAGGCGGTCCATGTGCCCGAGCACCTCGTCGGCGGCCGGGACCCAGGGCTGGCCGCGGCGGCCGCCCCCGAATCCGGCCTGTGCGTCGAATAGGTCGATCATCCTCAACTCCTCCGTTCACTGAACCAGGTCTGCCCCACCTGCGGTGCCGGAGCGGCCAACTTGGGGCTGATCGCTTCCGCGGCCGGGGGCAGGGACCGAGAACGCTCTGCGGCCCGGCTCGATTGTAGCGCCGTCGGTGTGCATCAACAAACGCCCTCGCCCTTTGCCCCGTCGAGCTGACTTGAAAGGCAGAAAGGTGACCGCCGGGATGGAATAGAACGACCGCCTGCGGGAACTACAATGCCGGCAGGGCGGCTCGGGCGGTCCTCCGTGGCGCAGGGGTCGTGCTGGAGGGACTGCTCGCGACCCGTCGGCAGGCAATGTCCTTGCGTACCGTCAGGGCGTTTCGTATGATTTCAGCGCCGATATTCGTGCTGGGCGGGGTCGGTTCAGGCAGGGAACTTTCAGCGGCCGCATCACGTCTAATGGGACAGGCAATGGCGGCGCTTGGCTTATAATCCGGCGGGGCTCTGCGGATTAGGTACGAGGGGAAGGTTCGCCTCTGCCGAGGGATGGAGCGTAGTGGCTGAGTCAGAGGCCATCTTGCTCACGCGGTACGCGAGGGAGCGGGATCCCGAAGCGTTCCGGGCGCTTATTCGCCCGCATGAGAGCATGGTGTTCGCCGTCTGCAGGCGGATAGTGGGCAACCGGATGGACGCGGAGGACGCAGCCCAGGAGTGCTTCTTCGAGCTGGTGCGCAGCGCCAACCGCTTGCGGGCCCCCATAGCCGGATGGCTGCACAGGGTGGCCATGAGCCGCGCCGTCGACATACTCAGAAGGCGCAGCGCCCGGCAGACCCGGGAAGACGTGGCGCGACGGCGCCGCGCCGCGTGCGCGGAGGCGTCCTGGCCCGAAATCCGGTCGCACGTGGACGCAGCCATCGACGACTTGCCCGAGGACCTCAAGCTGCCACTGGTCATGTACTACCTGGAGGGACGGACGCAGGACGAGATCGGCACCGCGCTGGGCGTCAGCCAGCCGGCCGTATCCGGACGCCTCAAGCGGGCGCTGGAGGCCGTGCGCGTCCGGCTGCGCAAGGCGGGCGTCACCTGCCCCGCACTGGTGCTGCCGTCCGTTCTGGCCGCCGCCGGCAAGGAGGCGGCGCCCGCGACGCTGACCGCTGCGCTCGGCAAGATGGCACTGGCAGGTGTGGCGAGCGCTCCCACGGCAGCAAGCGTCGCTGCCCCCGCCGCGGTTGCGGCCGTTCTGGTCTGTGTGATGGCAGGTGCGCTCGGCATGTTGGCCTGGGCCCTCCATGCAGCCCTGGCCGGCACCGATGGTTCACCAGACGGCGCTTCCGAGCGCACCGTGGCGACAGTCACCGCGCCGGAGTCGGATGCGCCGTACGGCAGTAGCCGTGCCGACGGCCTGCCGCCCTGGCCCGGGTCCGTGGTTGAGCGCGTTCTGAGCAGCGGGGATGCCGGGGAAGACATGTTCCTTGACCTCGATTCGGGCAGCCTTCTCTCGCTGCCGCCTGACGTGGCCGAACCCGATGCCATGGTCAAGTGGATGCGGAAGAGCGGGGCGGACCTTCTGTACGAGCCCAGCCTGGACCTGGACAGCATCGTCGGCGTGGACTTGGCCGTGGCGCCCCTATCGGATGAAACCGCGCGCGCGGCGGGAGCAGCACAACTGCTGCAGTTCCTGGGCCCGGGCGCCCGGCTCCGGACGCCGACACGCATGTCCCTCAAGCCGTCATTCCCACGAGCTTACGCCTTCAGGACGCGCGAGGGAAGCATGGGCATCCTGCGGATCGCGGGGCCCTCCCAGAGCGACCGTCGCGGTTTGGCCATCCGTTACAGGATCGTCCGCCCTTCCCCGCCGACAGGCGAGGCAGAGCGCTCCCCTGCCTGACTTCTTCTCCGTTCTAATGCGGGACGGCAATGGACACGGATTCGGACACAGCAGGGACGGCCGGACAGATGCACGGCGAGGTCACGAAGGAACGGCTTTCCGAGGTCCTGCATCGTCGCCAGCGCACGGGGGAAGGCCTGGCCGAATGCATGGTGGCCCTGGGCTGGCCCGACGAGGCGTCGGCGCTGCGATCGCTGGCCGAGGTCCTCCAGATCCCCTTCATAGACCTGGGCGAGACGAAGGTCGAGCCGAACGCGGTGCGCCTGGTTCCGCCGCAGATCCTCCAGCGCGCCCGCGTCATGCCCGTGTCCGCGACTGACAACCGCCTGCTACTCGCCATGGAAGACCCGCTGGACTTCGAGACCGTGGACTACGTCCGCATCCTGACAGGACGTCAAGTGGAGAGGGCCCTCTGCGCCCCGGCCGACATGGAGGCCGCCATGCAGACCTCCCACGGGTTGACCGTAGAGAGGATGATTGAGCAGTTCGCCGGGGCCGAGCACGTGGGGGAGGACAACGGCACCGAGGTCGGCCAGCTGAGGGAGATGGCCAGCGAACCCACGGTAGTCAACCTGGTGAACCTGATCGTCGCCCGCGCCGTGCGGGACCGCGCCAGCGACATCCATGTCGAGCCGTTCGAGGATGAACTGAAGGTGAAGTACCGCATCGACGGCGTTCTGCACGAGATGCCATCGCCTCCCAAGCACCTGCATCCGGCCATACTTTCCCGCATCAAGATAATGGCGGACATGAACATCGCCGAGCGCTACCTGCCGCAGGACGGCCACATCGAGCTTCATGTGGAAGGGCGGGAAGTGGACGTGCGGGTGGCCACCATCCCCACCATGCACGGCGAGTGCGTGGTGCTGCGCCTGCTGGACAAGTCGGCCTTCCTGCGCAGCCTGGACGAGCTCGGCTTCGAGCAGGAGACACTCTCCCAGTACCGCCGCCTGCTGGAGCATCCGCACGGGATCGTGCTCGTGTGCGGCCCGACCGGCTGCGGCAAGACGACGACCCTCTACGCCTCGCTGAGCGCCATCTACACGCCCGAACGCAAGTTCATCACCATCGAGGATCCGGTGGAGTACGAACTGCCGGGCGTCAACCAGATCCCGGTCCGCCCCAAGCGCGGCCTGACGTTCGCGAACGGCCTGCGCTCCATGGTCCGCCAGGATCCCGACATCATCATGGTGGGCGAGATCCGCGACACGGAGACGGCCGACATCGCCATCCGCTCCGCCCTGACGGGACACCTCGTCTTCAGCACGCTGCACACGAACGACGCGTGCGAGGCGATCCCGCGCCTGCTGGACATGGGCGTGGAGCCCTATCTGGCGGCGTCGGCCCTGCGGGGCATCGTGGCGCAACGGCTCGTGCGCCGGATCTGCCCCTCCTGCAAGGAATCGCGGCCCGCCAGGCCGGAGGAGCTGGCACCGCTGCGCCAGGAACTGGGCGAGCTGGAAGCGGCCGAGCTATCGCACGGCACGGGCTGCCGCGCCTGCAAGCAGACGGGTTTCGTGGGCCGGACGGCGATAGCCGAGCTGCTCCTCATCGACGAGCGGCTGCAGGAGGCTATCCTTCGGCGGGCCCCTGCGGCGCAGATACGCGAACTGGCCGGACCCACGATGATGACGATGCGCCGCGCTGGATGCCGCAAGGTGTTGCGCGGCCTCACCACGGCCGAGGAGGTCCTGCGCGTCACGCAGCTCGACGAGATGCACGAGGATCTGGAAGCCGAACAGCGTCGGACACCGCGTTGAGGTGTTTCATCGCATTGGCCGTTTACTCCTACAGAGCCGTTAACGGCACCGGCGAGCGGTCGGCGGGCAATCTCACGTCCGCCACACGCCGCGAGGCGGTCGAGCGTCTCCTTGCGCACGGCTGGCACGTGCTCGAGCTCAAGGAGGACAGGGGGCGGTCAGGCCGGCCGCTGGCGACCGGGTTCTTGCGGCGGCGAGGGGTTCGCCTGCCGGAGCTGACACGCCAGTTGGCCACTCTGTGCGGGTCGGGCGTGCCGCTCGTGCAAAGCATGACGGTCCTGATCGATCAGACGGAGCAGCCGCACGCCAGGCGCGTGCTCTCGGACGTGCTGGAGTCCGTGAAGACCGGCAGTAGCTTGAGCGACGCGCTGGAGCAGCACCGCGATGTCTTCCCTGAGATCATGGTGAGCATGGTGCGGGTCGGCGAGGCGAGCGGGGCGCTGGACGAGGTGCTGGCCCGGCTGGCCGAGATGTTCGAGAAGCAGGACGAGCTGCGGGGCGAGGTGCGGGCTGCGCTGGCCTATCCGGCGCTCGTGCTGTGCCTGGGCGTGGCGTCTGCCGCCGTCCTGGTCGGCTTTGTCATACCCAGGCTGTCCGTGATGTTCGAGGGCCTGGGCGAGCGCATGCCGCTGCCGACGCGCATCCTGTGCGGCATCTCGGATCTGGTCGGCGCCTACTGGTGGCTGATCGGCATCGGTCTGGTGGGCCTTGTGGCCGGAGTGCGCGCCGCGATGGTCCGGCCCTCGGTGCGGCTGGCCTGGGACGGCTTCAAGCTGCGCATCCCGTGGGCCGGCCGGCTCATACGCCAGGCGGCCGTCGCGCGGTTCGCCCGGTCCCTGGGCACGTTGGTCAAGGCGGAGGTGCACATCGTCGAGGCGCTGCAAGTCGTCCACGCCGCCGCCGGAAACGCCGTCATAGCCGCCGCGATCCGGGACATGGCCCGGGAGGTTCAGGAAGGCGTCTCGCTAGCCGAATTGATGAAGTCAGCCGACGTTTTCCCCCCGCTGGTCGTGCAGATGGTGGCCGTCGGGGAGGAGACGGGCAGGCTGGATCAGATGCTGCTGCGCGCGGCGGAGGCATACGACCGCCAGGCTGCTGCGTCCACGAAGCTGATGACGTCCCTGCTGGCCCCGGCCCTGATCCTGTGCGTGGCCGTTATCGTGGCATTCATCATCGTTTCCCTGGTGCTGCCCATTTTCCAGATCAGCGCCGGCATTCGATAGCGAAGGAAGGTGACACGATGAAGACGGGAGGAATGCGACAAGGAACGCCCGACGGCATGACCGCGCAGCCGCTCCTTGACGGCGCGACCCGCGCGGCGCGGGCCGGGTTCACGCTCATCGAGCTGATGGTCGTCGCCGTCGTGCTGGCCATCCTGGCCGCCGCCATCGTCCCGAACGTGATCGGCAGGGCCGAGAAGGCCCGCCGGGCGCGCTCGCAGTCGGACATCGTTGCGTACGAGACCGCCCTGGAACTCTTCTATCTGGACACGCAGCGTTACCCGACGACCGAGGAGGGGCTGGAGGTCCTCTACTACGCACCGGACTCCGAGGAGGAGAATTGGGACGGCCCTTACCTGCACAAGCCCCTGTTCGAGGACCCCTGGGGCAACCTGTACGTCTATCGCAGCCCGGGCACCTACAGCGGGTTGGCCTTCGAGATTGTGTCGTACGGTAAAGACGGCGAAGAGGGAGGCGAAGGACACAACGCCGATGAGCAGAGCTGGGTGGAAACAGAAGGGCGCTAGCGGCGCGGCGCTGTCGCGCCGGAGCGGCTTCACGCTGATCGAGCTGATGGTCGTCGTGGTGGTGATGGCCATCCTGGCCGGGGCCGTCGCGCCGTCGATTGTGTCGGCCACGCGCCGCACCGGCCTCGATGCGACCGCCAGGAGGCTGGCGGACCTGCTGGACTTCGCCTCCGCTGCCGCGGTTGCCCGTCGGCAGCCCGTCACAGTCAATCTGGATGCCGAGCGACACGTCTGTTGGGCAGTCACGTGGGCGCCGACGCTGCCGTGGCTCGCCGAGAGCGAAACCCCCGAAGAACGAACGCTCGTCCAGCTCGAACTGCCCGAACGCATCAGCGTGACCCTCGTCAGGGACTCCGGGCAGGAGCAGCCGCCGCAGCTCGGGTCGGCCTGGGAGACGATCCGATTCGCGCCCGACGGCACGGCGGAAGACGTTGCAGCCGAGCTGCGTGATGACCGGGAGAACGTGAGGACGATACAAGTGGTCTTCGCAACGGGCGAAGTGCGCATGGTCCAGCCGGAGGAGTAGCCGCGCATGATCGCGGGACGGGACAGAACCGGTTTCTCCCTGGTGGAGATGGTCGCCGCGGTGGCTATATTCAGCGTCAGCGTGGTGGCCACGTTGGAGGTCTTCACTTTGTGCGTACGTGCCACGACCGCCTCCCTGAACCACTCGCGCGCCGCGCTGCTGGCCCAGGGACTCCTGGAGGAAACACTGGCCCAGGAGGAGGTGATCCCGGGCTCGGAACAGGGCGACTTCGGCGAGGCCTTCCTCAACGCCACGTGGACGCTGGACGTGCTGGAGACGGAGACTGAGGGCCTTTACGAGGCGCAGGCGGTCGTCTCCTGGCCCGAGCGCGGCAAGGACAAGACGTTCGCCCTGACCACATTGATGGCGGAGCGATGAGCGCACGACGCGGGTTCACACTGGTGGAGCTTCTGGTGACGAGCAGCATGTTGTCGGTGCTGGCGGCGGCCGGGTACGTCGTTCTTACGGCCGGGGTGCAATCGTCGCAGAAGGTCCGGCGCGTCAGTGGGATGGCCGCCCACGCGCAGCGCGCTCTGAACGCCATGGCGACGGACATCCGCACGGCCGTGGCGCACGGTGACGTGCGCCTCACTGCATTGGACGCGAACTACGAGGGCGCGGCGGCCGATACGCTCGACTTCATCGCGCCGCGCGCCGGGCGGTTCACGGACGATCCCGACGCCGGCAGCCGGTGCGAGATCGGGTACTACATCGACAACGACCCCGACACGGAGGCGCAGTGGCTCCTGCGACGCCGGGACGACTCGCTGGACGACGATCCCCTCGAAGGAGGCGCCGTCAACCTGATCGGCCCGTTCGTGTCCGAGCTGGACCTGAGCTTCTTCGACGGCATGGACTGGGTGCCCGGCTGGGAGGATCAGGAGCAGTTCCCCCGTGCCGTGCGCATAACCATCGTCGTGATGGACCCCGACGAGGCCGAGAGACCCCTGCACTTCGAGACCACGGTTTCCATTCCGACGCGGTAGGCGATGATGACGGCTCCATCGAAGCCCGGTTGCGATTCGCGAAAGGGCGTGGCCCTGGTGATGGTGCTCTGGCTCATGGTCATCCTGAGCGCGGTGGCGCTGGGCACGAGCTTCGTCTCGCGGCTGCGCCTGCAGGCCACCCGCAACAGCGCGGACGGCGTGCGGGCGCTGTTCTGCGCACGCGCGGGCGTGGAGGCGGCCATGGCCCAACTAAAGGCGGACCGCAACCGCGTGCTGGCGGTGACGGACCTGCGCGAGTCGGCCGAACGGACCTACCAGAGCGTCGAGGTAGGCGACGGCAGCTACACGCTGTTCGTCGGTGCCGCCGAGAGCGGGAGCGCCCAGCCCGACTTCGGCATCGTTGACGAAGCGGGCAAGCTGAACCTGAACACGGCGACCGAGGAGATGCTGCGCAAGCTGCCCGGCATGACCGAGGAACTGGCGGCCGGCATCGTCCAGTTGCGGCAGGAGAGCGACACCCTCTATGACCTGGCGGACCTGCTGCTGCTCGAGGGGGTCGACCTGTCTCTCCTGTATGGCGAGGACCAGAACGGCAACGGGCTGCTCGACCCGAACGAGGACGACGGGGACGAGAGCTGGCCGCCCGACAATTCTGACGGAGAGCTGGACAGGGGGCTGGCCCCATACGTGACCTGCTCCTCCGCCGTCCGGAACGTCACGTCCGACGGGAACGCCAGGGTGAACGTCAACACGGCCGGCGCGGACGAGATCACGCGCGGGGCCTCCGGCATCAACCAGCAGCAGGCGGACTCCATCGTCGAACACAGGAAGAAGGGCCAGTTGGGCAGCATCGCAGACCTGCTCGACGTGATGCTCGTGGAGAAGGTCGAGCAGAGCGAAGACGGACAGGATGGTCAACAAGGCCGCAGCTCCGGGCAAAGGAACCGCGAAGAAGACAGCAACCAGGGGGGAGCGGAAGCGCGGGGCGGGGAGGCAGGCGGCTCGTCCGGCGGCGCCAGGGACGGCAGAGATCAGGGCGAAAGACAGGGCTCCCGGACAGGTGGGTCCTCCGGGGAGACACAGGTGCGAACGACAAACAAGAACGCGTTCAGCGTGGAGGACCTCAAACGCATCGCCGATGCCGTCACGACCAGCGACGACGAGACGCTTCAGGGCGTCATCAACGTGAATACCGCGCCGGTGCAGGTGCTGGCCTGCCTGCCCGGCGTGGAGGAGGAGCTGGCCGTCCAGATAGCAGACGCGCGGCCCGAGACGGGCTTCCAGAGCATCGGGGATCTGCTCGACGTTCCGGGCCTGACGACCGATGTCTTCAAGCAGATGTGCGGCTCCGTAAGCGTGCGGTCCGACGTGTTCGGCGTGCAGTCCTTCGGCGTCCTGACTGCCCCGGACGGGACGCTGGCCGCTTGCTGCTGCGTGTGGGCCGTGATCGACGTGACGGGCGACCAAGTGAAACTGAACGTGTGGCGCGAACTGCGCTGAGAGGGAATGAACGCCAAAACGAGAGAGAAAGTCGCGGAGATCCGGTCCCGGTTGGCGGGCGCGGCGCGGGCGTGCGGCGCTGCCCTCGCGCCCCTGCTCGGCCGGGCCGGCAGGAGGGGTCGCACAAGCCGGAGGATCGTCGTTTGGGAGCAGGGCCCCAAAGAGTGGCGCATCCTCGAGGCCAACATTGACTCCGGGACGACTTCGGTGATCCGGACGCAGACGTGCCAGTCGCCGGCCTCGGAACGTGCCGCCGGCGGAGGCACGCCGTCGGGCGATGGGACAATACTGGTCGTGGGCTCACGGCGACTCGTCTGCCGAGAGCTGGAAGTGCCGGACGTGCCCGCCGCTGAGCTGGCGACCATGCTGGCTCTGCGGCTCGAGTCTGAGCTGCCATACGGCGCGGCGGAAGCCGCGTGGGCCTTCAAACGCCTGTCCGAAGATCGTCGCGAAGGAATGGGACGCGTCGCGTTGCTGGCGGTGCCCGGCGAGGATGTGGCGGAGGCCGAGGCCGAGCTGCGAGCAGGCGGTCGGGCCTGCCAGCTCGTTGAGTGTCGGGAGGCGGCCCTGGCGCAGTTGGCGGCTTCGGTCGCGCCGGACGAGCGGGATGTCGGCATCGTCGCCATAGAACGGGCGGACGTCTCCCTGGTCATCGTCCATGCGGGGAGCATCAGCTACTCCAGATCCCTGGGCGAAGCGCCGGCCGATTCGGAGGGCGGCACCGGGGCCGAAGGCCTGGAACGTCTGGCCGGCGAGGTCGCCCAGTCGCTGCAGCACCACGCGGCGCGCACGGGCCGATCGCCCGTCAGCCGGCTGCTGGTCGTCGGCGAGCGGGCGTTGGCCGGCGCGTTCGTGCGCGTTCTGGCGGACCGTGCCGGGCTGCCCGCGGAGCTGGCGCGTCCCCCCGAAGAGCTGCGCATGGCGGAGACCGCCGGTCCTGCGGAAGACGTGTTGTTGGAGTTCGCGGCCTGCATAGGGGTCGCGTTGGCGGCGAGCCGTCGGCACAGGCAGATGGAGGCGGCCGCGCCGCCGCTTCGGGTCTCTGAGGCTTACGTTCACAGTCCTGCGCTCCGGCGCCGGCTGGCGCTCGCCGCACTGATCGTCATTCTGCTTGTCGCCGTGGTCGGATCGGCTTTCTACGTCCGCTCCGCGAAGGTGAGCGCGGCGACCGTGGCGGTGGCACAGGCCTGGGAGCTGCTTCAGCAGGAGCAGGTGCTCGCGGAGGAGGTCAGTATCCTCCAGCGGGAGCACGAGCGCCGGCGATCGGTGCTGGACCTGCTCCTCGCGCTGACCGAAGTGCTGCCGGACGGAACCGTGATCAAGGACCTGACGATCGGCTCGAAGAACGAGGTCACGATCCTGGGCAAGGCGGGCTCGGTCGAGGCCGCATCGCAGGCGGCGGCGGCCCTGGATGCTTCTGACCGGTTCGAGAACGCGCACCTGAGCCGCGTTGCGCAGGAGAAGGAAGGACTGATGTTCCGATTGACGTGCGACGTCCGACGCGCCGGCGGAGGGTCGAGATGAGCTTTTCCAAGCGAGAACGATACATGCTGACGGGCGGGGCCGTCGTGGTCGCCCTTACGGTGCTGATCGCCTGGGGGATTCTGCCGCTTGCGCGTGGGTGGGGCGAGCTCGGGCGGGAGCTCGAGCCGAAGCTTGCGGCCCTGGCGCTCCTGGAGGAGCGAACTGAGAGACACGAGGCCCTCCTGGCTCGGCGCGCGCGTCTGGTGCGGGACCTGGGCCTGCTGGTCGAGCCCTCCGAGGAGCCGGAGGACGTGAAACAAGAGGAGGAGCCGGAGCACCAGGCAGGCGACGACGCTGCTGAGCCCGAGGAGTCGGAGGATCAAACAGGGAAGAGCGCCAAGCCCGACGGCGAAGAACCGCCGCGTCCTGCGGAGCAGGCCAGGCCCGAGCGTGAGGCGCCGGCTCTTGAGGCCCTTCTGGAGAAAGCCGTCAAGGAGGCCGGGGGGCGCGTGAAGCTCGTATCGGCAAGGAAAAGCCCGGGCCGCTCCATGGCGCTGCAGCACTTTGAGATGGTTGCGCTGCAGGTCGAGACGGACCTGAGTGCGCAGTCCCTCACCAAGCTGCTGCATGCGCTGGAGAAGGGGCCGCGGTTCGTGCGGGTGGACGAACTCAAACTGCACCACGATTTCAAGAAGCCGGACGCGCTGGGCATCACACTCGGTGTCGTGGCCTACGACCGCGCGGGTTGAGGAGGTCCCGGATGAACGGCATTGTGCAGAAGCTGCGGAAGGTGAAGGTGGATTCCTGGCTTGGCGCCTGCGCCGCCGTGCTGGTCGTTGTCCTCATGATCCAGGGAATCGGCTACGCTCGGGTCCGCGCGATGGGCTCGGAGTTTGAGGAGGCCCTGCGGGCCCACTCGGCCACGCCCGCGCGCGAAGAATCCAGGAAGGTCGAGGACTATGAGCCCATCACGGGCAAAGGCGTCTTTGGCAAAAAGCAGCCGCCGCCCGCGCCGAAGCTCTTCGGACTGCTGGACGGCTCTGCCCTGATGGGGGGGGACCCGAACAAGGCTCGCCTTTACGAATTGGACGCCGACCTGCCTGGCGGCTTCAAGCTGGTTGAGATCAGCTTCAACAGCGTTGTCGTCGAGAGAGAAGACAAACGCGAGACGATCAGTCTCTTCCCTGGACTGACGGACAAAGTCGACGCCCCGCGCAGGCCGCCTCCGGGCCGTGGCCCCAGGGGGCCAGGTCGCGAAGCTAGGCCGCCCGGGCAGCCGGCACCACCGCAGGCCGCCGAAGTGCCGCAGGGGCGGCGCGCAATGGAGGTACAGATGGACGGGGCCATCCCGGAGGAGGTGCGCCGGAAGATGGAAGAAGCACGTCGGGCGGCCGAGCGAATGGCCCAGGAGATGCTCGAACAGGCCGGCCAGCAGGGCTCCGGGCGCGGACGTGGGCAGTGACACCGCGAAGACGGTAAACAGGGACAGGAGGGCATGGTCATGACGTTTTACAAGGCGAACGCAGCAGTGGTCGGGTTCTTGCTTGTGTGTGCTCTGTTCTGGGTCTGTGGACCGCCCGTAGCCCGTGCCCAGGAGGAATCCTCGGGGCCTCCCGAGGCAGCGGCGCAAGGGGAGACCGGATCGGAAGCCCCAGCGGAGCCCGCTGCCCCGCCGGAGGCTGAGGAGAAGATCCCCCTCAACCTGAAGGACGCCTCCATCGACAACGTCATCGACTTCATCCGCAAGCACACGGGCAAGGCCGTCGTCAAGGCCAAGGACGTGCAGGCCCAGATCACCATCGCCACGCCCGGGCCCGTCACGCCGCAAACGGCGCTCGAGTTGATCATCGAGGCCCTGAAGCTCGAAGGGGTCGCGGTCGTCGAGCGGGATGACGTGATCCAGATCATGCCCGTGGCGAAGCTGGCGGAACTGGGCATCGAAACGCGCGTCATCACGCTGAAGTTCGCCGACGTGAGCGAAGTGGAGAAGCTCGTGACCCCGCTTCTGGCCGACGGCATGAAGCTGGTGGCGGACTCCAGGTCCCGCCAGGTCTTCCTGACCGGCCCCGCCGAGAAACTGGCCGACATCGAGAAGGTGATGCGCCAACTCGACGTGCTGGAGATCGAGGGGACGCAGGTGCAGATCTTCCAGCTCAAGTACGCGGAGGCCACGGAGATCGCGCCCGTGCTTGAGATCATTCTCAGGGACGCAGAAGGCGCGGGCGCCAGGCCGGGCGAACAGCGGCCACGCGAACGAGGCGGGCCGCAGGGCGCCAGGGCCGCGGGCGGAGATGAAGTGGCCGTCGTCGCCTATCCGACGGCGAACTGGCTGGTGGTGCGCGCTCCCAAGGAGAAGCTCGAAGCGGCCCAGCAACTCATCGCCCAGCTCGACAAGGAGAAGCCGCCCGAGCTGAAGCTGAACGTCATACTCGTGAAGCACGCCGACGCCAGGGACCTGGCCCGCCAGCTCTCGGAGGTCTTCAGGCGCAGGCCGGGCAGCCGCAGCGTTCGGGACACCATCGAGCTGAGCGCCGACCAGCGGTCCAATGCCCTGATCGTCTACGCCACTGACGAAAACTTCGCGCTGATCGAGGAAGTCATGGTCTCGCTGGACACGGAGGAGTCGCGCCGGACCGAGACACGCAGCTTCGAACTGACCTATGCCGACGCCGAGGACGTGGCCGAGCAGCTCAACGAGCTCTACTCCAACCTGCGGCAGCAGTCCTACTACGACCCCTGGTCCTACTACTACGGCTACCGCAGCGGCGGCCAGGCGACGCAGGTCCGCTTCGTGCCCGAGCGCAGGACCAACTCCCTCATCGTCATCGCCCCGCCCGCCGAGTTCCCAGAGATCGAAGAGCTGATAGCCAAACTCGACGAGCCGATCAGCAAGACGGAGGTCTCCCCCCGCATCTACCACATCCGGAACATGGGCGCGGCCGAGATGACCCAGGTCCTCAATGACACGTTCGGCGTGCAGGAGGAGACGCGTACAGGAGGCTACTACTACATGTATCGCATGCGGGCGGGCGAGCAACAGGTGGGCAGGCTTTACGGCAAGGTCCGCTTTGTTACGGAGTCGGCGACGAACTCCGTGATTGTCATCACGAACAACAAAGAGAACTTCCCCATCATAGAAGACCTGATACATGACCTGGACCGGCCTGCTCCCGAATACGCCAACACGATGGTCTACCCGCTGGAGAACGCCGACGCGACGGACGTCGCCGATCAGCTCAACACCCTCTTCGCGCCTCCCGGCGCCGGCAGGCCGGAGGCCAGGCAGGAGGACGAGACCGCGGCATACGTAAGCTGGCTCTTCGGCTCGCCGCGCAGGGAGGAAGAGGAAAGCCCTATCAGCAACCTGATCGGGAAGGTGCGCGTGGTGCCCGACAAGCGGACCAACTCGCTGCTCATCACCACTGCCGTGCAGCACATGGAGGTGCTTCGCCAGCTCATCAGGGACCTGGACATCGAGTCGCCCAAGGTGCTCATCAAGGTCCAGCTCATCGAGGTCGTGAACACAAAGGAGAGCCGGATAGGAACGCGCTATGCGTGGGACCGCTCGCTGTTCGACACGCGCGAGTTCAAGGACGGCTTGCTCGGCGCCCTCGGATACAGCTGGTCGGAGGTCATCCGCAATACGACACTCAGCGCGGACGTGGACCTGGACGCACTGATCCAGTTCATGCAGCGCGACTTCGGCGCGCGGATCCTGTCTCAGCCCGCGCTGGTCGTCAACAACAACAAGGAGGCCACGATCTTCGTCGGCGCAGACGTGCCCTATATCAAGGAGAGCCAGGGGGAGCCGGGCAGCGTCGCCCGGAACGTCGTCACCGACTATAGACCGGTGGGCACCAATCTGACCATTCAGCCCCACATCAACCAGAAGGGCAAGGTCGTCACCACCGTGTCCCTGACCTCCGACCAGATCAGGGAAGGCGAGACTCTCCTCGGCAGCGTTGTCATCGACAGGCGCAACTATGAGACCGAACTGGCGGTCGAAGGAGGGCAGACGATCGTCATCGGCGGCATCCTGCGCCAGGAGGAATCGGAGACCGTTGTCAAGTGGCCCATACTCGGCGACATCCCGCTCCTGAACTTCTTCTTCCGCAAGAAGGACGACGTGGTCACTACCACCGAGCTCATCGCCTTCATCACCCCCACGGTGCTCACCAGCCGCGCCGACGACGACCGCGCCACGCAGCAGGAACGCGCCAGGGTGCACGAACTGGAAGAGGCCCTGCCGGACGAGTCCGAAGCCGACCAGGCGTGATCTGAGAGGAATGAGTGGAGCCCTGTCCTTTCGGGCTCCCTCACCCCGACCCTCTCCCGATGGGAGAGGGCGAAACCGGGGAACACTCATGACAGCCTTCTCATCGCCGGCGGCCGAGCACTTGCATCGTAGACTGGTTTGTTGAGAGGCACCTGAGGGACCATGTGGAAGCCAGTTGACACCGAGTTCTTTGCACCGCGCACGCCGGTCGAGATCGTCGACTGCGGCGGGGTTGGGGGCCTCGGACGGTTGGCGCGTGACCTGATCGAGGAGTTGGGCGGGACGGCGCACCTGCACCTGTGCGGCACTCCCGGCGATTTCCTCAAGGTGATCGCGCAGGGAAACGCTGCGGCGCCCTACCTGATCATCGTCGTCCACGGGGATGACAATGGTCTCGTCTTCGGCGAGTATGCCGACTCCATCGACACGAGCATGCTCGTCGAGGGCAGCATGCCCCCTGAGTGCATCGCCAGGCACGTCAACCTGCCCGGACGCGTCGTATTCAATGACGCGTGCAGGGCAGGTGAACCGCCGATGGCCCAGGCTTTCATGGCCGGCGGCCTGAAAGGCTACATCGGCTCCAGAGAACCCACCCCCCACGGCACCGCCGGGATCATGTTCATTGCGCACTTCTTCTACAAGCTCTGGAGAGAGAAGTGCTCGGAGCGGGAAGCCTGGGAGCAGGCAGCGTCGTATGACAAGGACAGCCGTCTCTACGTCTACTGGGACGAGGACGGTGGCCATTGGTTCGGCTACGCGGAATCAGCCTGCACGGCCGAGACGTTCAGGCCGCACCCATCTGAGGGGTTGAGATGGTGGCGGGAGGATGACTGGGAGGCCGCTCGCGACGCCAACGAGGGAATGTGGCCGCAGCGGAAGGACCATTGGACGTTCTGGTCCGAAGAGGAGTGGCACGGACTGTACTCGGAAGGCTGCCGCTACTGCTCCCTGCTGGTGGACGGGCGGGCCGTTGCGTTCGCGGGACTGTGGCAACGCACTGACGAGGAGTGGGAGGTGATCGCCGTCGGCACGGCCCCGGTCCACCGCAACAAGGGCTACGGCAAGGCCGTCGCGTCTTTCGTCACACAGGAGATCGTCGACGCCGGCAAGGTAGCCGTGCTCAGCTACCACGAGGACAACCCGGCCATGCATCGCATTGCCGACGCACTGGGTTACAAGCCTAGATGACGCAGGGACAGGCGCTGGAGCCGTTAGGCGTTGACCGGTCGAGTTTCGCCCGCCGTCATCCGCCGTGATCCGTGTCCATCCGTGTCCAAAGGCCGTTTCGCTGGCACTCCGCCGGGCCGTCCAGAGGGTTGGCCGCTTCCGGCCCGTTTGCCTTGCGCCGCGGCCCGGCCGTGTCGTATCCTCCCGGGACCCCTCGGCGTTCTCCGCGAGCTCGGCGGTGAGCGCCGTCAGCAGTCCCCGAAGCCTACGGAGGAGATGCCATGGATTGGACGGTCGATCAGGAGACGCTCCATGCCGCCGTCGACCTGAACCTCGGCGAGCAGCGCACCGTCGAACTCCCGGACGGAAGCCAGGCTACTGTGAAGCTGACCGACCTGCGCGAGACGCGCGACGACGTGCACGACGCGGTGCGCAAGGCCGTCGTCCGCGTCGAAGTGAACGGGGAACATGTCGAGCTGGTGTCCGGCACCTACCGCCTGCCCGTCGTTGCGGGCGGAGTCCAGATCGACTGCCCCGTCACCGGCGGCTACGTGTCCAACAGCCGCCGCAACGCGTGGGCGCTCGAGAGCGAGGCCCGGCTGCGCCTGTGGCCGGCCGGCTCGCCGTGGATCGACACGGACACGTTCGTCTACCCCATCCGGCAGAAGTGGTTCGCGTCCGCCACGCAGATGGGCAACGAGCCCGTCTTCGTGGACGGTCCCGAGCGGCCCGAGCGCAAGGACATCTACTATCACGAGGGCCTCGACTTCGGCGGCTGCGAGGGCCTGGTCGAGAGCGTGGCCACCAGCGACGCGCTGGTGGTATCCGCTGCGGGGGAACTCCTGAGCGGCCACGAAGACAGTCCCGCCCA
Source organism: uncultured candidatus Brocadiaceae bacterium (assembly GCA_964605915.1). Classification (GTDB taxonomy): domain Bacteria; phylum Planctomycetota; class Brocadiia; order SM23-32; family SM23-32; genus DAOVRD01. The sequence continues at coordinate 2,663 of CAZSET010000045.1, read as the reverse complement.
GACGCGCTACGACGTCGTCTACCTGCTCGACCGGCGCGGCTGGTACTACCGCCACAGCCACCTAAAGTCCATCGATCCGGCGGTCGAGCTGGGCGGCACGGTGAAGATGGGGCAGGTCGTCGGCCTGCTCGGCAAGGAGGGGGCCAGCGGCGGCTGGTCGCACCTGCACTTCGGCACGAGCCGCCGGCAGCCGTCGGGCGAATGGGGCGCCGAGGACGCCTACGCCTTCGTGTGGCAGGCATACCTGTCCCGGCATTCGCCGGACCTGATCGCCGTCGCGCGCCCGCACCACTTCATCTGGTCGGGCCAGAGCGTAACGCTCGACGCGTCCCGCTCATGGAGCGCGCGCGGGCGGGAACTCGGCTACCAGTGGACCTTCACGGACAGCTCGACCGCCGCCGGACCGGTGGCGGAACGCACGTACCCCCGCCCGGGCATCTACAATGAAATCGTCAAGGTGACGGACGACGCGGGCCGGGTGGACTACGACTTCGCCATCGTGCAGGTGGCCAACCGCGACGATCCCGAGCGCGGCCCGTCCGGCATCCATGCGGCGTACGCGCCCACGCTCGGCATCGGGCCGGGCGATCCCGTAACGTTCAAGGTGCGCTCGTTCGGCACCCAGCACGGTGAGGAGACGTGGGACTTCGGCGACGGGAGCGATTCCGTGGCCGTCCGCTCCGACGGGAACGAGGATTACCACGACCCCGAAGGCTATGCGGTGACGAGCCACAGCTTCGCCGAGCCGGGCGACTACCTGGTGAGCGTGCGCCGCACGAACGAGCACGGCTTCGAGTCCGTGGACCGGCTGCACGTGCGCGTGGAAGCCAACTGAGTAGAAACAAGGTGGGCTCGCGGACGGGTCGGGCGTTACGGCGGATCAGGCCCTGCTGCTTCCCGGGGATGATCGAAGGGCAGGCGAGCCCCTCCGGAAGGTCAGGAGTTGCTGAGCGTCCCGCTCAGCTCGTCCATGGCGTTCACTGGGGTGTCCGGCAGGGCTTCGAGGCCGACGAAGACCACGATCATCACGAAAAGCAGTATCAGCGCATACTCGACCAGGGTCTGGCCCTTGTCGGAGCGCAGGAACGCCCAGACACGATGGACGAACACAACCACGTTCCCCTCCGCGAACGCAAAACGAGACTCCCTTTCTCTGGGATTGTATGGCGCAAACCGCGTTCCCGTCAAGACCCAAATCGATTTGCGCGGGATGATGCGGCGGCGACCAGCAGCACAAAGCCCTTTCAGGCAAGGCGTTAGGTAGACTGATGTGAGTTAGCCCGGCCCGCACCGCCGCGCCCTTTTTCCCTGTTGTATTTGTGCACACCGCCGCCGCTCCTGCGGACGGCAGCGGGTAGCAGATACCAGGTAGCCGTTAGCTCTCTGCCACCGCCCATCTGCCGCTTCTCACTCCTACTCGTGCTCCTGCTCGTGCTCTTGCCGTGGCCGTCGCATTCAGGACTTGTCACTTGTCATTCTTCCCTCGCGCGCAGCGCGCCGCCGTGCCATTCAGCACTTGTCATTTCTCACTTGTAATTCTTCACCCGCTCTCGCGCTGGAAAACCGCCCCGTAACGCGGTAGGCTCTGTCTGAGAATCCCGGCGTCGGCCCGAGGGCGAGCGAGGCCAAGCGACGCTAGGAGCCCGAAGCAGGCGATGCAGAAGCCAGCATCGCCGATGGAGGGCGACAACGCGCCGCGCCAGCCGCAGCCGGCCAAAGCCAGATCGGGGTTTTCAGACAGAGCCTGGGCTGTGGCCGAACCCAACCTGCATGGAGCCCGCCATGACCGACGCCGAGGAGAAGCTGCTTTCGGTTCATCCCGTCATGTTTCGCGCCCACCCGTTCAAGTTCGGCTTTGCGATCGCCTTCATGATCTTCTGCGCGATCCTGGCGCTGGGCATCGTGGACTTCGGCCTGGAGGCCAAGCCGCGGTTTATCATGCGCGTGGCGGCTCTGGCCCTGCTCGTCGTTGAGGGGCTGTCGCTCGGGACCTGGCGGCTCAAGTGCCTGTGCACCACGCTGACGGTCACGCCCAGCCGGACGATACTGCGTCGCGGCATCCTGGCCAGGCGCACGGTGGAGGTGCGGCACCGGGACGTGCGCTCGATCCAGGTGCATCAGGGCATCCTGCAGCGCCTGTTCTTCACGGGGGACGTTGCGGTGGGCACGGCGGCGCAGTCGGGGCTGGAGATCGTGGCGGGCGGGCTGCCGAACCCCCAGCGCGTGGCGGACCTCATTCGCCAGGGCCAGTCCGAGTGAGGGGACGTGTCACCAGGGAGAACGGCACGGCGGCAAACAGGGATGTACGGGCTTGCCCCGAGCGAAGTCGAGGGGATTTGCAGGATGGGAGACGGCTGACTGACGGCAAGGCCGGGGTGGGAGAGGCCGGCTTCTACGCGGGTGCGGTCAGATGAGACGGCCCGGCCTCCCTCTTACTCCTACTCGTGCTCCTGCTCCTGCTCCTGCTCACGTTCCCTGGGCACGGCACGGCGGCAAACAGGGATGTACAGGATTTGCAGGATACGACGTGGCAGGCAAACGACGCGGAATGGCCTGACCCAGGACCTACACGGAGCCGGACGGAGGAGGCGAGCCTGCCGCCCTCTTACTCCTACTCCTACTCGCCGTTATTCGTTATCCGTCATTCGGCGCTGGCCACTGAC
>CAZSET010000044.1:0-19559 GCA_964605915.1 uncultured candidatus Brocadiaceae bacterium | reverse complement strand
GACGTGCGTTCGCGTGCGCACGTGGCCGGAACACCAGAGCTGGCCCTTCACGTGCGACCTGAGACGGCGGACGAACTGAATGTCGGGCCTCTGCTCGCCTTTGGCTCGCACGTTGAAGTGGACTCCGAACAGGCGCTCGACGGAGCAGACGGCGTCAGTCAGCTCAGCGAAGTCCACGCCCTCCATCCCGCCAGGGAACTTGACGACGACGGGCACGTCGAGTTCGCAGAGCTCTCCGAGCCATTCGATCAGCATGGGCCGGTTCTCGGGCAGCGCCATGGCCCGCAGTAGCCCGCGTTTCAGGAGCTTGTCGTACCCGCCGTGCACGTTCAGCTCGAAGATGTCCCCGCCGGCCTCGTGAAAGGCCCTTGCCATGCGCAGGCCCGACTCCAGATCGCCCACAGCCGCGTTCAGCGCGACCGGTGTGTCTCCCAACGTCGCTCTCGCCGCGGCCACCTCCGCCCGCAGCACGGGCACCATGTCCGCCTCTGCCTCGGGCAGCAGGAACCGCGCCTCGTGAGATCGCTCCAGCGCGTCTGCCACCAGGGCACCCAGTTGCACCATGCTGGCGCCGGCGCCCCGCTCGGCGACGAAAGCTCCGTCCGCCCATCCCATCATTGAGCTCAGAAAAAGGCCGCCTCGCAGACGTCCTGCCAGTTCAATGCGGTTCATTCTCACGCCTCGGTTGCCCTCAAGTTCCGGCGGACGGCCGTGAATGGACGGGGGGGTGCGCCAGAACCCGAAGCGTACCTTGCCCGGCATGAGGCGTCAAGTGGCAGGCAGCTCCGGGCGCCTCCTGGTGCCGATTTACACGCTCCCTCTCACTTCAGTCAGCAGGAAGGTGGAAACGAAGGTCAGCACGCCACTCACCCCGGCAATCCAGAACACCGAGTCCAGGCCGAAGGTCCCGACTGCGATCAGGCCGCCGGCGAGGAGCGGCATGAAGGTCATCGGAAACGTCACCGTGTTGAGGAAGGCCATATAGCTCGGCCGACGACCTTGTGGCGCAGTTTCCAGCACGAAGCCCGTCGTTCCGATCATGTTCGCCTGCTGTGCGAAGCCGAAGCAACAGAGCGATACCAGGTAGGCCAGCAGGGGCAGGTCGAGCCGCACCTCCGTGAACGGCATCGCCCAATCGAATACGTGAGGCAGGTGGGGGGCGGCCAGAGCGGCTACCGGGTTCAACGCGAAGAGGGCTGCCGCAAACAGAAGGCAAAGACGATTGCCCTTCCTGTTGCTGACGGATCCCCAGACGAGGCTGGAGACCAGCCGGGCGCCCGAAATCAAGCTCAAGAAAATCCCGCTGATGCCGACCACGCCGAGCCGCTCCACTCCGTAAGGAATGTAGAAAGCGAACGTCAACCCGTTGACGTGCGCCAGAACTCGCAACACGAGCAAACCCCGGTAGTTGCGCTCCCGCCGGACTCGCCTCCAACCGGCCGATAGCGATTCGCGCACTCCGCGCCGCCTGGGCGGCTCAGCCGTCCTGACCTCGTGAACGAAGCAGAAAACCGTCCAGCCCAGCCCCATCACGGCGAGGGCGATCAACGTGAGGATCAGGTAGTTCGTCGGCGCCTCGACGGCACTGAGCACCGGCTGGACGACAAGGGGGGCGACTACCATGGTCACCGCGTTCCCGAGGAAGTGGCGCTGGCCCAGGAAGCCGCCGACGCGGGTCGGTCCCACCGTGCCCGCCAGCACGTCCCAGAAGGGGATCGAAGCGCAGCCCTGTGCCGACCTGAACGCGAAGTACACGACGAAGAACGCCACCATCGCCCATACGCCGAAGCCGGCGCCCGTCAGGAAGATCGTTCCGGCCATGAGGGCCAGCAGAACGATCCTGACGACCGAGGCAGCCACGTAGAAGCGCTTCCGGTTCTCGCGGTGCTCGATGAGGCTGCTCATGTAGATCTGCGGGAAGCGCTGGCCGGCCATGCTCAACGAGTTCAAGAGGCCGGCCAGGAAGTTCGACCCCGTCAGGTCATAGACGAAGGCCGTCAGTACGAGCTGGGGGCTGAGGATGCGATTGCCCAGGTTGGCGAACATCCCGTTGAGCAGGCCGAGGTAGTAATTCCGCCTGAGGGTTCCATTGGCGGTTACCTCGGCTTCGGCGTTGCTGACCGGGCTGCGCTCGCTCATGTGCCGGGCTGTGATTGCGGCTCCAACGTCGGATCAAAACATGCTGCCGGGGCGAACGTCCACTCAAGACATGTTAGCCGGTTCTGCGAGGTTTTCTCCAGCAACTGCGCTCGCGGGTTCGCCGGGCCCCATCATCCGACAGCATGGGAAAGGGGCATTCTGCGCTTGCAGACCCGAGGGTCTCCGTGTATAGTCGCAGCCGGAAGTTGTGCTCCTGATTGACTTACCGACGACGTGGCGTTGGCCTACTTTCGGAGCAGTACGGGGCTTGCATCGTAGGTACAGCAGTATTGGTGGAGAAGGCGCGTTGCGGCGTGAGCTCCGCTGGTGCCCGCGCATGCAGGTAGTGTTCGGCCGGGCGGGTTCCCTCCCCCTTCGGCACCGAATTCACTCCTGGCGGTGGCCTCTGTAACCTCGATCGACGCTTTGTGCGTGCTCATCTGTCGTCGGGCGTCAACGGCGAGCGCCTTCCGGCATATCGAGCTTGAAGACGCGCAGGGGCGCGTCGGCTCGACGCAGTGCAGTTTGCAGGGGTTTTGCGATGTCCAGAGGCAAAGTTAAGTGGTTCAGTGATACGAAGGGGTACGGGTTCATCACGCCGGACGACGGCAGCCAGGACGTCTTCGTGCATTACAGCAGTATCGAAGGCGCTGGCTTCAAGAGCCTGGCTGAGAACGACGTCGTCGACTTCGAGGTGGAGCCGGGACCTAAAGGGCCCCGCGCCGTCAACGTGGTCAAGGTCGAGGGCTAGACTCGGCCGTCTTTGGTGACTCAAGGCGCTGCCATGCGGAGGGACGTGGCGGCGCCGTTTCTTTTCATTCGTGGCCTGCCCACAGTAAGGTGCCGCTGCGCGCCGTCCTGGGCCGATTGAACGCCACGACGCCGCCAGCTACAATGCCGCCCGCATACGCTCGAAGCGTCAATCCGCCGCCGAAGACTGAAGAGGGAAGGCACTGATGGCACTGAAAGTCGGCTTTGCAGAGGTGGACATCACGCCTCCGGTCGGCACACACAAGATCGGCTGGCTGAAGGACATCGTCTCCGACACCGTTCTGGACCCACTGTCCGCGCGGGTGATGGCTATCGAGTCCAACGGTGAAAAGGCCGGCTTCATTCAACTCGATACGCTGTGCATCCCGCGCAAGCAGGCCGCGCGGATCCGCGAGGAGGTAGCGCAGCGCCACGCCTTCCCGGGGGACAACGTGATGGTGGCGGCCACGCACAACCACGCGGGGCCGGCCGTGGCCAACTGCGGCGACGTGAAGCGGGACGACGCGTACGTCGAGACCCTGGTCGAGCGGGTCGCGGCCGCATTCGGGCAGGCGCTTTTCCACATGCAGCCGGCGGAGATCGGATTCGGGACCACCTTCGAGTTCGACGTGCCGCACAATCGGCGCGTCATCATGCGGGACGGCACGGTTCGCACGCAGACCTCTTTCAACGACCCCAACGCACTTTGCATGGAGGGCCCGATCGACCCGGAGGTGGCCGTCCTGGCCGCGCGCGATCAGCAGGGCGCGTTGCTGGGCGCACTGGTCAACTTCGCCTGCCACCCCACCCACCAGGGCGGCGGCACGTGCCTGTCCGCCGGCTTCCCCGGCGTGCTGGACAGGCAGATGAAGAAGCGCGGGTGCCCGGTGACGCTGTTTCTGAACGGGGCCTCGGGGAATATCACCGACATGGACTTCCAGCGGGGCGGCGCCCGCAAGTCCCATGAGGAAATCGGCAAGATCCTGGCCGGCGACGTCGAACGCGCGTTGGCGCCAGTGGAGTACCGGAGGGAAGCGGAGCTTCGCTGCGCGGCCGGCACGGTTCAGTTACCGTTCCGTCAGCTCACCGAGGACGAGCTCAACGGGACGAAACGCGGCGCGCAGCGGTTCATCGATCCTGCTATCTACGAGCGGGCGATCCCCCGGCTGATCGAGCGGATGCGCCGCATGGGAACCGAGCCCGCCGAGGTCCAGGTCATCTCGATCGACGAGTACGCCTTTGCCGGAATCCCGGCCGAATACTTCGTGCAACTCGGCCTGCGCATTAAGGAGCAGTGTTACCCCCGGCACGCCCTCGTAGTCGCGCACGCCAACGGCATGGTGGGATACGTGCCGCATAAGGAGGCATTCCTTCGCGGCGGGTACGAGACCACGTTCGGCGGCGGTAGCCGTTTGGCGCCGGACGCCGGCGACATGCTGGCGGACTGCGCCATCGAACTCATTGGTCGAGGACCGGCTCCCGAGACGCCGGCCGGAGACGGGCGCGCGTGAACGTGGACCTTTCAGCGCTGACGATATCGGCAACTAAGCCGAAGGGGAAGCCCGCAGCGATGCTGGCTGACATGGGGATCGGGATCGTCCCCATCCTTGAGGATGAGGGCAACGTCGACCGCTATGTCCTGAGCAAGCGCCTGGCCATCGAGCGCCGGACCGGCAGCAGCTTCCTGCGCGGCATCATGGACAAGACGCTCTTCACGAGCGCGGTCTACCTGCGGGAGCACTTCCGCATTCCGGTCCTGGTTGTCGAAGGCGAGGTGAACTACGAGTACACCAGGTTCGGCCCGCAGGCGGCGAGAGGCGCGCTCTCCTCGATGATGCTCCTCTATGGCATCAGCGTGCTGGCCACGCCGAACGTGGAAGAGACGGTGCAGCTCATCGCCATGATGGCGCGACAGGAGCAGGTAGGTATCCCGGAGATCTCCCTGATTCCGAAGCGGAAGGCGATTGACCTCGCCGACATGCAGCGGCGCGTAATCGAGATGCTGCCGGGCTGCGGGATGGTGGCGGCGCGCGACCTGCTGCGTCACTTCGGGAGCGTCAGGCGGATCGTTGACGCGGACGCGGAGGAGCTGCGGGTCGTCCGCGGCATCGGCCCCAGCAAGGCAGCGCAGATACACCAGGTTCTGAACGCCGACTACGAATCGGTGGACACCGAGCGCGACATGGAAGACGCCATCCAGGCCGAGCCCGGGCTTTTGTTCCGCCGGACCGGCACGCTGCTGGCGCGTCAGCACTACATCTACACCGAACAGGGCGAGCGCCAGTTCGTGGACCTGGTGTTCGTTAACGCGAAGGCGGACAGGGTCGTCCTGACCGAACTCAAGCGAGGCAAGCTCACGCGCAAGCACGCCGCTCAGTTGAGGCGCTACCTGGACCACGCACACGAGTCGCCGCTGCTGCGCGCCTTCCTGGGCAAAGGCGCCAGGGCATGCGGAGTCCTGGCGACTGTCGAGCCCGGTGGGTTCGATCCGAAGGACCCGGACATCTCCGTGCGCGTGGTGCGCAAGGAGAGAATCATCCGTGTCCTGAAGCAATTGAGGGACTGACGCCGGGCCGACCGGGTTTGAGTCCCTCGGCCTGACGGGCTTTGTTGCGCGGCGTGCGGTGGGCCGCTATGATGAGGCGCCATGGAGCGTCGCGCCTCGTCGTAGGGGCCGCAACCAGGGACGATGCAATGGCACAGGCAGTCGGCTTCGACAACGAGCGCTACCTCGAAGAGCAGACGGCTGCCATCGTCGAGCGCGCCCAGAGCTTCGGCAACAAGCTGTACCTGGAGTTTGGGGGCAAGCTTCTGTTCGACTACCACGCCGCGCGGGTGCTGCCCGGGTTCGATCCCAACGCGAAGATGCACCTCCTGCGCGAGCTCTGGGGCGAGGCGGAGATACTGCTGTGCATCTATGCGGGCGACATCGAGCGGAAGAAGATGCGGGCGGACTTCGGCATCACCTATGACGCCGATGCCCTCAAGCTCATAGACGATCTGCGTGAATGGGGGCTGGAGCCGCGCGCCGTGGTAATCACCCGCTTCGAGGGGCAGCGCAGCGCGGAGCTGTTCAAGAACAAGCTTGAGAGGCGAGACATCGCCGTCTACACCCATCGTGCCAGTGAGGGTTACCCGGCCGATGTCGACACGATCGTCAGCGAGGAGGGCTATGGGGCCAATCCGTACGTGGAGACCACGAAACCCCTCGTCATCGTCAGTGGGCCCGGGCCCGGCAGCGGCAAGCTGGCCACCTGCCTGAACCAGATGTACCACGAACACCAACGCGGGATACGCTCGGGATACGCCAAGTTCGAGACGTTCCCCATCTGGGATCTGCCCCTGAACCATCCCGTCAACGTGGCCTATGAGGCCGCGACGGCGGACCTCCGGGACGTCAACATGATCGATCCGTTCCATCTGGCGGCGTACGGGGAGGCGGCGATCAACTACAACCGGGACGTGGAAGCCTTCCCCGTGCTCCAGAAGGTCCTGGAGCGCATTACGGGAGGCGAATCGCCCTATGCGTCGCCGACGGACATGGGCGTCAACCGTGCTTCGTGCGGCATCAGCGATGACGAAGTGGTACGCGAGGCCGCAGGCCAGGAGGTGATCCGCCGGTACTTCCGCTACGCGTCCGAGTACGTAATGGGCTTCGCCGACAGGCAAACTGTGGAGCGCACCGAACGCCTCATGGAAGGGCTGGGGCTGAAGCCGGAAGACCGGCGCGTCGTCAAGCCTGCCCGCAGAGCGGCCCGTGAGGGCCGGCGCAAGGGCAAAGGCAATAAAGGCATCTTCTGCGGGGCGGCCATCGAGCTGGCGGACGGCACCATCATCACGGGCAAGAATTCGCCCCTCATGCACGCAGCCTCCAGCCTCGTCCTCAACGCGGTCAAGCACCTGGCCGGCGTGCCGGACCAGATACACCTGCTGGCACCCAGCATCACCGAGTCCATCGGCAAGCTGAAACAGGATATTCTGAATAAGAAGACCGTCAGCCTCGACCTGGAGGAGACGGTCATTGCGCTCGGCATAGGTTCCACGACGAGTCCGACGGCCCAGCTTTGCGTGGAGAAGTTGAAGGAGTTGCGCGGATGCGACGTCCACATGACCCACATTCCCACCCCCGGGGATGAGGCCGGGCTGCGCCGGCTGGGCGTCCATCTGACGAGCGATCCCAACTTCGCAACGAAGGATCTGTTCGTGTTCTAGGGCGGGCTGCTGCTCGGCCCAGCTCGTGGCTGTCGGGCGGCCCGGCCCAACCACACAAGCCCAAGGAAGGCGACATGGCAAAGATCGCATTCATCGGAGCGGGCAGTCTCGGGTTCACGCGCGGGCTCGTGCGCGACATCCTCACGTTCCCCATCCTCAAGGACGCCACGCTGGCGCTGATGGACATCGACGAAGAGCGCCTCGATTTCGCGCGCAGGGCCGTCGAAAGCATCATCGACAAGGGCGGCTATCCGGCCAAGGTCGAAGCGACCGTGAACCGCCGCGATGCGCTGAAAGGCGCCGATGCCGTCATCTGCACCATTCTTGCGGGAAGCGTCAACGTGTGGCGGCACGACATCGAGATTCCGAAGAAGTACGGCGTGGACATCTGCGTGGGCGACACGCGCGGCCCCGCCGGCATCTTCCGTGCCCTGCGCACCATCCCCGCCATGCTGGAGATCTGCCGTGACATGGAGCGCGTCTGCCCGGACGCCATCATGCTGAACTACACGAACCCGATGGCGATGCTGTGCCGCGCGATGCAGCGCAGCACCGACGTGCGCGTCAGCGGCCTATGCCACAGCGTCCAGGGGACGGCCCAGATGTTGGCCGGATGGATCAAGACCCCCATGGAGAAGATCACGTACGTCTGCGGCGGCATCAACCATCAGGCGTGGTACATCGAGTTCAAGAAGAACGGCAAAGATGCCTATCCTCTGCTACGCCGGGCCGTCAAGAAGCCTGAGATCTACAACCACGAGATCGTGCGCAACGAGATGTTCCTCGCCCTGGGCTATTACGTGACCGAGTCCAGCGGGCACAACTCCGAGTACAACTGGTGGTTCCGCAAGCGTCCGGACCTCATTGAGAAGTACTGCCTGCCCGGCACGGGCTGGAATCCCGGCAAATACGCCGCGATACTGGACGGCTACCGCAGCCGGAGCAAGTCCTGGAAGAAGCAGTTCAAGGAATGGCTCAGAAAGGGCGCGCCCATGTCGCTGGAGCGCGGGCACGAGTACGCCGCCCACATCATCAACGCCTTCATGGGGGGCGAGCCATTCGAGTTCAACGGCAACGTGCCGAACACGGGGCTGATTCCGAACCTGCCGGAAGGCGCGTGCGTCGAGGTGCCCGTCGTCGCGAACCGCCGTGGCTTGAACTCCGTCTATGTCGGCCCGCTGCCGCCCCAGTGCGCTGCGCTGAATAACATCAGCATCGCCGTCGAGGAGATGGCGGTCGAGGCATCCCTGACGGGAGATCCGACCCTCGTCTACCAGGCCATTGCCTACGACCCGCTGACGGCCTCCGTGCTCTCGCTGGCAGAGATAAAGGACATGACGGTGGAGATGCTCAAGCGGAACCGACGCCACTTGCCGCAGTTCAAGAGCATCTCCATTTGAGCTGCCGCACGGCGTGCATCCGACATGTGCTCTAGCGGCTGTCCCCGCGGGCGTGGGCGGGCGCCTTACCAGCCCCCGCCGCCTCCGCCGCCCCCGCCTGAGAATCCACCGCCGCCCGCGCCTGAGCTGGAGCCGGGCGCCCTGGCCGAACTCGCCGCAGCCATGGCGAATGACGTGCCCAGCGAACCCGCGAACGAGCTCGTCCCCAGCGTCCGCCAGCCGGTGCCCGAGTACCACCTCGGGCTGTAGGGTTGGTCGGCCGTGCCGGCTCGGCTGAGCACGTCCGCGAACTGCTCGCTCCACTCCTGCTCGACCTCCAGGGCCAGGGCGTAGGGGAGGTAACGTTCGAAGAGCTCCGGCGTCTTCTCCGGCGGGTTGAGCAGGTTGAGCCGATCCCTCTCCGCCACGGAGAGGAACATGCGGAAGCCTTCGATCTTGTCCATCAGCTTCCGGCCGGCCAGCGTGGGCGCCTTAAGCAGGTGGTAGAAGATCCAGTTGAGCGCCCCGGCTGCCAGCACCAGCCCCACCATTCCGGGCGACGTCAGGTGGGCCAGCATGCCCAGGCCGAACAGCTCGCCCGCCAGAAAGGGCAGCGCGAACAGGCTGGTCACAATGGCAGTGCCCAGAGGGGCCAGCACGGTGCCCCTTCCGCTGAAGACCGCTCGCCACGAGCTGGCGGCCTGCCAGAGGAGGGCGCAGACGCCGATCGTCCAGATGGAGAGCCACAGGCATATGAACAGGGCCGGGAATGATGCGTGGGCGAGTGCACCCAGCACGAGCGCTGTCGCGGAGGCGACAGCCCCAACGGCGAAATAGCCCCTATTAGTCATGAAGTACTTCTTCTGGAAGCTTGCCTCCAGGGACTTCTCCAGCTTGTCCATCGAGTCGCCGATCTTCTGGTGGTTCGCCTGGTCGATCTTGACGGTGACCAGACTGCCGAACAGCCTCTTGGCGAGCTTCTTCTCCTCCGGGGTCAGCGTCTCCATGCCCGTTCCCGTCCTGGTCAGCGTGTAGCTGCCATACTCGTCGGAGATGCTGAGATAGCCCTTGACGGCCATGTTGATGACGGCGGCCGCAAACGCCTTCTTGTCGTAGCCCATCCGGGCAATGTAACGCGCGGCGGCCGGGCTGAGCCCTCCAGGCGGCTCGTACAGCGGAATGATGGTGCCCTCCTCCGGATCGCGCCCGACTCGGGCCCAGACCACGGTGTAGTACAAGAAGACCCCGGCCAGCCCGAACAGCCCTACGATAAGGCCCCGGTTGTCGTTCACAAGGTAGGCGAGCTTCTCCGCGCGAGTCGGCTCGGCCACGTATCCCTTGGGCCATGAAACGACTACGGTGAGTCCCTCATTCTGTGCGAGCCTCTGCGTGGTCTCGAACGTGGCTGTCCCCGCCAGGTCCACCTCGGCGGCATAGTTCCTGCCCCGCGAGCCCTCGGGTCCGGTGTAGCCCTCCAGCTCGATCTCCGACGCCGGTACGCCGCCGGGCAGGGAGACGGTCGCCGAGACGTGATCGATGGGGAACTCCCACCCGACGCCCGTCACGTTCCAGTACAGCTCGTCGTGGTCCTCGAAGAAGCCGATCTGCCGGTCGGTCGCGTACTTCACCCTGTACGTGTACTCTCCCGTCTTCAGCAACACGTCTTCCCGCCCGATGTAGAGGCGCTGGCCGTCCGTGAGCTGCTTCACGTGGTGCGGGGCCGGCTTGCCGTCCTGCTCCACCTCCAGGATGTCCAGCCCGACGACGTAGCGGAGCCCGAACCGGTCCGTGGATCTGGTGGGAAGGTCGCGGTAGATTCCCCTGCGAATCTTGCGGCCTTCGCAGCGGACCTTGATCGTCTCCTCTACCGTCATGTTGCCGTCCTGATGGACGGTGATGTCAGCCCGGTAATCGAGGATTCGCTCACCCCCGCCGTCCGCTGCCGCTGCGGTGGGGCTGCCGTAGAAGAACAGACACGCTGCTATCAGAACTGACGCCGCGACACGGTGCATGGCTTTCATGGTTTGGCCTCCGGTTTTTGACTGCCGGCAACCCGGATGTCCACCTCGGGCACCTGTCTCTCGGTGGTATACTCGATCTCGAAGAAGTCGGCCGGGCGGAATCGGAACAGGCCCGCGATCAACATGCCGGGGAAGGACTCAACCCGGATGTTGTAGTCGCGGACGGTCCCGTTGTAGTACCTTCTGGCGAGCTGGGTCTGGTCCTCGATCTCCGAGAGGCCATCCTGCAGCTCGAGGAAGTTCTGGTTGGCCTTCAGGTTGGGGTAGGCTTCAGCGACGGCGATCAGGTTCCTGAGCACCTGCGAAAGGCCGGTTTCGGGCGCGGACTTCTCGGCGGGTCCGGCCGCCCGCATGCATAGCGTTCGGGCCCGGGTTACGTTCTCGAACAGGTTGCGTTCGTGGAGCGCGTAGCCCTCGACCACGCGCACCAGGTTCGGGATCAGGTTGTAGCGCCGCTTGAGTTGGACGTCGATGCCGCTCCATGCCTCGCGCATCAGGTTGCGGCCCCTCACCAGCCTGTTGAAAGCGACAATTGCCCACGCCAGGACCACGGCCACTACGGCAGCGCCGGCGATCAGTATCTTGCGCATCTTGCCCTCTAGCAGCGTAAGGTGACGTGCGTGTGTTCAGATGCAAGCCCGAAGGTATGGCAGGACGCCGGTAAGGTTACTGGAAAGCCCGGATCAGCCGCAAGGCGTGTCTTGCGCGAAGTGGGAGGATTGGCTAGGATTCTGCGGTTGCGAACTCGAACCGAACTCTTGCAGGAAAGGTGCACAGTGGCTACTCCGCCCCACAGGCTGAGCGAATCGGATGTGCAGGCGTTCCACTCCCGCTTTGACGGCCCGCTGCGCAGCCGGGGTCGGATCGCAAGCCCCCCGAACGCACGGAAGCTGCTGCACGTTCATCTGGGCTGGCTCTTGATAGGGTGGTTGCTCATGGGTTGCACCGCAACAGGCCAATGCAGGGACGCCGCGCGCTGGCAGGCGCTGGTATCCCCGGCAGGTCAGGTCGAGCTGTTCGCCGGCAGGCAGAGGATGGCGACGATCTCTCCGGGCCTTTTCGAAGCGACGTGGCGATCGGCAGGCCTGGGCGGCGTCCAGGCTGAAGGCACCGCCGGCGACGTGCTCAGGGGCACGATACGGGCCCCGGGCGGAACGGTTGTAGACTCGGAGCTTCGGGCGCAGCCCTCTGCCGACGGTCTGTCGCTGGCTTACAGGCTCACGCCGCGGGAGGCCATCACGCTGAACAGCCTGCACGTCGCGGTCAATCTCCCCATTCGCCTCCTCGCGGGTCAGGAGTTCGTTGCAGACGGCGAACGAGGGACGTTGCCCGCCGAGTTCGGCGACGTGCACGTGCGCTCGGCGCCGACGCAGTCCCTCGTCCTGTCCCTGGCGGAGGGCCGTGTTCTCCGCGTGGACTTGCCGGCAGCCACACCGGTGCTCTTGCAGGACAACCGCCAGTGGGGCCCGTCGTTCTCCGTGCGCATCGGCCCGCAGTTCAGTGAGGGGCGGCAGTGGCCGGCTGGTCAGCCGCTGGACCTGGCCTTCACAATCAGCACGCCTGAGGGGATCGACGTCGCGTTCGACAGGCCGGTGACCATCGAGGCGGGGAGCGAGTGGGTGCCGCTGGCGCTCGAGCTCGACATCGTGCCGGGCTCCGCGCTCGACTTCTCGGGGATGGGGCAGGTGGACCCGCCGGCCGGGAAGCATGGATGGCTGATCGCGCGCCCCGACGGTCAGCTTGCATTCGAAGGGGACCCGGAGAGCCCACGGCGATTCTACGGCGTCAACCTGTGCTTCAGCGCGCACTACATCACGCATGAGCAGGCGGACCGGCTTGCCGAGAGGCTCATGCGCCTGGGCTATAACACCGTTCGCTTTCATCACTACGAGGGGGAGCTGGTTGACCGCTCACAAGGCACCACCACGTCGCTCCGCGCCGATAAGCTCGACCAGCTCGACTACCTGCTGGCGGCGCTGAAGAAGCGCGGCATCTACATGACGACCGACCTGTTCGTCTCCCGCCCGGTCTTCGCCGGCGAGATATGGGAAAGCGCCGAGGGCGACCTCGGCATGAACGACTTCAAGATGCTGGTGCCCGTGAACGAGAGGGCGTTCGAGAACTGGAAGGGTTTCTCCCGCAACCTGCTCACGCACGTCAATCCCTATACCGGACTGACCTTTGCGCAGGATCCCGCCATTGCCTGGCTGGCGATGATCAACGAGGGCAACGTGGGCAACTACCTGCGCGGCCTGGACGAGAGGGTGGCCCGTGATTGGCAGGTCGCCTGGAACCGTTTTCTCTCCGCGCGGTACGGCAGCCGGCAGGCAATCGAGGATGCCTGGGGCGTGTCCGTCGAGGGCGATCCCGCCGCTGGCACGGTGCCGCTGCCGACGAATCCATACGAGGATTCCCCTCGCGGCTGCGACGTCGTTGCGTTCCTGACCCAGACGGAGCGCGACATGTTCGCCCGCATGGAGCAGTTCCTCCGCAAAGAGCTCGCCGTGAAGGCGCTGCTCACCAACATGAACGGTTGGACGAACCCGATTCAGAACCAGGCGGCGCGGGCAGATTTCGGCTACGTGGACGACCACTTCTACGTCGATCATCCCCGTTTCCTGGAAGGAAGCTGGCGGCTGCCGTCGCGCTGCGATA
The DNA here is from genome assembly GCA_964605915.1 of uncultured candidatus Brocadiaceae bacterium. Classification (GTDB taxonomy): domain Bacteria; phylum Planctomycetota; class Brocadiia; order SM23-32; family SM23-32; genus DAOVRD01. Next base: position 6,403 of record CAZSET010000044.1, on the reverse strand, counting down.
ACCGGAGTCCCATAGCCGAGGGGGCGCCGGGCGGCCGAAGCTGCGCGTTCGTGAGGCTCATGGACAAGCCGTTCACCATCAGCGAGTACAACTACTCCGGCCCGGGCCGGTTCCGCGGGGTAGGGGGGATACTGACCGGCTGTCTGGCCGCGCTGCAACGCTGGGGCGTCGTCTGGCGGTTCGCCTACAGCCACAGTCGCAACAGCATGTTCGGGCCCTCGCCCGCCGGCTACTTCGACCTGGCCTCGGATCCGCTGAACCAGGCTGCCGAGAGGGCCGCCCTCTGCCTGTATCTGTGTGGCGACATGGATCCAGCCCCCCACGCCATCGCCATCGCGAGCACGTCGGAGGAGTTGCTGTTGCACAGCGCCCACCGCAGGGACGCGGCGCCGCCCTGGACGGCGCTGGCGCTGGTCACGCGCGTGGGTACGTTCCTTGCCGACCGGACGATGGAGGTCCCGGCGGACCTGGTGCTGCCGCTCGGCTGGCATACGCCGCCCGGCGCCTACCGCGGGGGAGAGGTCCTCGATGCGGATCCCTACGCGGACGAGACGGGCACCAAACTGCTGGCCGCGATGCGCGAGCGCGGGTGGCTGCGGGACAATGTCACGGACTTGGCGGCAAGACGCGTGCAGAGCGAGACGGGCCAGCTCCTTGTCGATGGGCCGCGCGACGTGATGGTCCTCAACACGCCGGCGACTGCCGGTTGCTACGCTCCGGAGGGAGAGACGGTCGAGATCGGCCCCGTCAGCATCGCGGTGGAGGAAACGGACGCGACCGTGTGGGTTTCGAGCGTGGACGGCCTGCCCATAGCGCAGAGCCGCCGGCTGATCATCACCCATCTGACGGACCTCCAGAACAGCGGGGCCCGCTTCGGAGAACGGGCGCGCCAGACGCTGCTTGCTTGGGGCGAGCTGCCGCATCTGGTGCTCGCCGGCTCGGCGACGGTGTCTCTGCGGCTCAGCAATCCCGAGCGCGCGCGGGTGTGGGCCCTGGCCACAAGCGGGCGGCGGCTGGCACCTGTAGAAGCCGCCGTGCGCGACGGTGCGCTGGTGGTCCCTCTGCAAGTTCGCGGCAACGAGGGCGCCCGCATGATCTACGAGGTGGAGATCCCGTAGCCGCGTCTCACTCCAGTCGGCGGTCGAGCGTGCGGTAGTTGATGGCCTCGCTCACGTGGTGTGCATGGATGCCTTCCGAGCCCTCCAGGTCTGCGATCGTGCGGGCCACCTTCAGGATCTTGTCGTATGCCCGGGCGGAGAAGCCAAGGGCGTCCATGGCCTGCCGGAGCAGCAGGCGTCCGTCGTCGTCAAGCTGGCAGTAGCGCCGCACGTGGCGGCGCTCCATGCGCGAGTTGGCGAAAAAGCCCACTCCCGCAAACCTATCCAACTGGCGCCGCCGGGCCTCGACCACGCGCTCCCGGATCGCGTCGGATGGCTCGGCCGGACGCGACGTCGCCAGGTCCCTGTATTCCAACGGCGGCACGTCGACGTGTATGTCAATCCGGTCCAGGAGCGGGCCGCTGATGCGCCGGCGATACGACTGAATCTGCCTGGGCGTGCACCGGCACTGCCGGCGCGGGTCCGTGTAGTGGCCGCACGGGCACGGGTTCATCGCAGCCACCAGCATGAACTCCGCCGGGTAAGTGACGGTCATGTTGACCCGCGAGATGGTGATGTGGCCATCCTCGACGGGCTGGCGAAGCGACTCCAGGGCCGAATGGCCGAACTCGGGAAGTTCGTCCAGGAACAGCACGCCGTGATGGGCCAGGCTGATCTCACCCGGCTTCGGATGGGTTCCGCCGCCGACCAGGCCCGCGATGCTGACGCTGTGATGAGGCGAACGGAAAGGCCGCACGGCCATCAATGACGTCCCCGGCTGCAGCAGCCCGCTGACGCTGTAGATCATCGTGGTCTGGAGGGATTCGTCCAGCGTCAGGTTGGGCAGAATGGTGCAGAGCCGCTGGGCCAGCATGCTCTTGCCGGCCCCTGGCGGGCCGATCATCAGGATATTGTGCGCGCCAGCCGCGGCCACCTCAAGCGCGCGCTTGACGTGGTGCTGGCCCTGGACTTCGGACAGGTCGACGTCGTACGTCCGTGCCTCCCGGAACATACGGTCCACGTCCAGGCGCACCGGCTTGAGCTGCTGCGATCCCGTCAGGAATCCCACGGCTTCCGTCAGGTGGCTGACCGGTATGACGTCGAGCCCCTCAACGACGCCCGCCTCCCGTGCATTGTCCATCGGGACGACCAGCCCGTCAAAACCGCACTCACGCGCGTGAAGCGCTATCGAAAGGCAGCCGTTGACCGGACGAACGCGGCCATCCAGCGCCAGCTCTCCCACGACGACGTATCGCCCGTCGGTCTTCAGACGCAGTGAGTCCGTGGCCTGCAGCAGGCCCAGGGCGATGGGAAGCTCGAAGGCGGGACCTTCCTTACGGCGATCGGCCGGCGCCAGGTTCACTGTCGCGGCGATGGTGGGCAGGTAGTAGCCGCTGCTGCGCAGGGCTGCCCGGACGCGGTCTATGCTCTCCTTGACGCTGGCGTCGGGCAGGCCCACCAGCGTGGCGCGCGGCAGCGCCGAACGCGTCACGTACACCTCAACCTCGACAGGGTAGGCCTCAATGCCGTACACGCCCATGCTGTGGACTTTGCCAAGCATGCGGTGCCCTTCGCCCGAGCCGCGCCAATCCAGCAGCCCCCTCCGGCCGCCTCACAGAAGTATTAGACGTAAGTATAGCACGTCCGTGCAGCAGGCGCAAGAGGTGGGCGAGAGCCCGGCCATGGCATGGCTGCGCGTGGCGGACCGGGGACGAGGTCGCGATGTGTTTCACTCACTGGCGCGGGAAGGTGTGCCTGCCTTCGTTGGTCGGCTCGCCGCGCTCGAGTTCGTCCGGACCGAACGGCCCCGGCCCGCGGACTCCTTCCGGCTCGTGCAGCGCCTCGACCCACTGGCAGGGGGGCACGTCGCCTTCCACTCGCCAGCCCAGTTCGAGGTCCTCGGGGTCGAAGGCCGCCTCTACGGTCGCCTGCGTGGAGTGCTTATCGAAGCCGTAGTACTCCTGCCACGCGTTCAGGTTCAGCAGCGCCTGAGGCTCGGGGTAGCGAACGCAGAGCGAGACGGCGTCGTTCGACGCGTCGTACAGGTTTCCGTCGGCCGTGACTTCGTCGGCGCGCGCGAACAGGACGCGCTTGGGGCACTGGAAGAAGACGTTGTTGAGCACCTTGTGCCGCCGGCCGAGACCGACGCGCCCGGCGATGATCCGGCCGCTCTGCGCGAGGTTGAAGCTGACCGCGTAGTTGTCCCGGATGCGCCCCAGAAAGTTGTGGGCCACCGCCAGGTTGTCGCCGCTGTCGCCGTAGACTCCCAGGCCGCCGACCCAGCTCGCCCCCGGCTCCCGCTGATCGGCCAGCGTGCTGCGCACGTCCCAGATGACGTTGCCGTCTATCAGGTTCAGGTCGTGGCTGCACTCGATATAGACGGCCGCAATGCGCGTGGCGATGTCAGCGAAGACGTTGTTGGTGATGCGGCAGTTCTTGTTGAGCACGTCGAGCCAGATGCCGCAGGCATCCGTGACGTGACGGAACACGTTCCGGCGGAACAGCGCGCCGTTGCACCCGTGGAACTTCAGCCCGGCGCACTCGTAGAGCCGCTCCGGCACCAGCCCGCCGATCCGCTCGATGACGTTGTCCTCCACGAGCGTCCGGTCCACGCCGCCGCAGCCCTGAATGCCGCTCACCCCGCAGTCCGTGATCGTGTTGCGCCGCACGACGTGGCCGCCCAGGCACTCGCTCCGGTCGCGGTGCCAGCTTTCGGCGCCGATGTCCAGCCCCACGGCGTTCGCCCATCGGATGTGATTGTCCTCGATGATCCAGTGATGGCCGCGTGAGGCGCTCACCAGGCCGCGCTGAGGGATAGGCACGCCGTCCGCCGCGTGCTCAAGGCGGAGGCCGCTGACCCGCACGTAACCGAGGTGGCGTTCGGACGGGGCGAACACCTGCTCGCGCACGGCAACCTCGAACGTGGCTTCTTTGGGATCCGCGTCCTGCCACAGCCGGAAGTGGATGCGCAGCCCCGGGTCTTCCACCCAGAACGCGCCGTCGGTCTGCGCCAGGTCGCGATACCGGAACACCTGCCTGAGCGGACGTCCGTCGGCGAAGATCATGCCGCGCCGAAGCTGAAACCTGTGTGCGTCCTCCGCAGGCCAGTCCTGCACGAAGGTGCGGTACTCCGCCGGCATGTTCGACACCATGAACGGGTTGTAGCCAACGAACCAGTCGGCGGGCAGGTCGGCCATCCAGGCCATCCCGATGGGGGCGGTGGGGTCCTGGATGCGCGTCGCCCATCCTTCGCTCGGCCGCGCGTCGGGCTGCCAGACCTCGGAGCCCTTGACTACCACTTCCTCGCCGGGTACGGCCTCATAGGCGATCATCTCGTCCGGCCCGTCGCCGCCGCGCGCCGGGCGCACGCACTCGCGGTAGACGCCCCCGTGCACGATGACCTTCTCGCCGGGCTCAAGGATGGCGGCCGCCCGGCCCATCGTCGCGAAGGGCTGCTCCTCGGTACCCGGGTTCTCGTCGGACGCGTTGGGATGTCTGCAGGCTACGTGATAGACGCGGGTGTACTCCGTCTCGTCATCCCAGAACTCAAACGCCGTCCCGTCGGGCATCAGCACCTGCTCTTCGGACATGGCTAGGCTCCCCGCGCAGAAGGGCTACCAAGGGCACACGGCCGGCGATTCAGACTCAATACAGCCGCCGCGGGCCGCAGGTGATCGAGCGCGATCGTGCCGTCGCCCGCGAACGAGACGCGGACGGACGGCTCTGACCGAAGGGCCATTCGTGCCGCACGCGATCGTTGCTCCGGCGGGGCGCGAGCCCCCCGGGCGTGCTCAGAACCGCACCGTCTCGCTGCTGGTCATGGTGCGGGTGCCGTGCTCACCGATCTCGATCTGCACTGTGACCTGCACCTGCTTGCCGCGGGCCGGAGTCGTATCCAGGACAAAGGCAAGGGTGCGCGTCTCGCCCGGGCCCAGGTCGGCCATAACCGCCGCTTCGGCCGGCTGCGCCAGGAGTCCCGGAGCCTGCACGGTGACGCGCAGGTCCAGGTTCCGCACGTCCTCATTCTGCACCGCCAGTTCGAGCGTGCCGTTGGCCCCGGGCCTTGCCTGGAGCGCCACCGGCACCCGCACGTCCACCTCAGCCCGCTGCAGCATGTCGTTCAGCCGCTCCTGTCCCGGCCGCTCGGTCAGGATGTACAGCGGCCGACCCAGCCGCAGTTCGTGTGTTCCGGCCGGACCTTCGGCCTTGACCGGATTGGCGAGCATGTCCGCCCAGACTGCGCGGGCGCCCTCGGGCAGCCGGACCGTCATCGTCTCGTCCAGGTTCCAGAGCGCCGCCGCGGCGCCGGCCGGACCGTCCATCATGACGCAGGCGACCCGCCCATCCCCGAGCGTCGTCCTGCCGGTCACGCGCCTGCCCTTGAGCACGCGCGCGAGGCCGTTGAGCGCCACCAGCCTGGGCCTCGGCACGTAGTTCTCGTAGAAGACGGCGAAGCCGTACGTGGGCGTGGTCTGCGCGCTGAACCAGAAGAACTTCTCGACGCCGGTCGAGAGGGCCGACAGGTAGCACTGGGCCAGATTGACGGCGCACTGCTCCTCCGTCTGCGACGTGGCGCGGTAGCCGACCCCGTCGCACTGCGAGCCCTGTTCGGTGTGCCAGACGCGATTGGGAGGGCCGTATTCCTTCACAAGCCTCTGTACCGCGTCGGCCAGGTTCTGCATCTGCTCGAACGGACGGCCGATCTGGGCGTAGCTGTGCATCGCCATGATGTCCATGCACTTCACGCTGCCGGCCTTGAATACGCCCTCCATGTAATCCGGGCTCGTCCCGCCGAAGCCCACCACGGCCACGTCCGGATCGACCTTCCTGATGCTGTCGTAGGTGGCCTTGAGCAGCTTCGCGTAGTAGTCGGGCTCCATGGTGTAGTTCGCTTCGTTCCACACCTCCCAGGCCTGCACCCGGCCGCGATACTGCCTGGCCGTGGTCTCCACGAAGTTGGACCACTGGCCCATGTCGTGGGGAGGCCGCTGAATCCGGTCGATCTCGCCCGCCCATTCCTGCTCGTAGGCGGGGTAGTAGCGCAGCAGGATCGGCATTATCTCCATACCTGCCCGGTTTACGGCCTCGAGCTGGCGGTCGTACTCGGTCCAGTCGAACTTGCCCTGCTCCTTCTCCGACATGCCCCAGCCCCACCAGCCGCGGATCCACTTCACCCCGCACTGGGCGAGCACTTCCATGTTATGGTTCAGGTGCTCGGTAGGCTCCCGCTCCATGTGCGTGTTCATCCCCAGCTGCGAGTCCATCACGTCGCCCACGCCTTGCATGAGCTCGATGACGTTGAAGAT
>CAZSET010000043.1:0-19647 GCA_964605915.1 uncultured candidatus Brocadiaceae bacterium | reverse complement strand
GCGCTCGAAGTCCGAAGTGGTCAGCAAGCTCAGGCGGCTCTCCTCGGGCTCGCGCAGCACCACGAAGGGGAAGCTGCCGTCCTTCCACGTGCGCCCGCCCTCCGGTCCTCCCATGTCAGGCGGCAACACCAGGCGGTACAGGCCGGGCTCGCAGGTGCCGGCGAACGCGGCCCGCCGGGCCTCGCCTGCGCCCGCCAGCGCAAGGGCGCGCCGTTGCCCGGACGGCGCGACGATCACGGCTTCGCCCTGGGCGGCGTACTCTCCCTCGGCCGCAACGGGCTCCACCCGGGGCAGCAGGTCAAAGGCCACCGGGAAGCCCGCCCGGACGTTCGCGTCGGCCACCATCGGAGCCGAGAGATAGTAGACCAACTCGTGCACAAAGGGCACGAAGCACTTCAGCGTGGGCAGGTTGCTGTCGCGCCGGCCCAGGCCAAGGGCCGTCATTGCCACGTAGCCCTCGCCCAACTTCCGCTCGACCAGAAAGGGCGAGCCGTCGTCCAGCATCCCGCCGACGCGCACCGATCCGTCCTGCTCGTCAACGGCCAGGCGCCAGTACGCCTCAATGGTTGCGTCGCCTGCGTCGGAGCGTCCTTCCTCCGCCAGCAGCGTCAGTGCCGGATGGGTGAACGTGTGCAGGCCCAGGCGAGCGGGGTCCTCGCCCACTTCCAGCCGCCCGTCCAGCGAACATGGCGCGACGCGGCCGCCTTCGGCGCTGGTCCAGGCGTTGTAGAACGCCGGGTCCGCGTTGCCGCCCGGCGCCACCAGCAGGCCGCCGCCCCGCGCCACGAAGAAGGCCAGAGCCCGCGAGACGGGGGGCGGCAATTGCGAAACGTCGGCCAGCACCACCAGCCGGTACTGCGTGAAGTCCAGAATGTCCCGCACCCCCGTGATGGGAACGACGGTCGGCTCGACCAGGTACCGGCCGAAAGCGGCGCCACCACCGTCGGGCGGCCGGTCCTCTCCCTCGGCCGGGGCCAGGGCTATCTCCATGAAGGAGGTGGCCCCCTCCAGCGGCCGGGTCGAGGGCGAGCCGTCCACCAGCAAGACCGGCAGGCGCTCCAGCACGTTCACGACGCGCAGGTCGGCGTCGTCGACAGGCATGTCATCCGCCGCGAGAAGACGGGCCTCGACGACGTGCGGGCCCGGCGCATCGAACTGCACGTCATACCGGACCCTCTCGGCCGCCTGGGGCGCAATCGGCCCGACCGGCTGCTCGAAGGTCCGTGCCCCGTCAATCGTGAGGCGGACCGCCGACCGGCTGACCGTCTCGGTGCCGCAGTTCATCACCTTCACGTCGATGCCCGCCGGCCGGTCCGTGCCGACGACCCGCCGGGAGAAAGCGATGCCCCCGATGGCCGCATTGTTGTAGCGGCGCGGCATCGGGAGCACGCGGCAGACCACCTCCGGCGGCGCGGGCAATTGCGCGAAGCTGCCCTCCAGGAACTGCCACCTGGCCTCGTTCTGCACGTCCCAGCCGATGTCCTGCCCGTCGGTGATCAGGACGATCCTCTTGGCCGCGCTGTGTCCCTCCGCCAGCGCACCTGCGGCGACGTCCAGCGCAGCCAGCGGTTCCATGGAGCCGCCGGCAGGCTGAAGCGTCGCCAGAGCAGAGGCGACCTGCTCGTGGTCGGAGGTCTGAGCGACCACCGGCGCCCGGGGCGCGGGTCCGGCCAGGATCAGGCTGACCGTGTCGCCAGCCTGGCATGAGTCGAGCACGACGGCGGCGTCCTCGACGGCACGCTGGAAGTTCGGCCGGCCCTCGACCGTAAGCGTCATGGACATCGAGCCGTCGATGATGATGGCGATGTCCCTCTCGCCGCCGACCGGCGTCCACTGGCTTCCCTGAAAGAGGTATTCCGCGCTGGAGGCGAAGACGGCGACGCCGACCAGGAGCGCAGCCAGCCCCAGGAGCACCGTGCGGACCAGCCGGCGGGCCCACATCACCGCACCCACGGCCGCCAGCACGGCGGCGCTCAGCAGGGCCGGCAGCACGATCGGCCACGGCACGATGGAGCGGGCGGGCACGAACAGCCTGGCCACGGCCATGACCAGCAGCACGATCAGCAGGCAGCGCAGCACCATCAGAAGCAGCTCTTCCAGCAGGATGCGGCGTGTGCGGCTGGCCAGGGAGCTGAGCAGGAAACGCATCGCCCCCCACTCCACGGGCCGGGCCTTCCGCCGGTGGAACAGATGGATGAGTATCGGGATGGCGATGGCGGCCAAGCCCAGCAGGACCGCCGGGTTCAAGAAAGTCATTTCGCCAGGCTCTTGCGGTGCGCCAGGTAGTGCGTCAGCGCCGTGTCGAAATCCTCTCTGGTCGACATGGGCACGTAATCGATGCTCATCTGCCCGCATCCGGCCTCGATGGCACGGATGAAGCGGCGGACCTGGCCCAGGTAGTCGGACCGGATCGCGCGGGCGTCGAACTGCACGCGCCGGCTCGGCAGCTCCAGGTCACGGAACATGGTCTGGCCCTGGAAGGCGAAGGTCAGCTCCTCGTCGGCCATCACGTGCAGCACGATGACCTCGTGCTTGCGGTAGCGGAAATGATGCAGCGCCTTGAGTATCTCTTCGGGGTCATCAAACAGGTCGGAGATAACGACGATGAGGCCCCGCCGGCGGACCCGCTCGGCGATGTCGTGGAAGATCGGGGCCAGGTCCGTTTCCTCCCCCGGCTCGGTACCATTCAGCTCTTCGAGGATGGCGCGCAGGTGGCTGATGACGCCCCGGGCGGGGATGTACCGGCGTATCTCCTTGTCGAAGGTCACCAGGCCGACCGCGTCCTGCTGGTAGATCATCAGGTGGGCCAGGGAGGCCGCCAGATAGCGGGCGTAATCGAACTTGCTCAGTGGCCGGCCGTCACGCACGGCCGCCCGATTCCCGGTGTAGGCCATCGAGCCCGAGGCATCCACCAGGATCGTCGCGCGCAGATTGCTTTCCTCGATGTACTGCTTGATGTAGTAGCGGTCGGACCGACCGTAGACCCGCCAGTCCAGCGCGCGCGTGTCGTCCCCCGGGACGTACTGGCGGTGTTCGGCGAACTCGACGGAGAAGCCCTTGTAAGGGCTCCTGTGCCGCCCGGAGACAAAGCCTTCGACGGTGCCCCGCGCGACCAGCTCCAGCCGGTGCACCTTCGCGAGCGCCTGCGGGTCGAGCAGACGCATGTAGTCCGGCATGTCCGCTCGTGCCGCCATCTCACGCCTCCGGCCCGCCGCTCAAGGGGCTTGCAGGGGTGGTGCCGCGACCGACTGTGCTGACTGCGCCTTCACGCGAGGGCGTCGCTGCCGGACGGCCGCACCTCCTCCAGCAGACGCAGGATGATCTCCTCGGCCCCGATTCCTGCCGCCTCGGCGTTGAACGTCGTCAGCACGCGGTGCCTCAGCACGGGCAGGGCAAGGGCGCGCACGTCTTCGGTCGTGGCATGGTAGCGGCCGTGCAGCACCGCCCTGGCCTTCGCGGCGAGTATAAGGTAGATGCTGGCCCGCGGCCCGGCGCCCCAACTGACCAGTTCCCCGACGAAGTCGAGCGCTTCTTTCTGTCCGGGTCTGGACGCCCGCACGAGGTCCCGCGCGTACTGGAACACGTGCTCCGCAACCGGCACGCGGCGCACCACGTCCTGCAGGTGCAGTATCTCGTCCCCCGTGAGGGCCACCTCCAGGTTGGCCGCGTACGTGCCCGTCTCCCGCTTCATGATATCGGTCTCTTCCGACGGCGACGGGTAATCCACGATGATGTTAAACAGGAAGCGGTCGAGCTGGGCCTCCGGCAGCGGGTAGGTGCCTTCCTGCTCGATGGGATTCTGCGTGGCCAGCACGAAGAACGGCTCGGGCAGGACGTAGGTCTCCTCACCCACGGTCACCCGGTGTTCCTGCATCGCTTCCAGGAGGGCCGACTGCGTCTTCGGCGGGGTCCGGTTGATCTCGTCGGCCAGGATCATGTTGCCGAAGATCGGACCCCGAACGAAGCGAAAGACGCGCTTCCCCGTCGTGCGGTCCTCCTCCAGCACGTCCGTGCCCGTGATGTCGGAGGGCATGAGGTCAGGCGTGAACTGGACGCGGCTGAAGGTCAGGTCCAGCACCCGGGCCAGCGTCCGGACCATCAGGGTCTTCGCCAGGCCGGGCACGCCGACCAGCAGGCCGTGGCCGCGGCAGAAGACGGCAATCAGGATCTGCTCGATGACCTGCTGCTGCCCGACGATGGCGCGGGCCATGTGATCGGTCATCTTCTCGTAGGCCGCCCGCAGCGCCTTGACCGTCTCCAGGTCGTCTGTGCGCCGCACGTCCCCGGTCGCCTCTCTGCGGGCCTTGGAAGCCGATGGATTCTGTCTCACGCTGTCTCTCCACGCTGCGAGGTCGCATCTTTCTCAGGTTCCGGCAAACGCACGTCTACGAACGCGGCATGATAAGAAAGGCCGACCGGCAACGCAAACGTCTGCCGGCGACGCCCGTCGCCTCTCACGCCTTCTGCATCCGCACGGCGATGAAGGGCCGGCCCGGGAGCTCGATCTTGAACCTGCCGGTAAAGGTTCCCTCCAGCGGCCTGATCGTCATCTCCCAGGTGTCGATGATCTCCACGCGGTACGCGTTATCCCCCGGCGGGTCGAAGGTGTACCGGGCCGGCTGCCGCCCGCCGAAGTAGAACAGGTAGTAGTCGTCTCCCTTCCCGGCGCCCCACATGTCCCAGTGCGGCCGCCAGCGGACGGGGTCGAGGCCACGGCGCGGGCCGCCTTCCACGAGCCTGCGCAGAAACGCAATGCGCGCGGGGCTCCCGCCGTGCAGCACGCCTCCCTTGGACCACCAGAGGACGTCCTGCGGGTGCAGGTACGTCTCCCCGTGTCCGACGTAGCCGCCCTTCACCGTGCCGATCCAGAAGCGGCGCACCAGCTCCTGTGCGCTGATGTTTCCCCAGCCGTGCTCGACGTTCCCCTCGTAGCAGCACTCGTCGACCACAATGGGCTTGCGGTAGGCGTCGCGCCAGGCCGCCACGTCGTCCGTGCCGCCCTGAATGCTGCAATGTGTCACCCATGGCTTCCCATGGTCGTAGAAAGTGCGGCAGTTGTGCACGGAGCGCAGGTGCTGGTGCGGGTCCTCCTCCCACAGGATGCGGAAGAAGCGGTCCCAGTCGGCCATGTTCTTCGTTTCCATAATGTCGTACTCGTTGGCCAGGGACCACCACACGTTGCGGTAGGCGGCCAGGCGCGCGATAACGTAGCGCAGGTAGCGGTCGTCCTCTTCCGCGCTCATGCGATCGAAGCCCCAGTGCCCGCCGTCGTAGGGGTGGAACAGGATGAGGTCCGCCTCGATGCCCAGTCCCATCAACTGCCCCACGCGTTTCTCAAAGTGCCGGAAGAACTCGGGGTTGAACCGCGCGAAGTCCCAGCCCCCGTCCGCCCCCCGCTCGAACGGGTAGTGAACGGGCTCGTTCTCGTTGAACGCGTAGCGCTTGGGGAAGACGCACATGCGCAGCTTGTTGAACGGCGCCTCGCGCAAGGTGGCCAGCGTCTGCTCTTCCAGTTCGTCTCCCTGGTGGACCCAGGCGTAGCACGTTGTGCCGACCTGGTAGTACGGCGTGCCGTCCGCGTAGGCGAAGTGGTACGTGTCCTCGACGCGGACCGGGCCGTGGTTGCCGGCGCCCGGCACGACGCAGACGAACGAGCCGGAACGGCCGTCCAGGGCCTCGCAGTTGCTCTGGGCCTCATAGGTCCACTCGCCGCGGACGTCCGGCATGAAGCGAATGCGGTAGAGGCCGTCCCCGTCGTAGAAACCGTTCACGCCGACGTTGCGGTGGCCGTGGCTGAACCGGGCCTGGAACGTTACGTCAACGAAGGGATTGCCGCCGGCCTCCCCCTCAAGCTCCAGCTCGAAGATGCCCCACTGCTCGACCTCGGTTGCCGACGTCTCGGGCATCGCACGTCCTCCCTCGCATGGAATGGGCGGCGCCGCCGGCGCCGGTCTCTCACCAGCGGCCCAAGCCCTGGAAGACCTCCGCAGGACCGCTCAGCACGGTATGTCAGCTCTCCAGGAAGCCGACGCCGCGCGCCGTCAGCTCCTCATGGAGCGTGGAGCCCGACAGCTCCGCGGGCGTGGTCCCCTCTTTCGCGGCCATGGCCGCAGCCAGTCCGGCCGCCTGCCCCATGGCCATGCACGTGCCGGTGACCCGATAGGACGCGTGCGCCTCGTGGCTGCCCGATATGCATCGCCCGGCCACGAGCAGGTTGGTCACTCCCTCGGGTACGAGGCAGCGGTAGGGGATCTCGTAGGGCTTCATGGCCGCGCCGTGCCCCGAGGGCACGCCGGATCCGGGCGCCGGCTCGTGGATGTCGACGCCGAACTTGCAAAAGGTGACGGCGTCCTCGAAGCACCGGCCCTCGGACAGGTCGTCCATCGTCAGGCGGTAGCGGCCCCGCACGCGCCGCGTCTCGCGGATGCCGAGCGTCGGCGCGGTGCGGATCAGCCGGATGTTTCCCAGGCCGGGCAGATGGCGCATGACGCGCATCAGCTCGTGCACCTGAACGCGCGCGTTCGTTATCCCCTGCGTGAACTCGCGGGGGTCCAGCGGGTTGAGCCCGTACACGTGGGTGGCCTGCACCACCGCGCTGTCCGAACGCGGCATCAGGATGATGGCCGGGGCGTAGTTGACCCGGCCGAACGGAAGGTCGACGCCGAGGTCGTGCTCGCGGATCGCCTCGACCATCCGGTCGTAGGTCTCCCGCGAGTTGGTCTGCACGTAGTCGCCCACGCCGTCTATCTCGAACATCAGGGTCATGGGCTGCATCAGGCCGTCGCCGACGCGCCCGAGCTCGTAGGGAACGCCGGCCCGCGCGGCCACGTCGCCGTCCCCGGTGCAGTCCACCACCACGTCCGCCAGGACGGCCGCGCGCCCGGCCTTGCTCTCGACGACGACGCCCCGAACGCGCCCGTCCTCGACGACCGTGTCCGTCGCCAGCACGTGGTACCAGAACTCAACGCCGGCGTCGGCCATCATGGCTTCCAGCAGGCGAACCATCGCTTCGACGTCGAAGGTCGATCGGTGGAAATGGGGCCGCCAGGCGCCCTCCGACTCGAGCCGCTCGACGATCTCGCCCACGATCCACCCCTTCTTGCGGAACTCGAAGAAGGGATTGACGAGCCCCGCCGTCCACATGCCGCCCAGCATGGCGTGACGCTCCAGCAGCAGCGTCCGGGCCGCTTCGCGGCCGGCCGCAAGGGCCGCGCCGACACCGGCAGGTCCGCCGCCCACGACGAGCACGTCCGCCTCCGCCATCACGGGCAGTCGGCGGGGGGCTTCGTTCACTGCAGCGCCATCTTCAGCGACCGAAAACCCGTGGGGCCGCTCGCGACGCACCTGGCCTTCAGCCTCGCCCATCACGTGCCCCCTAATCGTCAACGAGCGTAACGACGCCGAAGTCGGCCGGGCGCCAGGCCGGGGCGATACCGCCGCCCCAGTTCATGTGCGCGGCCGGACCGCGCCCGTCGTTGTCGTTAAGCTGAACCGAGAAGGCGAACTTGCCCGCGAACGACGGCTGCACGCCGCCAAGCTCTGCCCAGGGGATACGGATCTCGTAGGTGCATCCGCCGTCGTCGCGCCCGACGGCCATCTCGTAGACCGAGGAGTCGCGGAACAGGTGGCCCGTGCGCAGGCCCCCCGAGTAGGCTTCCGGGCGGTAGATGGTGTGCACCCCGCTGCCGCCGCCCGGCACGGCGGAGGAGACGTAGTAGGCAAACGCCTTCCCTGACGCCTCAGGGCTGCGATTGGTCGGGTCGAAGGCCAGGATGAGGCCATCGCCCTGCGTGACGGCGTCGCCCGTGCCCGCGGTGTGGTGTGTGTCGTCCAGGACGCGCACGGCCACGTAGAGGTTCGCCTCGTCCCACATCAGGTAGCCCACCCCGTTCAGGTTCTCGGCCGTCCACGCATAGGACGGCTCCAGCACCGTGAGCTGGTTCCGGCCCACCAGGGGAAGGGGGCACCTGGTGATCCAGTCGTCCAGCTTGCCGTCGATGGCGGGTGGGGCCGGCGTGCGGTAGCACTCGGCGGCGAAGTCGGTCCCTTCGAACGGCGTGACGCGGACGTTGTCAAACAGCGCCCACCCCTGCCCGATGGCGAGCGGGGAGAAGCCAGCGTCCCTCAGGTTCCCAGGGGTCTGGATTCTGCTGGTATACATCTGCCAGTAAGGATTATCCTCGCCGGTCGTAAAGACCTGCACGTCGTAGAGCGACCTTCTAGAGCCGTCCGTCATGTTCAGATAGACGTTCGAGCCGGCGTGCATGTTTCGATTCCAGACCCAGGCGGTGTAGAGGTAGGTCTGCCCGCCGCGAAGCTGGAGCGTCTGGCCGCTCGAGACGTAGTCCTCGGACTGAGTGAACTTCAGGACGCGCTGGCCCAGGCCGAGCCCGAGCCCTTCGGAGCCGGCCCACTGGCTGGTGGTGCCGTTGACGCGCCACCCCTCGGGCCCGCTGCCCGAATCATCGGCGCCCTCGAAGCCGCCGTTGGCGACCAAGTTGCCGACCATGCCGGGCGTGATGGCGGCGATGACGAAGGACTTGCTGATCTCGGGCAGCTTGTCCAGGGAGAAGGTGAAGACCGCCTCGGCGGCATGGTCCTCCGGCGCGGCATCGGCCGGCACGACGACGGGGATCGGCAAGGAAAGCTCCTCGCCCGGCGCCAGCGAGAACCGGACCTCCCCCGCCGCGGGCCATCCCCGAGGAAGGGACAGACGCACGGCGCCGGACAGCTCGCGTTCGTACAGGTTCCTCAGCAGCACGAAAAGCTCTCCCTCCTGCCCCACCAGCATCGTGACGCGCGGCGCCTCGGTCAGGCGCGTTCTCTTCATCGCCCCACGGTGCGTCTGGACCTGCGGCACGACGTACGCTTTGACGACGTCCAGGTCCGCGCCCTCCAGGAAGTAGCGCATGGAGCCCAGCCGAAGCGACGCCACGCCCCCGGCGGCCCGCAGTTCGGTCCCGTTGCCCTGGTAGTCCGTAGCCGCCACCTTGTCCGTGCCGACCCGGAGGGCGACAGTCTCGCCGTCCCGCTCGTAGGTGGAGCAGACCAGCACCGCCCTGCCGTCGCGCTCGAAGAGGTGGAACAGGCCGCCCTTGCCGAGCGAGAAGACGCCGACCGGTTCCGCTGCGAACAGCTTGCTGACGAACACGGCCAGCGTGGCAGCCACGGGCCGGGGCCTCAAGTCCCCCAGCAGGTAGGTCCAGTTCCCGGCCGGGGCGCCGTTGCCTCCGAAGTAGATGATCTTCTCACATCCGGCGGCCAGCTCGTCCGGCCACTGGGTCAGCACCCAGTCGGCCTGGGTGGTGTTCTGGAGTTCTTCCAGCGGCGGCACGTTCCAGGCGTTCAGGCCACGGGCGGTCTCGTCGTCCCAAACGGCCACGTCTTCGCATCCGACCGAGGACAGGTCCTCCCTGGCCTCGGTTACCGCGCCGCCGTTCGAGTAATGGATGGGCAGCACGTCGACGTACTGACCTACGCCCGCCTTGAGCATCTCGATGCGATAGCTGCGCGGCCAGAGCCCGCCGGCCAGAATCGTCACGATGTCCGGATCGACCGCCCTGGCCGCCTCGGTGCCGATGCGACACAGATTCACGTAGTCCGTGACGGGGTCTTCGGTGCCGCCGGGCGTGATCTCGTTCAGCCACTCCCAGCCGTAAAGCCTGCCCTTCAGGCGGGTGGTGACGGTGCGGACGAAGTCGCGCCACGCGTCCCAGTCGACCCGCACGGCCTTGTAAGAACGCAGGCTCTCCGTGTCCACCAATGCCCAGGCCGGCGGGTTGTAGATGCAGATCCACGTGTCGATCCCATGGCGCCGGCCGATGTCCAACGCCCGCTCCCAGGCGTCCAGCTTGTAGACGCCGGGGCCCGGCTCCATGTCATACCAGCTATGCATCGTGCGGCAGCTCGTCAGGCCGAGCCTGCGCGCGACGCGGCAGAGCTCGTCAGTCCGTTCGGGCGGATCGGGAGCAACGACGCTCGTCATGCCGAACCGCGTCGGCGCGCCGCCCGTGATGGCCATCACGTCCGGGATGCGGCAAAAGGTGGTGTCCCGCTTCTCCCAGCCGGGAACCTCCGCCTCGACGAGGAAGGTGCCCCGCCGGTCCAGGTTCAGTTCGATGGGCACCTCCTGCCCGCCCTGCCCCACCGTGAAACGCACCTGCCCCTGAGCCACGACCGCCCCGGTCACGTCCCAGACGGTGTAGGTCAGCGCCTTCTCCTGACCGGGCGAGCTGACGTTCTCCAGCCTGGCGACGAGGCGCACCGGCTCGTCGTACGTGAACAGGTTGCCCGGCTTTTCCGTCTCCAGCTCGAAGTAGCCGCCCTTGCGCACGAACCACATCCTGCCGCGGCGGAACTCCCACGGCCACGACCCGCCCGAAGCGTCCTGGAACCGGGCGATCAGCAGGACGGCGTTCTGCGGCAACGCCGGCGGCACCGTCAACCTGAACACGTGCGTGTGGCGGCCGGGCTCCGCGTCCACGGTGTGGGAAAGTCCGGGGTAGGACTCGTGGTGCCTGTCCGTGGTGTACTTCCCGTCTGGGTTGTCGATCCACGGGCCGCCTCCCCACAGGTTGAGCCTGGTCCCTCCCTTGTCCTCGGCGGGATCGAGGTAGTACTCGACCGGCACCTCCCACGCCTCCCCTTCAACGAACGTGCGGGCCGTGCAGGAATGGTCGATGCAGATCCAGCTCTTGACCCTGTCCTGTGCCGCCGCCCGGCCGCCCGGCAGGCATGAAAGGAGCAGGGCCGAACCCAACAGAACCCAGAAGCAAGTTGACTTGGTTCTGCAATGCATTGCGACGTCACCTCCGACCGAGAGCCGGGCAATGTCTGGGTGGAGTCCACGGCGCCACCCGGGGGGGAATCCTATCGCATGCCCGTCCGACGCGCAAGAATGGGGCCGGCCGGGCATGGAACTGGATTGCCTCATGTGTCAGGGCTAAGCTATGGGTTCCGGCCGTGGGCAGCACACGCTTCGGCCCGAACACATTTTGGAGGAGCGCGCCGTTGACTGCTCAGCAACGCAACCTGATAGGGGTGAGTTTCCCCGAGCAGCGCCCGACCGATGTCGAGGAGCTTCAGGAGAGCGAGGCCTACTGCCGCTTCATCGGCATCGCGCGGGACCGCGGGCCGTTTTCCATCCTGGCGGACAACGTGAACTGCCCCCTGGCCCGCTACCATCTGGCGATCGGCGAACCAGACCTGCCCGGCATGACGGACACGCTTCTGCGGTGGGGGCATTCGAGGAACCGGGACATCGCCGTGGCGTTCCTCGAGTCGGCGGTGCGCCTCACCCGCCCCTTCCGCTACATCGTGTTCTTCCGATACCCGCACGAGCGTCTGCGAGCAGAGCTGCTGATTCGGATATGCAATGTGGAGGAAGCCCTGCGCGTCGTGCGGGCCTATTCCGGCGCGACGGGCGAGCGGGTGAACTCGCCCCTGTCCGCCGAGGGCGCGGCCTGCGGCGAGTGCACGTCCTACGTGCTGATGAAGGGCGCCCCGACGCTTTCGGTCGGCTGCGGCGGGTCCAGGCCGAAGATCGGCCTGGCGGCAGACGAGGTTCTCGTGGCAGCCCCCTTCGGCTCAACCATGGCCGATCTGCTCGCGGAGGTCCAATAGGAGTGCAACGGCTGCTGGAGGAAGTCCGCATGCGAACATTGCTCCAGATCGGGCTGCTTCTGATGGCGATGGCCGCAACGGCCGTTGCGCAGACGGAACGCGTGCTCCCCATCCCGAACGGCGGGTTCGAGGACGGCCTGACGGGATGGATCATCCCCGAAGGCGAGGGCATGGCCACGCTCTCGACGGAGCAGGCAGCCGGCGGCCACTGCTCCCTGAGGATCGTGGACGACGACCTCAGGCTCGGCTCGAACGTGCGCGCGACGCGCCTGGCCGTCGCCGGGCCGGCGGCGTTCGAACTGCGGGGCCAGGTCTACCCCGTGTGGGGCGCAGGGCTCGGGATTTACGTGCGGGTCCTGGACGGGGACGGGCGGCTGCTGCTGCCCGGCGACCGCTGCCATCACGGCCTGGGCGGGAGCAGCAAGCAATGGGAGCCGTTCTCCCTCCCGGTCTACGCGACGGAGCAGACAGCCTACCTGGAGCTCTGGATCCACAGCTACAGCGGCGCCCGGGTCGAGGCTTACCTGGATGATCTACACTTCGTCTATCTCGGGAGCAAAGGCATGAGACCGCCGTGGGAAGGTCAGTACAAGGTCCGGCCCCACGAGACAGATCGGCTCACGCCCGCCGACGTGGTCGGACCGGACGGCATCGTGTATCCCAACTGGACGAAGTGCGGCGTCCAGGGCGGCATCCCGCAGGTCGGGCCGTTCGGAAGCGTCGAGCAATTCGGCGCCCGCGCAGACGACGATCTGGACGATTCCGTGGCCCTGGGCCGGGCCTGCGAGGCCGCGGGCGAGGCCGGCGGCGGAGCCGTCCTGCTGGGCCAGGGCACCTACTACATGGACAGGCCGGTCACGGTCCGCCACGACAACGTGGTCATCCGCGGGCAGGGGACGGACAAGACTCGGCTGATCTTCCGCTACGCCCTGCCGGAGCCCGGCGCCGCCTTCTACACGCCTACCCCGGACGCGCGCGTCGGCAGGGACACCCGCATCGAGCTCCACTGCCGGCCCGAAGGCCTCATGGACATGACCATCCTCGCCGACGGCGTCGCCATCAAGGAATGGAAGCGGAGCACCCATTCCGGCAACACGTTCGCGTGCGCCACGAGCGGCCGCGCCCTCATCGGCAAGGTGCCCGACGGACCGCACGTCCTCCAGGGAGTCGGGGGGTACCGCGACGGCTCGGTCCGCAGGTGCCAGATCCCCGCCACCGTGGACTCGACCTTCCAGGACACGCAAGGGGTTCCCAGCGCGCGGGCGGCCATTACGTTCGCCGGGAGGGGCCTGACCGGGCCGCGCATCCCGCTCGTGCGGGACGGCCGGCGCGGCGACACGGCGCTCGAGGTTGCCGACGCCAGCAGCCTGGCCCCGGGCGACTGCATACTGATCGACGGTCCGGCCACGCCACGCTGGAAGGAGCTGACGAAGAACGCCTGCCGATGGGGCGCCTACCGCCGCTACCAGGTCCGCATCGAGAAGGTCGAGGGGAACACCATACGGATCAACCAGCCCCTGCGCATCGAATTCCCCACCATCGACGGCTCCTATGTGCAGAAGACCATTCCGATCCGCAACTGCGGCATCGAGGACCTCTACATCGAGCAGACCGAGAACCTGTGGATCAGCACCGTCATCCTCGGCGACGCGTGGAACTGCTGGGCGCGCGGCGTCACAGTCAGGAAGTGCGGGCGCTTCCCCGTCTACGGCAGCCGCGCCAAATGGTGCGAGATTCGGAACTGCGTCTTCGACGACGCGTGGTTCAAGGGCGGCGGGGGGACCGCCTACGCCGGCTGGGAGCACAGTTGGGACTGCCTGATGGAGGACTGCGAGACGTTCAAGCTGCGCCACGCGCCGCTGTTCCAGTGGGCGGCCAGCGGCAACGTCATCCGCAAGGGCGTCTTCCACGAAAGCGACGCCCAGTGGCATTCGGGCTGGACGAATGAGAACCTCATGGAGCAGTGCGTCGTCACCTCCGTCCGGGGGCACGGCGCCTACGGATACGGGATGTGGGCCTCGCCACCGGAAGACACCGCCCACGGCCCCAACGGGCCTCGGAACGTCGTCTACAATTGCGACATAAGCTCCGAACGCGACGGCCTCTGGATGGGCGGAATGAACGAGAACTGGCTGATCCTCTACAACCGGTTCATCGTGGACAAGGGGTGCGGCGTCTTCGCCAGGACGGCCAGCTTCGACCACGTCATCAGGGGCAACGTCTTCGCGCTCAGGGACGAAGAGTCGCCGATGGTCCTGCTGGCCACGCCGGACTGCATCGGCGTCGAGATCCTCGGCAACCGACTCTACGGGGGGAACGGCGAGGTCGTGACCGGCATCGCCACGCCGGAGCGAGTGGAAGGGAACGAGGCGCTCCCCCTTCAGGAGCCGCCCCGGCCGCAGCCCGCCGTGCCGTCCATCTACGAATGGCAGCAGGCTCACGCCGGCGACCGCTGAGCGAGATCCGCATACCGGTCGGGGAGGACGCCCTGAAGCTGACTGGCACACTGGGGGAGTTCACCGACGTGAAGCGCCTGCCGGCCATGGAGGCGGCGGTCCTACGGAAGCCCAAGGGCATCGACGACGCGGGGGCAGTGCGCGAACGCCTCTACGCCTGGGTGCGTCAGCAAGGTTACGCGGCCGCGGACGCATGCTGCGAGGTCTTCCTGTCCCATTCGGCAGCGGGCGACTACTCCGAGATGGAAACGGAGATCTTCGTCCCCGTCGAGAAGGTTGCCTCGGGCCAGGACTGACCGAACGCGCCGGGCAGTCCCCCTGCTCACGAGCCGGGCAGCCAGAGGTAGAGGAACGTGGGACCGCTGCGCCTGAGCAGGAGCTCCAGGCCCTGTTCGACCATGCCCTCACTGGAGGACGTCGCCGCGTAGATGTTGGCGTTATAGTGGGGGAACGGACGGTAGAGGATAACGTCGGCGTGGGCTACGTCCGCGAGCGTCATTGCCTGGGCTATGGCGTCGTCCAGGTAGCCGATGTCGTCGACCATGTTCAGCTCCAGCGCCTGCTCGGCGCTGAGGATCCTGCCGTCGGACACAGCGGCGAGGTCGTCCTCAGACATGGCGGGACGGCCGGACCTGACGGCGAGGATGAAGCGGTCGAACAGGGCCGCTATGACGCCTTCCAGTATCTCCCGCTCCTCGGGCGTCATGGGCCGCATCGGCGAGCCGATGTCCTTCTTGCTCCCGGACTTGATGACGTCCGACTTCACCCCCAGCTTGCCGAAAAGCCCCTCAACGTTGAGCAGATGGAGCACCACGCCGACCGAGCCGGTGACGGTGGTGGGGGATGCGACGATACGGTCCGCGCCAAGCGCGACGTAGTAGCCGCCCGAGGCGGCCGTCCCCGTAAGGGCCGCGACGACGGGCTTGCCGGTCTGCTGCCTGAACCGCAGCACCTCGCGGTAGACGATGTCGCTCGCACTCACCGTGCCGCCGGGGCTTTCAATGCGCAGCACGACGGCCTTCACGCGGCGGTCGGCGGCAGCCCGGTCAAGCTTCTCCTTGATGTCGGCCACCGTGGTGCCGCCCAGCAGCCAGCTCGGCTCCGTGCCGATGAAGCCGCCCACGTCCACCAACGCAACGCGATTACGCTCGAACCAGCGCGGGGACTCGCGGACGACGACCTCCTCCACCTCGCCCGCAATCAGGGACCGAAGGTTCACGCAGCCGCAGGACGCCAACGCAAGCACAGCGGCCACCAGAGCAATCAGCACCTTCTTCGGCATTGTCCGTCTCCGTCACGAGAATCCGGCACTACCGAACGGAACGCGGCTCGGTGGCTTCCGGCCCGCGTCAGGGCTCCACGGACGTGATGCCCTCCCGAACGGCGAACTTGATCAGGCCAGCCAGGCTGTCCACGCCGAGCTTTTTCATGATGTGCCGCCTGTGGGTGGAGACCGTTCTGTCGCTTACGTGCAGCAGGTCGGCGATCTGCTTGGCTCGTTTGCCTTCGGCCAGGAGCTGAAGCACTTCCCGCTCCCTGGACGTGAGGCTGGAAATGGCCGACGGCGCTCCGTGGGATATGTACTCCACGTAGTCTGCGGTCACAGCGCTCGCAATCTCCGGCGCCAGGTAGGTTTCCCCCACGACGACGGTTTGGATTGCTTCCACAAGCTCGTCGAACTGACACCCCTTCCGCAGGTATCCGGCCGCGCCGGCAAGGAGCATCTCCCGGACGAACCGCTTGTCGGAGTACATCGAGAGGGCGATCACCCTGGTGCTCGGACAGGCAGTCATGATCTGACGCGTGGCATCCATGCCGTTCAGATCCGGCATGGCAATATCCATGACGACGACGTCGGGCTTGAGCTTCCGCGCCAGCTCGACGGCTTCTCGCCCGGTCTCGGCCTCGCCGACGACGAGCAGATTCGTCTCTTCCAGCAGGAGCGCCCGAATGCCCTCGCGGACTATCCTGTGGTCATCAGCCAGAAGAATCCGTGTGCCCATGTTCTCCCCCCCGTTTAGGAGTTAGCCCCTTCCGCCATAGGTAATGTGGCAGTAACAACGGTCCCGTCGCCCGGTGACGAATCTATCGTCAAAGTCCCGCCCAGGTGCTCCAGGCGTTCGCGAACACTGAACAGCCCGAACCCGCCTGCTCGGTTGCGGCGCGGGTCAAGCTGTTCGACGTCGAACCCGACCCCGTTGTCCGCCACTTCAACCAGCACCACACCCTTGTTGCTCCTGATGCGCACTTCCGCCTTGCCCGTCTTCGCATGCTTGATCACGTTCATCAGCAGCTCGCGCACGGCCTTGAACAACAGGGACCGCGCGTCGTTCGTCATGGACGCGCTATCGCCGTGCAAATCGACCACGACCTCCAGGCTGTGCTGCTCATGCATTTGCTCCGCCAGCAGCTCCACGGCCGCTCCCAGCCCCAGCTCATAGAGCACGGGCGGACTGAGTTCGAATATCAGGGACTGCATGGTGCGAGAGGCCTGGTCGATCAACTTGTTGATGTCCCGGAGCCGCCGGGCGAACTCGGCGGAATAAGGCTTCTGCTGGAGGACGCCCAGCCGCATGCCGGCTATCGCCAGCAACTGGCCGACGCTGTCGTGCAGGTCGGAAGCTATCCGTCGCCGCTCCTGTTCTTCGGCCAGAGAGAGCTGGGACGCCAGCGAACGGAGCCGTTCCTGGTGGTCGCGGAGCTCGGCTTCGGCGCGCTTCTGCTCGGTCACGTCTTCTATGGTCGTCAGCAGAACACCCCGGTCGCCCAGCCTGAGCGCGGTGATGGTCATTCGGGCCACGTAGGACATGCCGTCCTTGCGCTTCAACCTGACCTCCAGGTTGCGGACCGTCCCATCCCTGTCGAGCCGCCGCAAGAGGTCGTCCCGCTTAGCGGGGGCCACGTAGGCATGCCTGGTGTTGACCGCCCCAAACTCCTCGGGCGAGTAGCCCGTTATCCGGCACATGGCCTCGTTAGTGGCGAGCACCTGTCCGTCCCGCGATGAAACGCCGATCCCCACGGGCGCATTCTCGAAGAGGGCCTGGTAACGCAACTCCGCCTCGTGCAGCGCCCGCGCGGACCGTTTGCGTTCGCTGATGTCTTCGACCACCTCAATGAAACCAGTCACATCCCCGTCGCCAGAGAAGATTGGGAAAGCCTGTAACCTGACCGG
The DNA here is from genome assembly GCA_964605915.1 of uncultured candidatus Brocadiaceae bacterium. Classification (GTDB taxonomy): domain Bacteria; phylum Planctomycetota; class Brocadiia; order SM23-32; family SM23-32; genus DAOVRD01. The sequence continues at coordinate 2,397 of CAZSET010000043.1, read as the reverse complement.
GAAGCGCGTGCCGTCGTCCCGGACTCCTTCCGTCTCCACTTCGTGTGTGTCTCCAGTCGCCATTGCCCTGGTTCCGGGACAGTGTGGACAGACCGCGTCACGCTTCTCGAACTCCTCGTAGCAATGCTTCCCCACAAACTCCTGGGGGCCCTTGCCGAACGTCCTGCTGTGCCACGCGTTCGCCATGATGACCCTGTAATCACGGTCTATGAGGGCCACGCCCAGGTCCATGTTCTCGACCAGCGTCCTATAGCGCTCTTCGCTTTCCCTCAGGGCCTCCTCAAAGCGCTTGCGATCCGTAATGTCAATGGAGACACCGAGCACCCTGTCCATGTTGCCGGCATCATCCAATATGGGAAAGGTCGTCAGAATGGCGGGAAACCGCTCCCCCGACTTCCGCACCAGGTCCAACTCGGCGGCCGCGCTCTTTCGGTTTCGGCGCATCCGCTCGGTTACGGCGGCGAAGTTCTTCACCTGATCGGGAGGATGCAGGATCGCGAGGGGTTTGCCGACGGCCTCCTCCCGGCTGTAACCGAAGATGTTCTCCGCTCCTGGACTGAAGTCCAGGATCCGCGCCTCCGGGCCCGCCAGATCGGTCGTCACGAAAGCAACGTTGCGTGCCGCCTCAAAGGTGGTCCTCAGCCGCTCCTCGCTATCCCGGAGTGCGGCCTCAGTCTGCTTCGCACTCGTGACGTCTCGAGCGGTGCCGACCATGGCGATCGTTCGACCCGAACTGTCCCGGATGGCAGTCCGTCTGACGCTCAGCCAGACGTAATGGCCGTCCTTGTGGCGGATCCGTAACTCCTCTTGGTCGGCGCCTTCCGCCCCCTCGTCGAGGCGGGCGCCCACCTGCGTGGCCCGCTCCCGATCGTCGGGATGCAGCAGTTCGCCGCCCCTTGGCGGCTCCGTCCCGATCAGCTCGTCGGCTGTCCACCCGAGCACGCGCTCGCAGACCGGATTCACGTAGGCCGCCGCGCCGACACGGAGGTCCCACACGAACACCATGTCCTGGACTGCTTCGAGCAATAGCCGCGCCGGCGGTTCGCCCCTCTGCAAGACGTCCTCGATACCCTCGGGCTGAGCCCGTGACCCCTCCAACTCGGCGACGCGCCGGCGCAGGGCCGCCACCTCGGTCAGAAGCTGCTCCCGTGTCTTTGCATCGTCGTTCATTTGACGATAGGTCGGCCCGGCCCTCGAAGGCCAGACCACCCCACGGCATGGAGTTAGACAGTTTCCTCCACGGGCACGAGCCCACGTTGCCCGTGATTATAGCACCCAGACACCTGATGTCACGTGCAATCTGGCCGGCAAAGGAGGCCCTGGCCCGCGTCTGACGAATGGCGGCGAGCCCGGCGAGGGCGATGCGGCGGCGCTGTGGTCACCGCAAGCGGCCGCCGGCTCGCGAAGCAAACGGGGCGAGGACCCGGGCGGGATCCACCTGGCCAGCTTCCAGTGGGCGTGTAGCTCCAGCGTCCGGATCAACTGCCCCAGCTGCCTGCGCAGGAGCCGCGAAGCCCTGTAGAGTTCAACGCGCGCGCCCGGCGGGAAGCCAGATTCCACCCAGTCCATGGCCTTCGCCTTGCGCCGGAACGCGCACGTGAGGGCGCGGAGCTCCTGGCGAAGCTCTTCCTCAGTGGTGACGTCCCAGACGCCTTCCACACGCGCCTTGCCGCTCAGGAGGAGCTCGACAAGGAGCGCGTCCACCACGATGGACCGGTCGCACATCTCGTCGTCGGGCTCATCGTACGAGACGAGGGACGCCTTGTGGAGGCGGCCGCCCGGGGCAAGCTGAAGCCGCTTCCGTGAGACCGTGTAATTCGCTTTCGGCGCTGGCGAATGCGAACGGTGGGAGACCGATGGCCGAGCGCCTGCTCCTTTGCGCACAGAGACTTCCACGATAGACAGAGCGGGCGATCTGAGCAGGAATGATGGCGGAGCGAATTCTCTCCGGGAGGCGCGTGCCCTGATGCCGACGAACAGGGGCGTCAGACGCTGCCCTGCGTCCGTCTTGGCAGATTACGGCGGGCCGGATGGGCCTATCAGACGCCTGACCGCTTCGAGGAAGAAGGCAAATGACGGGCTCCTTTGCTGGGCGGCGTTCATGTCCATCCTATCCGCGAAGCCCGCCTGATCGTGCGCGCCCAGGTAGGTACGGCCGTCCATGTTCTGTGAGAGCCTTTCCTTCGCGCCCCGAATCGCCTCCGGGTCAGGTGGGGCAGAAGCGTCCGGTCTGATCCCTTTATAGTCTCTGAGGGACTCCTTTGCTGCCAGGAACCATGCCTCCAACTCCCTCACGGCAAACACAACTTCGACGGGCACACTGGAGACCCGTTGAGCCCGAGAGCGCAACTGAGGGCTCAGCCCCGCCGGGCAGTCGTCGTCGGCGTCAAGTACGAT